>JBEBVI010000291.1:0-5718 GCA_040392805.1 Taibaiella helva
CCTGTTTTGTGAAATCCTTTTTCATACGGGAGTTCTCTCCCGCAATATCTCTAAGGAACTTGGCCGTTTTATAGGCAGCGGTTTCAATCCCAGTTAGCGCACTTTCCGGGTTGAGTTGTAATTCAACTTGCTTTTTAGCCTCATCAGTTGCCATTTGCAAGGCCGCTAAAGCCTTCGCCCTAAGTTCAATAGCTTTGATAAAATTTGCGCCCTGCTTTATGATATAAGATTCTGCTTCGGCATAATTATTGGCTTTACCTATCGTATCTCCAAATTCCTTATTATAGGATTTTAAAATACTTTGCTTTTCGGAAAAACTTTTACCGCCCTCATTGACACGATCAATGAGAATTTCCATTTGTACTTTCTGTTGAATGTATCCGTCTATCGCCTTTTGGGAAACTTCATTGCTAAGTTTTTGTGATTTTTCTAAATTGGAGAGTTCTCTGTTAAATAAACCAGAAACTTTTATTAATTCTGTTATTCCTTTAACAATTGCAGCTATTAATCCTGCCAACCCTAACCCGGGAATAAGGTATGCCATTGTTTTAAGGGCGCTAAACGCTTTACCCGCCCCGGCTGCCACCTTGCTGCCCATGCCAGCAGCAGACTTACCCACATCACTCATCCCTTTTTTTGCAGTATCCAAAGCCTTACTTGCGGCACCTATTTCGGTTCGCAGTGATTGCCCGATGGCAGATTTTTGTTCTGCGGCAGATAATTGATGATAGCTCGTTGTGAGCAGCTTTACTCGTGCATCTAATGCAGCAACAGACCCAACCCCCGCAGACTGTTCCGCCCTTTGCATTTGCAAAACTTTCGTTACATATTTTATTTCATTGGCTAATTGAGCCTCTTTAGCTAAATAATCAGCCGTAACCTTTTCTCCTTTTTTTAATGAGGCAGCGTGCTTTTCCTGTTCATTAATTAATTCAGATAAATATTTTTCATTTTTATCAATCGAACCGGTTAGAGATTCTAAAACAGACTGAAATTGTTTGGCGCCTCCTGTTTTAAAAGCACTATCCATTTTTTGACCAGCTTTCTCGGCTTCGGCACTTATCTTGTTAAAATTAGATACTACCTCCTTTACTCCCTTATCAAGGTCGCTGGTATCTGCACCAATTTTATAATACATTCCGCCTTCTGATATATCAACTTTTGCCATTATAGATTCGTTAAAGCGTTAGCCATTTTTTCGGCCTTAGATATTGTTTGGTTTTTTTCCTTGTCCTTTGAGTAATCCGGAATTGTGGCAAGCAGCATGGATATATTAGCCGCACTTCTTTCATACATAATCTCATCCCAACCCATCCTGAAATATTTCATTATACCTCCTATTTTTTCCCAAGTGCTATGATTCTCACTTAGGTTGTGGGGTTCATCTCGATCCCTTTTATCAAGACTATACCACTCAAAAAAGGATTGACATACATTTGCTTCACCATTATATGCCACATCTTCTCCATCGTTTCGTTGTCGAAATGATCCTTTATGAATTGCAATAACTCAACTTTTGGCTCTTCTTTAGGGGGGGTAAGCATTACGCCGACACAATAAATAATATCATCCATATTTTCGGCAACCATCTTCCCGTAAACCTTCATTGTTGGTTGGTTCGTATGAAATGGCGATTCGTCTAATTTTGCCAATCTTCCGACTATCCTTTGTTGTTGCCCTATCGTTAGGGGACGGACAGAGAATGTGTATTTTATCTGTTTTTCTTTCTTCCACAGCTCCCACCATTTCGGGGTTTTGGTTACCACAACAGATATATCTATTGCCCGTTCTAAGAGCATATCAGCCTCCGCTTGCTGTATATCTTCTTTCCTTACAATTGTGTCCATAAAATAAAAAAGGCGGCGATATACTCACCGCCCTTTGGGTTTAGTTTTGGTTTGTAATTATGCTGCTGGAGGTTCTGTTTCGATAACCGCCTTATATGTAGAACCTACTGCCTGTGCTGTAAATGTTATAGTCCATTCAGGAAGCCCGGATTTTTGCGTAATAGTATTTTCAACGAAAGAAACGCTGGCATTGAACATTTCAATTATTTTCCCCTGAATCATCTCAAGTTTTACATACCGGTTAATCGATTGCTGTGTTTCAGGAGGCGAATATTTAGCTCCGACAGCAGGAGGCCCGGAAACAGGGGGGGTATACGTACCGCCTTCCAAATATGCTTTTAATTCAAGGTCGTTACAATACGTTGTTACCACATAAGTTCGCGCCCCAGCCTGTGATTTTAGCCTTTGAAGCATAATATCGCTTTCCTCAATAGGAACATCGGTAAATGTATCTTCCGCCTTACCGTAAACTGCGGTGTCTACCTTTGTAAAAGGCAATTCTTTTAGCGAGCCAGGAGCGGTATTGGTTGCTACGGCGTCGCCTACTTCTATTTTTTTAAGACCGTAAAATGGTTTATAAGTTGCCATATTATATTATTTTTAAGTTTTGGTTTTGATTTAAGTTTATCGCCCTGACTGTTAGTCTTTGATTGTAGAAAGTATATTGTTTATCTTCCTCTTTTAAAATATTGATTCGCCCCAATTCTGTACTGATTTATGCGGTATAAGCATCTTCGATTAACGGTTTCACTGCATTATGTATAGCATCCAAAGAAGTTCCATCCATCACCCCGTTTACATCAGGTACGTAAATATTTACATTTAGTTCTGCCTCCTGCAATTGATCGAAATCACCTGTCAAAAAATTAATAACAATGAATTTTTCTTTAGCATTAAAAGCCCGATCATATTCCGATAAAGCAACCTCACCAGTGTAAACGCTTGTTACCAAAGCCCGAACGGATGACACCCATAATAGTTTACGAACTTCTTTTATTGCTTGAAATGGGGTCATTTGCTAATCTTTCTATGAATTTTTTGCATCCTGTCTTTAATGAACTTTGAAGCCTCTTTCGATCCTCCTGTTATTACGTCATAGCCTTTTGCTTCAACATAAATAGCATACTCCATCCCCGCGGTAACAACTAAAAGGAATCCTTTTGATGGTGCGTATTGTGCAGCAACTTCCATACATATTGCTTTTGAAGATTGCACCCCTTCTGCCGACCCGGTAAAACTCTCACCGACCTGCGATCCATCCTTATAGATTGCATACCCGGCAGATGACCTTAGGTTAGTTGTCCGGTCTTTATACGTCCGCAAGGAACGCATATAAGCCACTGCCTTTTCTCCCGTTCTTCTTAACGCATCTAATATCGTTTGCTCATACCGCTCAATGTTTTTCAGCATATAATCCTGAACCTGCAACATTGTAAACTGTGGAGTTATTGACATAGTACGTAAGAATTTAAACGCCCTTTATTGTATTGTGTTACAATCCCTTTGTAAATTGCGCCGCTGGTAGTGTCGGTTACTGTTAACTCAACCCCCAATGGCACTACAACGGATGACAAAGGCATATAAAACACAAACTTCGGAGCCGTATAATTACCATCCTGACTACGTTGAACAAACCTTCGGACACTTGTATCATACCGGCCAATAAGCGTTACGGTTTGAGTAGTTTCAGCATTTGGTAATCCTGTGTCTGAATTATACCCTCCTGCTGTGACTTTCTTAAATGTTGCCGTATCGTCATACCAAATCATGGGCGGTAAAGAAGATGGGAAACATCCCTAATCTTAGGTTGTGTGCTATACTTGTTAATCAAAGAGCTGCAACCACTATCATTTACTAATCCGTCTATTCGTGTTTTTAAATAAGGGGAGGCTGTGCTATATGAAATGCTCATACCACCCTCTGAAATAGAACTAATACCGGTATTGGCATTAGCTCCTTTCAGAATTTCATTTATCAACGCATCATAAAAAGAACAGTTGATAGGGTTTGTTTTTGACTTTTCCCAGATGCCTAAAGGATTGATACCGGAAAATTCAAGCAGTCCTGAAATGCGTGTATCAGATATGCCAGGATTATCAAGTAAGAACTTAAAGGCTTCAAGGTTGGTCATTATTTTGCTTTAATCAGTCCGAGTTTTAAAAGATTGCCGATCCTTTCGCTGTCGAATCGTTCGGGAACTTCGTCACCCTCATTATAAACAACACTAAAGTTGTCCTTGTCAACGAATTTGTTTATTACAACGTAACCCGCCGGAGATGCCTGTTCTTTCGTTTCTTCAGCAATCTGATCTGTTTCAACAATTGGATCGATTATTTTTTTAGGACGTGCCATTACGCTTGTACTGATTTAGTGTCAAGTAAATAAATGGAATCCCCGTTGATAGCCGGTGCTACGCGAGCCTGTGATTTTGTATATTCCCTTAAAGATGGTTTACTGTCCACACCACGGGAAACCAAAATATATTCGTTGGGTTTTGCGTACACCACTGATTCGTCACGATGGTTATCCTCTGCAAGGGTTGCATATACCAAGTCTCCTACATTTCTATCGGTAAGGAAGGAGATAACGCCATCCTGCCACGGGGTTATGTTTGAGATGATGCCGTTTTGCTCGGCTTTAAACTTCCGGTTTACAACCTCCAATGTGATGCCCCATTTGTTTTGGAACAATGCAATAACGGTTTCTTCGTCAAGATTTGGAATCTTGCTGTAATCACCCGCAAAACCACGGCCAAAGCCCCAATACTCTCTAAATTGAGCGTCAGCCAAAAGGGCTTTAATTGCAGTCCTGTCAGCCATCGCATGAACGAATACATCACCGTTTGCATCTGCGGCATCGATTAGCGCCTGAATGTCATCCATTCTTTTTGCAAGGTTATTACTCCATAATGTTGTAACACCTCTTTTATGAGAAACAGGAACTTGATAATCCATGCGGATACCCACACCAACGTTATCGGCATCAGTAGTTAGAGCTGTGCCGGTTGATAGAGCTTGCAATAACAAATATTCTATACGTTCATAAATACCTGAAATAACTGTTCCTACATCGCTGAACAAAGCGTTCATGATTTGCTGGTCGGGTATACCGGTTGCTACCATTGTGTCCAGCTCCGTAAGTTGCTCCTCATTGAGCTGCATTTCAAGACCCATTTTAGCGATCTTTCCTGATGCGCGGGATATTGCAGGGCGGCTTTTCAACGGTATGGATGAATCCAACGCCACTACATCAGCCATTACCATGCGGCCATTGATGCCAACGCTATTCCACATTCCTGTTACAGAAAAACGGGGAGATAGCATTGATAAGAAGCGATACGGTTGTATGCGGTTCTCATCATTGAGCTTACTAACAACCCTAACGGTAATACCGGGGAGGTTTTCTTTTGCCCAGTCTATAAATAAATGTTGTGCCATTTGAAAAAATTAGTTTTGGTTAATGTGTTATTGGTTGTCTGAACGGAAATCCACTAACGGGAGGGCTGATTTTAAAGCAGATAGAATACTTGCTGAATCAAACTGCATTGCTTTGTGGTTAACTGTCCCCTGAACGAGAATACCGGCGAAGGCCTTATCTGTTGGGATAGTAGCAATGAGGATACCTGCATAAGTGTGACTTGCAGGTAACGTACCGTAACCTGTTGCATCTGAATTAACGGTTGCAACTTTTACAGCGAATCCAGTACCGCCAGTGCCTATATCAGCAGCAGCTGCCCCTAATGTGTCATTAATAGAATACCCAGTCCCGGGGGTTGTAATTGTAACGGATGTTACAGCGCCTGCTGTAACTACAATAGTAGCCTTTGCACCTGACCCTGTTCCTCCGGTCAATGAAACGCCGGTATAAGTCC
>JBEBVI010000292.1:0-5711 GCA_040392805.1 Taibaiella helva
TAGGTGGCTCAGTTTCCCCCGGAATAAGTGGCTCAGTTTGCTCCGGAATATCCATTTTGATACGAGGGGCTATCATAGGTGTAGCTGCTTTCAGGGAAGTTCTCAGTTCTTTAAGCGTTTCTGTAACAGGAATATACAAAGCGTATGACATAATGATTAATATTATATACCAAATGTAAAACAAAAAAATAATATGAAAAATATAGGTCTATTTATATATTCACTATCGTATTACCTGTAAAAATGTGCTTACTATAAAGCGATTTGTAAAATGTTGTCGGGAAGTCTATACAACAACATTACAAGCTAAGAGCGTTACCGAATTATGGAGTCATTTACCTTGTGGAAGAGGGGGGGGCTCTTCCAGGGTGAAAAAAGTGGAGACAGCATAATCTATAAAAGCGAAAGATTCCTATGCTGATTTTCTCCTGATTTTTATATACCGGATGGCGATTAGAGGTAGAAAGAAAATAATAGTTTTCTTTCTACCTCTACTGATTTATACTTTTAGCACCCGCTTACTCTTAAATTATTTTTTCTGTTTTAATTACTCTGCCATCCTTGCTTCTAATCTGCAGCAGGTACATGTCTGCCGGCAGATCTTTTATAGAGTGCGTGGATTGCTCTGTTTGTATCATATTACGTCCCTCTATTGTGCTTAAAGTAGTATGGCTGCTCACCACGGTATAATTACCATTTTCTGCAACCTCCATAAGTGCTTGTTGTTGTACCGGGTAAGAATGGGCATTCAATCCGGGCAAATACTTACCATACCCTTGTCAACTTTATAGCTTTTGTATTGTTGAAAATAATTCAAAATAAAAAATTGAATTATGAGTCAGGATAAGCAGCAGAATAAAGAAGAATATCAGCTACCTAAAGACAAAGTGGACAGGAAGACCATACACCTGGAAAACGAGGAAATAGAGCGTATGCCCGATTCGGATGACGACTACCGTTTACCCAGGGAACTGCCGGCAGGAGAAGTGCCTGAAACTGACCCGGTGGATAAGGAAGTAAATAATGACGACCTTATAGATGGAAATATTAATGTATCGCCGGAGGAGATCGTCCTGCTGAAAGAATCGGAGCAGGATAATTCCAGTGATGAGACCTGGGCTTCTGATATCCTGGAGGATACCGATGAGGATGGAGAAAGGCTCAATGAAGGACCTGATGAAGATAATGTATTTGATACCGGTGATGACCTGGATATTCCCGACGATGTACTGAATCCGGATATAGATGCAGAGGACGATAAGGGTTAATAATGATCATTATTAGTCCGGATCACGAGAATAATTTCACACTTCGATGACGAACAGGTATATATTGCTCCTGTAATTTTTGTTAGGTTTGCAGTCTAACAAAGATGAATATGCAATATACAACTGCAGAGCAGGCATTAACCTATATACAATCCGGCCAGCGGGTTTTTTTACATGGTAGTGCAGCCACTCCCGTCCACCTGATCAGGAAAATGATAGCGGAAAAAGACAGGTTGGCAGATGTGGAATTGGTCAGTATAACCCTTCAGGGTATACAACTGGATGCGGAAGATATAGATGGGCATTTTTTTGTGAATTCCCTATTTGTTTCACAAGGTGTACGTAAGGTGGTCAATACCATATATGGGGACTATGTGCCGGTTTTTCTAAGTGAAATTCCCGGGTTGTTCCGCCAGGGTATCCTGCCGTTAGATGTGGCCATTGTACAGGTTTCTCCTCCGGATAAGCATGGTTATTGTTCTTTAGGAACATCAGTAGATATAGCACGGGGAGCCGTTGACAGTGCGTCCGTTGTTATAGCCCAGGTCAATCCCAATATGCCCAGAGTGCATGGAGACGGCTTTATACATTGCAGCAGATTTGCCGCTGCGGTATGGGTAGAAGATCCATTGCCTGAAGTATGCTATGCAGATAATCAAAACGAGATCAGTAATAAAATAGGGACCATTGCAGCAGAGTTGATAGAAGATGGCGCTACCTTACAATTGGGCATCGGAAATATACCCGATTCTGTGTTGAAAAACCTGGGTGCACACAAGCATCTGGGCTTACATACCGAAATGTTTTCCGATGGTATTATACCGCTTATAGAATCGGGCGTGATTGACAATAGCCTGAAGAAAGAAGTGAACGGATATAATGTCAGCTCGTTTATGTTAGGCTCCCGTAAGTTGTATGATTTTGTGGATGATAATCCCATGTTCAAATTTATGGATGTAGCCTATGTGAACGATCCCCGAAAAATATCCTTAAATCCTAAAGTGACGGCAATAAACAGTGCCATAGAAGTAGACCTTACCGGCCAGGTTTGCTCGGACTCTATAGGCACTTACCAGTATTCCGGGATCGGCGGGCAAATGGATTTTATTCGTGGGGCCGCTTTGTCACCGGGGGGGAAGCCCATTATTGCTTTGCCTTCGGTAACCTCGAAAGGAGCATCAAAAATAGTATCCAGTTTGAAAGTGGGGGCAGGTGTGGTAACTACCCGGGGGCATATTCATTGGGTAGTTACGGAGTACGGCGCCATTAATTTATTTGGAATGAATATGAAACAACGTGCCCAGGCTTTAATTAAAATTGCACATCCTGATCATAGGGAGGCGCTTGAACGGGAGTCTTATCAACGGTTTCATTGATCGTAAGTCAAAATTCATAAGTCAAAATTAAAAACAGGTTGCTCGCAACGGTGCAAAGAAGTCGCAACGACGCAACATCTCGTTTTGTTAGTATATTATAATAAATTATGTATCATTACTGTCGCTCATCAACCCATCACTTATCACCCATCACAACAATCCCAATTCTTTTGCCTTACTGACCAGTGCGAGTGCATTTTTGACTTCGAGTTTCTGGAGCAGGCTTAACCTGTGGCTTTCTACAGTTCTGACGCTGAGGTGAAGCGTGTCTGCTATTTGCTGGCTGGAGTATCCTTTCTCCAGTAATGCCAGTATTTCTTTTTGCCTGCTGGATATGGATGTGTTTACTTTTTCTTTTTCGTTCCGGGCTCTAAAGACCTGGTTGAGCAATTGATTCTTAAGAGACGGTTCCAGGAACAGTTCGCCTTTATATACCTGCTCTATGGCATAAACCAGCATGTCCCTGTCTGTTGTATTTTTGAGCAGGTAACCGTTACTGCCCTGTGCCATCATATCCTGGATATTGAACAGGGCTTCCTGGCCGGAAAGTATAAGAACCGGTATGTCGGGATACTGTTTTTTCAGGCTGCGTATCAGCTCCACGCCATGCGGACTGCCAGGCATTTGCAAATCGGTAAGAATGACATCCGGCTGTATTGTTTTCAATCCTTCCAATAGTTCCCCTCCTGAACTATAAGTGGCAATGACTTGTATGTGCGCTACCAGTTCCAGGATAGTTCTCAGTCCGCTGACAACTAAGGGGTGATCGTCTGTTATAGTTATTTTAATAGGCATGGTTAAAATTAAAATAGTTTCCTGTCAATCTGTTGTAGAGGCTATCTAAATAGGCTGTTTATTTTTGCTCCGCAAGAGAGAAGTTCACACAAAGCGAACAAAGAAAACAAAGTTTACAACGTAACTATTTTGAAGTCAAATTACTATATTCTTAGTCTCTTTGTATTCGTCGTGTTCTTTGCGTGAAACAACTCTTTTTAGGCACCCTCATCCGTTTTCAGCTTATTATAATTACGCAGGTACTTTCCTCGGCTTTTCCCTTTCCCAGACACGGTGTCCTTTCATTACATGGATAAAATCTTTGGCTAAATCATCAGAACTTTCAAAAACAACACCCTTATCCTTTTCAATAAAAGACTTCTTAGCCAGCTCTTCGGCCCCTTTGGCAAACGCCAGTGCCTTGCAGTGACGGTAGCCTTCATTAACGAATTGAATATAATCGGGATTATCCGCCAGCTTTTTTACAGAGTCACCATCAGGTGTATAGAAGGCATCGTACAGGACGGAAGCATCTGTGAGGTAGGAATGTTGTATCTCTTCTTCTCCGCCTTCTCGGTATTTTATTTTTCCTACATGCGAAGCAATTAACACAGCCATTGCGCCTTCTTTTTCCAATTGTGCTTTCATCTTATCTACCGATGCTTTGCTCACACCGTCATCCACCAGGAAGGCGACTTTCCGCGTTTGGATAGTTCCTTCTCCGGGGGTTACTTTCATGCTCAGTGCTTCGGACTTTTCCACTTCCGGCTTTTTTGGCTGGATAGGATATTTGGGATGATTATGCCGGGCAAACTGGACGGTTAAAGTATCCAGCTCTTTTGGCGGGACCAATCCTAAGTTATTACCTACCTTTTTCGCAAGGTTGGGGTCCACCTGGTTTAATATGGCTAATTCACGCCTGCGCACATCCATGTCATTGACCTTAGAAAGCTCAAAGCTGAAAGCATTCACAATGTGCTCCTGCTCTTCGGGGCTTTGTGAATTAAAGAACAGTCTTGCCTGTGTGAAATGGTCGGCAAAGGAATCGGAGCGGGCCCTGACTTTAGCGGCATCTATGGGTTGTTTGTGTGACTGATATCCGGTTTCGCCTTTCAGCATAGCGTGGTAAGGACAACCTTCCGCTTTGCTGTTCGGGAAGTAGCTGGAAGCTCCTTTGAGAATATCCATTCTCGAAAAGCCGTCTTTCTGGTTATTGTGCTTACCGTTTACCGGACGGTTGATCGGCAGCTCGTGAAAGTTAGGGCCACCCAAACGATAGTTTTGCGTATCCATATAAGAGAATATTCTTCCCTGCAACAGCGGGTCATCGGAAAAATCAATACCGGGAACAACTCTTCCGGGATCGAATGCGGCCTGCTCGGTTTCGGCAAAAAAGTTTTCGGGATTGCGGTTCAGTGTCATCGTTCCGATAATCTGAACAGGGACCAGTTCTTCAGGAATAATCTTTGTCGGATCGAGGATATCGAAGGAAAATTTCATTTCGTCTTCTTCCGGGACGAGCTGCACACCTAAATCCCATTGTGGAAAATCGCCGTTCTCAATGGCTTCCCAAAGATCTCTGCGGTGGAAATCCGCATCGAAGCCTGAAATTTTCTGCGCTTCGTTCCACGCTACGGAATGTACGCCTAATCTCGGTTTCCAGTGAAATTTTACGAAAGTGGCTTTTCCTTTTGCATTCACGAATTTAAAGGTATGCACCCCAAAGCCTTCCATCATCCTCAAGCTTCTCGGAATGGCCCTGTCGGACATTGTCCACATCACCATGTGTGCCGATTCGGGTATCAGTGAGATAAAGTCCCAAAAGGTATCGTGCGCCGAAGCGGCCTGGGGCATTTCATTGTTGGGCTCGGGCTTTACGGCATGCACCAGGTCGGGAAAGTTCATGGCATCCTGTATGAAAAACACGGGAATGTTATTGCCTACAAGGTCGTAATTACCTTCTTCGGTATAGAATTTTACCGAAAAACCGCGAACGTCCCTGGCCAGATCGGTAGAGCCTTTAAATCCGGCAACGGTAGAAAACCGCGTAAAGACGGGTGTAGCTGTTCCTTTTTTCAGAAAGGCTGCCGTAGTGTATGCCGACATATCGGCTGTCGCTTCAAAGATGCCATGCGCGCCCGAACCTCTTGCATGCACGACTCTTTCGGGAATACGCTCACGGTCGAAGTGCATCAGCTTGTCAAAGAAAATGTGGTCTTGCTGTAAGGATGGCCCCCGGTTCCCGGCTTTAAGGGTATTGTTGTTGTCATACACCGGTACACCGTCATTAGTG
>JBEBVI010000293.1:0-5692 GCA_040392805.1 Taibaiella helva
CGGAACTCCTTAAAATCCTCAACCTTAAAAAAGAAGATGTTTATGCTAATAAGCAAATTCTGAAAGGAATAAAAGGGAATGAAATATACGATTTAATATACAAAATTATAGGGGAACATGACTTGTTACAGTTTAATGCTTCAATTGTTCCATCTAATCACGTTTCAATATTAGTTGATAAAAAAACTGGGGAAGTTCTGGAAGAAAAAGAAAGTGAGGAAGTTTGTACGTCAGTAGAGCGGGAGCCTTTTTATCAATTATGGCATACGATTTATTCAATTAAGGAATTGGACGAATGCAAAAATGCACTTGTGAAAAGATTTGATTTTGATGAAGAGACGGCAGACAAGCTGTCAAGATTAGATTTCAACAAGCAAGCATTCAGTAATAAGTCCAACAAGGCAATGCGTAAAATATTGCCGTATCTGATGCAAGGTTATGATTATTCTCAAGCTTGCAGTTTTGCTGGTTATAATCATTCCAACAGTTTGACCAAGGATGAAAAAGAAGAGCAAGTTACAGCGGATAGATTAGAATTATTGCCTAAAAACAGTTTGAGACAGCCTGTCGTTGAGAAGATTTTAAATCAGATGATAAATGTTGTCAATGCTATTTTAGAAAAATATGGGAAACCGTCTGAAATTAGAGTAGAGTTGGCTCGGGAACTAAAACAGAGCAAAGATGAACGGAATGATATGGATTTGCTGAACACCAAAAACAAAAAACTGAATGAAGATATTTCAAAGAGATTGTTAGAATTAGGACTTCCAACTACAAAAAAATACGTACAGAAATATAAATTCATTTTTCCGTCATTGAGTAAGAATCTGAAAGATGCTAAAGTTACCAATGAATGTATTTACTGTGGAGAAACATTTAATCTTACCGAAGCACTGAGCGGAGATGCTTTTGATGTTGACCACATTGTGCCCAAAGCTTTGCTTTTTGATGATTCACAAACCAATAAAGTGCTGGTTCATCGTAAATGTAATTCCCACAAAACAAATCAAACGGCTTACGATTACATTGCTTCAAAAGGAGAAAGCGAATTGAAGAAGTATCAGGAAAGAGTTGATGATTGGTTCAATAGAGGACTAATATCCTATGGTAAAATGCAACGTCTAAAGGTTTCTTATAGTGAATATGCAGAACGAAAAAAATTGAAAAAGGAAACAGAATCAGATAAAAAGTTATGGGAAAATTTTATTGACAGACAACTTCGGGACACACAATATATAGCACGCAAATCAAGAGAAATATTGCAGAAAGTGTGTAATAATGTTACGGCAACAGAGGGTGGTGTAACAGCTAAATTGAGAGAACTTTGGGGTTGGGACGATGTTCTGATGAATCTCCAAATGCCCAAGTACAAAGACTTATGGCAGACCGTTATCAAAGAATGGACAAGCGACCACGGCAAACGAAAGCATCAAAAAGAAGAAATCGCCAATTGGTCTAAACGTGATGACCATCGTCATCATGCTATTGATGCTTTGGTAATTGCTTGTACTAAACAAGGATTTATTCAAAGAATCAACACGCTGAATTCAAGCGATACAAGAAATGAAATGAATAGAGAGGTTGAAGAAGCTAAGATTCAGTTTAATGAGAAAAATACGCTTTTAGAAAAATATCTGATTACGCAACGTCCGTTTACTACCGAAGACGTAATGAAAGAGGCTGATAAAATTTTAGTTTCTTTCAAAGCGGGTAAAAAAGTTGCAACGGTAACTAAACACAAAGCTACGGGAGTCAATAAAGAAAAAGGAGTAATTGTTCCAAGAGGAGCATTACACGAACAGTCTGTATATGGAAAAATAAAAGTGGTAGAGAAGAATAAACCTTTGAAATACTTATTTGAAAATTCAGACACCATTGTTCATCCGAAAATAAAAACTTTAGTAAAAGAGTGTTTAAAAGAAAATAACAATGATACTAAAGTCGCCATATCTTCTCTGAAAAAGAAGCCAATCTACTTAAATGAAGATAAGACTTCAGTCCTTGAAAAAGCCGATTGTTATAGTGATGCTACCGTTTTGAAATATAAACTTCAAAATTTAAAAGCGAATCAAGTTGAGGATATTGTTGATAACAAAGTTAAGGAGCTTGTAAAAGAAAGACTAAAAGAATATGGCAATAAAGAAAAAGAAGCGTTTAAAGATACATTATGGTTCAATGAAGAAAAACAAATTCCTATCAGAACCGTTAGGTTGTTTGCCCGACCCGATGCGGACAACTTACAACCTATCAAAAAAGACGAAAATGGCAAGGATATTGGATTTGTTCTTACAGGAAACAATCATCACATCGCCATTTATGAAGATAAGGACAGTAAGCTTGTTCAGCATAGTTGTACGTTTTGGCACGCAGTAGAAAGGAAGAAATATAAACTGCCCGTTGCGATTAATAACACTTCTGAAATATGGAATGAATTATTGGGGAAAGAATACCCTGAAACATTCTTGAATAAGCTGCCGACAGATAACCTGAAAATAAAATTCAGCATGCAGCAAAATGAGATGTTTGTTTTAGGATTATCAAAAGAAGAATTTGAAGAAGCTCTGAAAGATAATGACAAGCCGCTATTAAGTAAACGTCTTTATTTAGTTTGGAGTATTGCAGATGGAGATTATTGGTTTAGACATCATTTGGAAACAAAAAATACAGAACTCAAGAAAATCAATGGAGCAAAAGAAAGCAAGAGATATTTTAGGATAGGATTAAAAGGGTTAATGGAATTGAATCCTACCAAAGTCCGTATCAATCATTTGGGAGATATTGTAAGTGTCGGGGAGTGTTAAATAAGTGTCATGTTCCAAAATAGAACATGACAAAAGAGGTTATTGAAAGAATGCAACAACCCCACTTGTAAGTAAAATTGAATATTTGAGTTGCCGAATAAAACTCGGCAGTTCATAAAAACGAAAAGGATGAACGATATTATTATATATCAAAGCAATGACAGTAATATTCAAATTGATGTTCGGTTTGAGCAAGATACTGTGTGGCTGACTCAACAACAGATGAGTGTTTTATTTGGGCAAACCAAGCAAAATATTAGCCTACACATAAGTAATTTGTTTAAAGAGAAAGAGTTGGATGACAGTTCAACTGTCAAGGATTCCTTGACAGTTCAAACAGAGGGGAATCGTACGATTAAGCGAAAAGTAAAATACTATAATCTTGATGTAATCATTTCGGTAGGTTATCGTGTTAAATCTCTACAAGGTACTCAATTCCGTATTTGGGCAACTCAAAAACTAAAGGAAGTTTTAGTACAAGGCTACACTATCAACCAAAAACGTTTAGATGAGTTACAGCAAACCGTTCTGTTTATTCAAAAATCTATTGGCGATGAAACCAATTTGAAAGAAGCCAAAGGTTTGCTCGAAATCATTGCTCAATACACCCAAAGCTTTCTGCTGCTAAACCAATACGACAGCAACAATATAGCATCCGAAAGGCTGAATGAAAACATCACTTATGAAATCACATATCCCGAAGCGAAAAATGCCATTGCCGAACTAAAAAAGCAGCTCATTGCCCAAAAAGAAGCAACAGAATTATTTGGGAACGAAAAAGACAAAAGCTTTGAGGGAACATTAAAAGGCATCGTACAAACTTTCGGCGGGCAATATCTGTATCCGAGTATTGAAGAGCAGGCGGCGCACTTACTGTATTTTGTGATTAAAAACCATCCCTTTTCGGATGGCAATAAAAGGATAGGCGCATTTTTGTTTGTATGGTTTTTGGAAAAAAACCGGCATCGCTTCAAAAAGAATGGAGAGCTGAAAATCAACGACAACGCTTTGGTGGCTTTGGCATTATTGGTGGCACAGAGCAACCCGTCCGACAAAGAATTAATGATAAAGCTCATTACACAACTCATTAATAACAGTTGATTATGATTAAACGCACCCTCTATTTTGGCAATCCTGCTTACCTGAGTTTGGAAAACAACCAACTCCAGATTAAACGCCGGGAAGTGCCTTCAGTTACAGCGCCTATTGAAGACATTGGATTGATTGTTTTGGATAATAGTCAAATTACGATCAGCCAGCCCCTGTTGGTAAAGCTACTGGAAAATAATGTAGCCCTGATTACCTGCGATGCCAGGCATCATCCAATCGGCACATTGCTTACATTAGACGGAAACACCTTGCAAACCCAAAGGCATAAGGCACAGGTAGAAGCCAGCCAGCCGCTTAAAAAGCAATTGTGGCAACAAACTATCACTACCAAAATTAATAATCAGGCAAAAGTGATGGGTATGCATAGCGAAGCGGAAGCCCGGCATCTCTACAATATAGCAAAAACGGTAAAAAGTGGGGACAGCGGCAATGCCGAAGCCCGGGCGGCAGTTTATTACTGGCCGCGCATCTTCCCTGAAGAGACGGGTTTCAGCCGGGAAGATTTTGGACGAAGCCCCAATGCTGCGCTTAATTATGGCTACGCTATTTTGAGGGCATTAGTAGCAAGGGCATTGGTCGGTTCCGGGTTGATCCCGACCCTGGGTATTTTTCATCGTAACCAATATAATGCCTTTTGCCTTGCGGATGATATTATGGAACCTTATCGCCCCGCAGTAGATCTATTAATCTTGAAATTATTGGGCAAAAGCTATGAACTTTCTTTTTTGAATACCGATACAAAAACACAACTCCTCAAGATCCCCACATTGGATGTAAAAATAGACGGACAAACCAGCCCTTTGATGAATGCAGTAACAAAGACCACGGCATCCTTGGTAAAATGCTTTGAAAAAACAGAACGCAAGCTAAAATATCCCGAAATTATCCTTTAAAAGTTTCCCAATGTTTGACCGCCTAAATGCATACAGGACAATGTGGGTAATCATAATGTACGATTTGCCGACCGACACAAAGGTGGACAGGAGCCGCGCGGCGAAATTCAGGAAACAGATCATGGGCTATGGCTTTCAGATGTTTATGTTCAGCAAATATATCCGCCATTGCTTTAGCCGGGAAAATGCTGAAGTGCATATTAAAAGAGTGAAGGCGATCCTACCCGAAAAAGGGCATGTGGGCATACTTTGCATTACGGACAAACAATTTGGTGATATAGAAATATTCAGGGGCCATGTCCTGGAAGAAGTGCCACCCACAGTACAACAGTTAGAGCTGTTTTAGGAGCCTAAAAAAGCTCCCATCTTCAATAAGTATCCTTCAAGTTGGGTATTTTTTTGAGCATAAAAATTGCTCCAAACCCTTATCTGTATTGGGGTTTGGAGCAATAAGCTGTGTCCAACGAAGTTAGAAAAATTAATGAAAGCAATTCACAACAAATAATGGTCTAATAAACACTGAAAATATGCTGTGTCCAACGAAGTTAGAAAAATTAATGAAAGCAATTCACAACTATCTACCCACATTTTTGCCAGCGCTTTTAGCTGTGTCCAACGAAGTTAGAAAAATTAATGAAAGCAATTCACAACTAGCCGCAGCCGCAAAACGAGAACCCGCCAGCTGTGTCCAACGAAGTTAGAAAAATTAATGAAAGCAATTCACAACCATACCGAGGGCGTGGCGTTGTTGCAGCAGGCTGTGTCCAACGAAGTTAGAAAAATTAATGAAAGCAATTCACAACCAGGTAGCTTTCTTTGTGCATTCAGGTGATGCTGTGTCCAACGAAGTTAGAAAAATTAATGAAAGCAATTCACAACGGAATAATC
>JBEBVI010000294.1:0-5688 GCA_040392805.1 Taibaiella helva
GGTGCTTACGATATCTATACTATTAAGATCAACCAGCTCTGTCCGGATACTTCATCATCTGTCGTGAATATCAAACTCTGCGACAATCATTTCATTCTGAATTGCCGGAATTATACAGAAAGCGGTACCTACACCCAGGTTTTTCAAAACGCCAGTGGATGCGACAGCATATTGACACTGACCTTATCGCTGGGAAGCATAGAAAAACCGGTCATTACCGTACATAATGATTTTCAGTTAGGCACACATCTATCTTACTATACCTATCAATGGTTCTTTAATGGTAAGATGATAGCAGGCCAAACCGATAGCGTACTTCTTGTAAAGGAAAACGGGGATTACTTTGTTGTAGTCACTACCGAAAACGGCTGTATTGATACATCTGAGATCTACAAAGTAACGAATGTAACATCCATCCACAATACGGAACCCGTTTCGTATGTAAAAATATACCCTAACCCTTCTAAGAACCAGATCTATGTGGAAGCTTCCGCTGAGATCAATATAGTAGTTACAAATATAGCCGGTAAAGAAATAATGAGCATGGATAACGCTACTGTCGTCCCGGTTACCGAGCTGACCGACGGCATTTATTTCTTACGTATATACGACGGGGAAAACAGGTTGATAAAAGTGGAAAAAGTAATAAAAATGAAATGACTGTGATAAGTTCGTTAAAAAACATACGGGTATAAACGCCTTATTATAGAAATCTATTTAACAATGTAACTAAACTTTACAATGATGATCAATAAAAAACAAATCCTTACAGTAGCAACTGTGCTTGGCGCTTTAGGCGTGCAGGCTCAGGCTATATCCCCCTCAACGCTCAATGCTTCCGGGGGCAGCAAAGAGATAGCCGGATCGGTCTACGAATACTCCATCGGCGAAATGGTCTTGGTGCATACCGCATCATCAACCAATTTAATCGTTACCCAGGGACTATTGCAACCCATGGAAGAGTCTGTAGGTATCGCAGAGATGATATTGCCTGACAACGCTTTAACTGTTTACCCCAACCCCTCGCAGGATATACTCTATATCCAGCCTAACCTGTCCGGGTCAGGTACATTGACCCTCATATTATCCGATATAACGGGCCGTGAGATGAAGCAGCAATCTGTTGCCATACAAACCGGCAATGAAAAGCAAAGCCTCAACCTGCAGGCATTCGCTTCCGGCTCATACCTGCTGAATGTTATATTCGATCAAAATGATCAGAAGTTTATCAAAAGTTTTAAAGTTCAAAAAGTCAATTAATTTTTTACAAACAAAAAAATTTCGGTTATGAAAAAAGGATTTCTTACTTTCTTAGTCTGCGCAGGTGCTGCTATGCTTACGCTACAAGCTTCCGCCCAGGCACCACAGAAATTTAACTACCAGGGGGTAGCAAGAACGTCATCCGGTTCGCCCCTTGTCAATAAAAATCTGAGCATAAAGATCAGCATCCTCGATGGCAGTGACAACGCTGCAAATGTCCTTTATGCAGAATCTCAAAAAGTAACTACTAACGTATCCGGCCTGTATAATTTAGCCATAGGTGCAGGCACAGCAATCACGGGGACAATGACCGGTGTAGACTGGGGAAATGGCGACAAATATATTAAAGTAGAAATGGACCCGGAAGGCGGTGCTTCCTATGCCGATTTAGGAACAACTCAACTACTGAGCGTGCCTTATGCTTTGTATTCCCTGAATGGCACTCCGGGTGAACAGGGGCCTAAGGGAGATAAAGGTGATGCAGGCCCTACCGGTCCGCAGGGGCCAAAAGGTGATCCGGGAGCTGTAGGTCCACAAGGCCCCATAGGTCCGCAAGGACCTGCAGGGTCACAAGGTCCTAAAGGTGATCCGGGGCCAGGCGCAACTAATGGCTGGCTCATTACCGGGAATACCAATACTACTGCCACAAGCTATATAGGAACTACTAAAAACGCGCCCTTTATCGTGAAAGTCGGGGATAATTCAGGTGAAGTAGTGAATGGCGGCCAGCTTCAGGCAGGTTATGTAAGTCCCTCTAATACAAATACCGTATGGGGCTATGGTGCGCTTGAAAGAGCTTTTATCGGTACCACTACGGCAAAAGATAATACAGGTGTCGGTACCTTCGCTTTACAAAACAATACATCTAATGGAAATATAGCGATCGGTTTCAAGGCCATGAATGCCCATACCGACGGGGATAACAACATTGCTATTGGCGTATCTACTGATATCCTGGGGCCAACAAGAGGCAGTGCAGCCAGTAATTCTATTGTGATCGGCGCCAAGTCCAGTATCCAGGGGAGTAACTCTATTGTAATAGGTACCGAGGCACATGTGACGGAAGACAATATGGTGATGATAGGTAATTCTTCAACAGCAAAAATCGGTGGGCAGGTTGGCTGGTCAACTTACAGCGACGGACGCATTAAAACCAATGTTCAGGAAGATGTGCCCGGCCTGGCCTTTATTACTAAGTTAAGACCTGTGACCTACAATCTGGATATCCGTACTCAAAATGAACTGCAAGGGATCCGTACTCGGGACTTCGAAACGAAGTATGATATTGAACGTATAAAACAAACAGGCTTTATTGCCCAGGAAGTAGCGAGGGCAGCAAAGGAAGTAAATTTTGACTTTAATGGTGTGTCAGCCCCTGCCAGTGACAAGGATCTGTATACTATAAGATACGCTGAATTTGTAGTGCCTTTGGTAAAAGCAGTACAGGAGCAACAGGAGCAGATCACAAGACAGCAAAGGATCATTGAACAACAGCAAACATTGTTAAAAGAACAACAAGCTAAAATGGAAAGCCAGGAAAGAAGGATTGATGAGCTTTTCAGGCTGGTTAAATAAAGAAGCAGTCTAAAAAGCGCTTGTCTTTCGTTACCCGTCTTTTCTTTCGGCCGGAAGATATTTGGGCAGCTTTTCAGACAGTTTTCTCCGGTTATGTGCGGCAGAATACGCGATTTCTGAATAACAGTACAGGCAAAATGTTTAAGGTATCTGAACATCTGCCGCACAAAATGGAGCATGTTATCTGGTAGAATGACAATTATTGCTATTCCTGGATTGGTGCAGGATTATTGAATAGAATAAATTTAAAACAAGAACTCTTAACCTTTAAATACAAATTGATCATGCAGAAGATGAAACATTTACTAACGTTCGCATTATTTTTTTTGAGCACTTTAGCTTTCGCTCAGGGGCCTGAACTGGACTGGACGGTACACATCGCCGGTTCCGGCAGAAACATCATTACCTCTTCCCTGACCCTGGATGAAAATGAGAATGTTTATGCCGTAGGCTGCTTTGCAGATTCCATTGAAGTAAACACTACAAAGGGACCGGTTAAACTGCTTTCCAACAACACAAAAGGAGCAGCCGGCCTCTTTATTGCCAAAATAAACCCACAAGCCCAGATCGAATGGATCAAAACCGTATCGGGAAATACCTCTATGGGTAGTAGCGGTGGTGGAGATGTAGGTATGGCTTACTGGTTCTCCATTGTAAACGACAAACAGAACAACCTCTATATTACCGGGCACTATTCTGACACGGTCGATTTCAATCCGGGGCCGGGAACAGAAACCAGGATTTCCGATTTCACAATGAGCAGCGGAGGTTTAGGTGGTAGCATTGGCGGCGGTGGCGGCACCCCGACAAAAGTATTTAACCTCAACAGCTTTATTTTAAAGCTGAATAAAGACGGTGAATTTGTCTGGGTAAAAACCCTTCCCGGGAAATCAAATGCCATCGGCAGTATAGCTATAGATGACAATGAAGGTACTTTCTGCGTTACCGGCTACTACAGCGACACTATTTATCTCAACGAAAGAAAAGGCAATGACCTGTTACGCAACAAGGGGAAAAATACATTTATAGTTAAATATGATACGAGTGGTAACCTGATGTGGTCAAGGCAGATCGGCGGCGGCATCAAAGCCAGCACTAATGAACAGGGCAATGATATTCATATTGACAAAAACGGGTTTATTTATATGGCCGGTTTTACAGTAGACTCCTCTGAATATGAACCAGGCTCCGGTACCATCATCCTGCGCTCCCCGGCAAAACCTGGTGAGGATGTTCTTGTTCTGAAATTAAGCCGAAAAGGCGATTTCATCTGGGCAAAAACAATAGGCTCAACAGGCAATGGCGCTGGCGCAAGGCCATTCGCCATTGGTACCGATCCGGAAGGTAATGTGATCACTACCGGGTATTTCCAGTCTAAAGGTAATTTCGATCCTTTGCAAAATCCCGCCTATGATGTTTCAGCAACTCCCAACTTATCCCTTTTTGTATCCAAGCTTGACTCGGCAGGGAATTATGTCTGGGCCAAGGCTTTCGACCGTCCTGTAGGGGGAAAAAATGGGCTGGATAACGGATTAACTCTTCAGGTCGATAAAAAAGGAGGCATATATGTCGGCGGTTATTTCTCCGGAGATTTCTACTTTGATCCGGACAAAGCCAATGCCAACAGGGAAGTTTTCAACGTTCCTACAGGCAACAGCCATATCGAAGGATATATATTTAAATTGGACAACGAAGGGATCTACCAATGGACCAGGCATTTCTACAGCTCCAATGGAAGCTCCGCTTACCAGGGGCAATCTTTAAATAAGAATATGAAGCTTTCGCCAAACAATAATATCTATGTAGGCGGGTATTTCAGGGGAACCACTAATTTCAATCCCTTATGGCCCGGTACAAAAGACAGTTTAACATCTATGACGCAGAGTAGCACGGATGGATACGTAGCCAAATTCTTGTGTGGTGAATTGTCTTACCTCGATACGACGGTAGAAATGTGCGCTGCCGAATATCAGTTCCTGGAAGAGCATTTCCAGGAAAGTGGCGAGTACACCATCACCATATCCAATGCGATAGCATGTGACAGTATCATCACACTGCATCTCACTTTGAACGCTGTTCCTGAGGCTGTCATTACCACTAATGGATTTATATTGGGGTCGGCCGGGTCCTATTATTCCTATCAATGGATGCTTGGAGACGAAATCATCCCGGGAGCAACACAAAGTACTTATGACGTAACCGGGAACGGCTCTTACCGGTTGATTGTCACCACAGAAGCCGGTTGTACAGATACATCTGACGTGTATATTGTGAATAACTATGACGAAGGCAATAGTATCAACGGCACAGGCACCCTGGCAGGAAAGATCAACATTTACCCGAGCCCTACACAGGATATTGTTCATATTGATGCCCCTGTCGACGTCAATGTAACATTAACTGATGTATCCGGAAGGGCTATCCGTACGGTACGCAATGTAAGAAGTCTTTCTTTGAAGGACCTGGCTTCCGGCGTTTATTTATTAAGGATAACAGATCGTGACGGAACGTTGATCAAAGTTTCCAAAGTGATGAAACAGGATTAAAACTGTTTCGTTCACTTTTTGTTTCACTTTAACCCGGGAATATGCTGTATGTGCCAACAATGATGTCTAACTTTTTATTCATCAGATGTTGGCACATCTTTTTTCTTCACATAAATTATATATTATGAGACTAAAAACATTATTGGTGATAGCGGCTTGCTCTATCATGTTCCGAACCGGTGCTCAGCAATTGAATATTGAGTGGTTAAATCATATACCCGGCAAAGGTGTCGTTGTAACCAATGCCACTGCACTCGATCAGGAAGAAAACAATTATGTATACTGTACGCTGCATAAGAATGTGCAG
>JBEBVI010000295.1:0-5687 GCA_040392805.1 Taibaiella helva
CGATGACCTCTTGCATGCCATGCAAGCGCTCTAGCCAGCTGAGCTAATCCCCCATTGAATTAAGGAGTGCAAATGTACAGCAAATTACAGTTATTCTCCAAATGTTTACAGAATTAAATTTTTCAGATGCAGGGCCACATAACGTATTGAGCAGGTTGGCAATCCTAAGGGATAAAATAAATGCCTGAAGCAGATATTGTCTTATCTTTGCCGCGTTTTGAGGTTCTATAGTGTGTAACACGTAGATGAAAAGGGAAGCCGGTGTAAGTCCGGCGCTATCCCCGTAGCTGTAATCCTGATATGCTTGGCCATATCATTGTTTCGCTTCTACATGCCACTGTCACGCCAAAGGCGTGATGGGAAGGCGGCGAAACAGGGAAAGCCAGAAGACCTGCCTTAAGCATTTATTGAGCTGTGTACCTTCGGAGGAAAGGTGGCGGTGGAAGCGTGTTCTGTGCCGGTATGCCGGTATTGTTATTTTTCCATCTTTTTCTCCTGCTTGACGTATGTCCTGGTATACAGTTCTTGATGGTGTTTAATCATTAACTGTAAATAAATAAAAATGAACAACAAACTACTACTGCTTCTGGCGGTAATCCTGTGTTGGGGCGGGCAGCAATTGTATGCTCAGTATGATCATAGTGCAAACAAAGTATGGGTATTCGGCTCCCGGTCAGGTATCGACTTTAACGGTGCAACGCCGGTTTCCTTTAATTCCAATGTTGGTACTGCGAATGGTGTAACTATTGCCAGTCAGGAAGGTTCTGCAACGGTGTGTGATGATAACGGACACTTCTTGTTTCACACCAACGGTACGCAGGTCTGGGACAGTACCGCGACGCTGATGCCTCATGGCGCTAATATTCCCGGTATAAAAAATGCCCAGGGTACGGATATATACCCAACCTACAGTACTTCCCAGGCAGCTGTCATTACGAATGTGCCGGACAGTGCCGGACAGTATTTCATTTTCTCTCTTGGTTCGTGGGATGCCGGAGATCTCTCACACCTGGGAAAACTATTCTGCACTAAAGTCCGCATGGATCTGAATAATGGTCGTGGTGATGTTGATACAACATTTCCTCTTTACCGCAAAGTACTGGATTCCGTATTTATGGAGCGGATGGCTTTAGTGGCTGCAGATTGTCACATATGGTTGGTTTTATCTACGCGGGATACAAATGGCTTTAAAGCTTTCCGCGTTACTAATGAGGGTATAGATCCCAATCCGGTAGTCTCTTATGTAGGTAATTTCCCTAGGAAGGTGGCAGCGGCATGGAATGCACTTCATTATCGCCAAGGTTCATTAAAAGTATCACCTAATGGAAGGATTTTAGTAAATGCAATGTTTAGGGCGAACGCAAGCGCAGGTGCTGGTTTGGAAATTTATGATTTTGATTATGAAACAGGTGTTGTGTCTAATGCCCGTATTATTGATGAAGTCGGTTATTTTGCAGCCGACTTCTCGCCGGATAATAGTAAGCTATATGCTACCGCAAATGCAGCTAATAATGCAACTAACCAGGTTTACCAATTCGATTTGTCAAAGCCCGATTCGGCTTCTATCCGTAGTTCAAAATTTGCGATGGGAGTTTGCTCGTTTTTGGGAGATATACGTCTTGCGCCGAATGGGAAAATATATTTTCCACGGAGATTTGGTGGTTATACGGCGGGTAACCTGGCATTATGCAGTATAGAAAAGCCAAATGAGAAAGGGGCTGCTGCAGAATATAAAGATTCTGCACTTTTACTTGCTACGGGTACTGGCATCCTGATCGGCCTGCCCCATGTAGCTGTCGTACAGAACAGACGTCCCGGCATCACGGCAACCGTTGTGTTGGATAGTAACTTATGTAACCTTTCAGAACCGTTGATTCTTTCTGTTCCAGAAAACAGTTCCCATGTTGCTTGGAATGATGGCTCTGAGTCTGATTCTATAGAGGTTAATAAGTTTGGCACCTATTATGTTTATTACCGTAATCAAAAAAACTGTGCTTTTACAGATACTTTTAAAGTCTCTATTGCCGATTTGCCGGATTGGTATATAACAATTGATGAAATGGTGTTACGCAGCAGCCATTCTTTCGATACCTATCAGTGGTACAAAGACGGAGAAGAAATACCCGGCGCTACCGCCTCCAGCCTTGAGGTGGATGAAAATGCTGTTTATATGCTTAAAGTGACATTGGGGGAATGTGAAGATACATCGTCATATAAAGTCACTAATGTGAATGGTATTGAGGGGGTGAGCGGTATAGACAGCCGCGTGCGGGTTTACCCTAACCCCGTTTATAAACAACTGTCGATAGAAGCACCTTTCCCTGTTTCCGTGCGGCTGTTTGACCTGGCAGGTAGGGAAGTGTTGCAGTTGGCCAATGTTACCTACTCCATAAACTTAGAAAGTATTAAAGAAGGCCTTTACCTGATACGGGTACAAAATGAAGAACATAATTTCTTCTATGGCGGTACTATTTTAAAGAAATAGGCGGTACTTTATTTATTAAGGAGGTAATGAATTAATGGGAAGCAGGTACTTCATTAAGAAGTTGCTTCCCATTAATTGTTTATCAGGTTCAATAATCTAACTTATATCTAATAGTCAATTTCTTTTGCCCCGATATCGTCATACAATTATACATACCTCGCTTCCCAATAGCGTCATGTCGACCGGACCCTGAGCTTGCCGAAGGGGGAGTGGATACATCTCTTCCTACCTATCAATGTGTCTTTTACTTCGTCCAATATGGCGGTTACTTTGCTCCTTTTATGATTATGGAAATAGTGCAGTGATTCAGAGGGTTAATCTGAAAGTTATATTATCACTCTTTAATCAATCCCAGCATTATTGCCTTTTTCAATACACCTACCATATTATTAGCATCCAATTTTTTCATGATGCCGCGTTTGAAGATCTCAACGGTTCTGTGATTGATTTGCAGTATGTCGCCAATTTCCTTGCTGGTATGCTCTAATGCGGATAATCTCAAAACTTCCATTTCTCTCGGTGTTAGCGAAATACTTTTCTCCCATGTGGAAGTCTTTCTTTTTATATTTTGCCTGATATAATCCGGAAGAAACGGTGTACTTTCCTTCATGACATGATTAATACTTTCTGCCAGCAGCTTACTGTCCGTGCTTTTAAAAATGTACCCGTCTGCACCTATGTTTAACAGCTTCTTGATATTATAGACATTCTCATTGGTTGTCAGTATAATGACTTTGACATCCGGATAGTTTTGTTTGATTACAGGTAATAGCTCTTCTCCGTGCTGGTCAGGCAGCTGGAGGTCTAACAGTATCACGTCCGGTACATCTTGCCTTAACCCGTTAAGCAGGTATACCCCTTTTGAATATTCTGCAATAATGGAAATACCCGGACAGTTGTTCAATAAATTCTTTATTCCTTCACGAACCAGCTCGTGATCATCGACAAGAGCAATACGGATAGACATAGTATTACATAAGATTTTGAATTTCTCATCGAAACAGTGCTCTGTACAAATGTAGGGAAATGAATGTATATAGAGAACTTTTGACCTGCACCTATGCTAATGGGAAAAATATATTGATCACAGTACCCGTACCATTGTCATTAGCAGCTATTTCAATCCTGCCCTTATGTGCCGTTACTCTTTCCCTTACATTGCTAAGACCCATTCCTTCCTGTTTAGGCCCGGGTTTTATACCTTTTCCATTGTCTTCTATCAAAAGTTCCAGCTCCTGCTCTGTTTTAAATACCTGTACGATAACTTTAGTAGCGTTGGCATGCTTTGCTACATTCGTAGTAAGCTCTTGAATAATACGGTAAACGCTTAGTGCAAGAGAAGGCTCTGTTTGGTCTATGTCGCCATAGATGTGGATTTCAGGTTCTACGGGACTATCGTAAAAAAGCGATTTGCAAAATTCTTCAATACTGGCAGCTAACCCGTTTCGTATCAGATCATCCGGAGCCAGGTTGTGTGCCACCCGCCTTACATTGCCTGAAGTTTGTTGCAACAGATTTTCAAGTGTTTCTACATACTTAAGATTATTATGCTCTATTTTTTCCTTTAACCCGGTTACGTGTAGTTTGATAGCGGTAAGCTGGCTGTTTACGCCGTCATGAAGATCTTTTGCCAATCGTGTTCTTTCCTTTTCTTCTCCTTCTACTATTGCTTTATAGCGTTCCAACTCCTGTTTTATTTTCAGCTTTTTATTTCTGTAGAAGAAAATCCATAAGATAGAGCCGATCAATATAATGCTGCAGGAGATGATACCGAATATCCAGAAGTTCATCCGGAGTATCCTGCTTTTCTGCTCGCTTAATTCTTTGTCCTTTTCTGCAGACCGGTATTGTGCTTCCAGCTTTTCTACGGCTTTACCCCGTTCTATGTTTTTTACACTGTCTGCTATTTCAGAATATTTTCGTTGGTACAGGTAAGCCTGGCCGGGTTCTCCCGATTCGTAACAGACTTTAGCAAGATGACGGTATAGATGCGCCTGGGCAATAGAAATGGCTACAGTAGCTTTCTCAAGACTTTTCAGCGCTTTCAATCCATATTCCTTGGCTAAGGCGTATTGCTTGTTTTTGTAATACCCGAGACTCATACCCCATTGGGCGGAATACAAAAAGCTATAATCGTTAGTATCGCATACTTTCAAAGCTGCTTTTGCATATTGCATAGCCTTATCATAGTTATTATTCCACAGGTAATAATTTACCAATACACAATATCCCCCGGTTTGGAGTTTATTGTTGTTTGTAGCTTTGCCCCTTTCTATTGCTTTATTGGCATAAGTCAACAATCCTGTATTATTTTTATAGCTGCTGAACACTTTCATGTACGCTATGATTATTTTATCGTACATATCTTCTTTGAAGTGTTTATTATGGCTCAACAGACTTTCTGCCCTTTTTAGATAAGCTATAGCAGTTGTAGCATCTCCATTATTTAAAAGCCATATTTCAACAATCTGTAAATATAATGTACCGAGCAATAGCGTATCCTTCTCTGTCCGTGCAATTTTTTCTGCACTGCGCGAGTAGAATAAAGCGGAGTCATACCTGGCTTCTGCTGTAAATAACTTCGCTTTAATGGAATACAGGAAGCTTGTCACTTTGGTCTTATTATACAATGCATTTCTGCAATAAAATTCTGCTTCGTCTATTAAATCAGTTATATGAGTATAGGTGTACTTATCGGCTGTGGCACTTGTCAGATAGAAGTTGGCCTGCGTTAGCAGAGATCCAGCAGCGCCATCCGGAAATGATTTTTCCAGGCTTAATTGCTTAGCTCTGTCTAAAATTTGTAAGGCTGTGTCCATTTGATCACGATATTCTTTTCCAGCCAGCCTTATCAAAGTATTTATTAAGGCCGTATCTTTAGAGGTAGGAGTATAGTTTCGTTCAGGAAGGTTATTAAAAGTTACCGCAGGTTGACAAAAACCGGTGTAAGGAATAGAAATCAACATGCAAATCATTATCCATATCCTTTTTAAGAATGTATTGAAGAGCATTTTGTTTCTTATTTTTCTGTTTTTGTTTTTCAAACGCTGTATTGGCTAATTTTTGCTGTTGATCATAGTTGATAAAGCTAATACAGTCTATATTTAAAGATAGTAAAACTTTATGGTAACAATGAAATTTTTGCCTGGATTCAGCATATTGACCTCGTGAAAGGAAAAAGAACAAAGATTTTCTTTATTAG
>JBEBVI010000296.1:0-5678 GCA_040392805.1 Taibaiella helva
TCCGGAAAAGCAATTTTCCGGTTAGATTTTAAGGTCTCAATCTTATCGAACTCACTTTAAATATAAATCAGAAGTTCCGGCTTCCGTTTGTTTGTGTGGCATACCGGAAGGAGAAATATCCGAATTCGGGCCTGGTAGTCAGGTCGGCAAATTCTGCCGTTGTGGTGTTCGGATTGCCTTTATATAAGCTGATGATCTGTAATTTGGCATATTTACCGTCCGCAGTTTTTATGACCATGGTAATGCCAGGCTTAGGAAGTACTGCATGTTTAGGCTCTGTGGTACTCCCGGTATAGTTGCTCCATTTCATATAGTCGCCTGTAGCCTCACTGCCTTCGAGATATCCGTTTTCGGGAGCCGTTTTCAGATCGTCGAAACCCACTTCAACCAGTTGAGCTCCTGCAGTACCCGTTCCTTCCGTACCGCTGTTAACAGCTACCGTTATTGTTCTGTCTTTTCCTAAGAAGGAAACGTCCCAGTTTGTGGCATTGATCTCATCTGCCAGAAGCTGCTGACCTGTAGTAAGGTTAACGTAAACCTTTTCCTGGGCTTCCAGGCTGGTCACTGTTTTTACTTCTACGGTTGTTGTCTGCTCTTCGGGTTTCGGATCGTCCTTTTTGTTGCATCCGATTATCGAAAATAATAATCCGGTCATCAACAGGCCGGACAGCCATAAGTGTGTGTTCCTCATCATTGTTTTTGCTTGTTTTGATATTTAAAAATTATTCTTAGCACGTTTCTGAAGTTGTAAGGCAACACCTACATACCAGTTCAGAGCCGGTGTAGTCGGGTCGAAGGGCGTATGTACGGAAAAGATATTATTAATACCACCTTCAACGGTTATATGTTCAAAGAATTTCCTGGCAGACACATTCCATAAAGTATAACCATCTGCATATTCCCGGTCATCATCCAGTATGGCATTACCGTTTATATCAGCTCCGCTGCCAAAGCGACTGCGGTATACTCCCCTGACGGCAATATCAAAATCATACTGCCTGTTATTATAGGCCAGCTTGATATTACCGGCATGTCTGGAGCGATTATACAAGCCTCCGTAGGATTCTTTTTTTACTTTATGGTCCAGGTTAGTAGCCGGATCCCTGTAATAAAACTTACCTTCTTTGATTTTATTCCATACTTCGGCATCTTTGGCATCAAGGTATTGGTAACCGGCACTAAGCTCGAGGTTAAAAGGTAATTTCAGGTAAGTACTGGCCTCTATACCCTGCGTGAATACCTGATTACGGTTGAAATAGCTGTATATGGCGCCTTGGTTGGTCTTTATGGCTATAGTATTAAAGTCGATCAGGTTGGATATATTATTGCGGAACAAATTAGCCTGGATCAGAATTTTGGGTGAAGGTGTTATCTTAAAGCCTATATTATACGCTAAGGAGCGTTCGGCTTCTATGCCTTTTATCGTGGAAGGGTCGATCAGTATGGTTTGTATCTGTCCTTCCTCCTGTAGCCTGCGTATGCCTTCTTCCGCAACATTTGCTCCCAATACGGTATATCCTACGGTAGGATTGGTAAAGTTCAGCAGAAGCTGCTCAAAGGTTGGCGCTTTATAGCCTCCGGCCACACTCGCCTGTATACTGAATATTCTATTGATATTCCAGCCTGCTGCCAGCTTGGGGCTAAAACGGTCTGCATATTGATTATGTTTGTCATAACGAAAGCCGGCTACTATGTTGACATCTTCCAGGAGCTGCCACTGATGCTGACCAAAAATGTACAGCTGGTTGAACTTATTTTTACTGTCGTACCGGGTGGCATCTACACCTTCCAGGACATTACCCACTCCTAATGTAGTGAGATGCTGTTCGTTAAACCGGTGATCGTATTGTACTTCGGTCCGGTTAAATAGCTGGGTAAAATAGCTGTCGTCATACACTTCTCCGTTATCCTGGTAGTTATATAAGGTACGGGTATGGAAGGTGGTGATATGGTTACGTATCTGTAGCTTTTTACCGGGTGCAATAGTCCAGTAGAAGGTAGGAGTAAAGCTGAAGTCCTTACGGTTGGACTTTTCCGCCAGCATCCGGTCTTCACCATTGCTGTTAATCAGTTTTTTGTTTTTCTGATCTTCATTGAAAAAGCGGGTATTCAGTACAAGCTCTGTTTTGGCGCCAAACTTGTAGGATAAACGCCCACTTAAGGTGTATCCTACAAAGGGAGATACTGTCTTTGTAATAGTGCTGGCCGCACCCTTTGCAAAATAGCCATCGCTGCTCAGCCTGTTGGCAAATACGTACCAGCCTGCTTTTTCCCCTTGCTTACCCGATTCTACAGAAACATCCAGGGTATTGTATTTCCGGTACCTGGCCCGGGCAGAGCCGGTATAATACTGCTTGGCTTTTTTGGTAATAATATTAATCACCCCTCCCATTGCTTCGCTTCCAAACAGGGAAGAAGAGGGGCCTTTGACTATCTCTATGCGTTCTATATTACCGACTACCAACCTGCTGAGATCCAGGTTACCTTTAGTTCTTCCTACAATGGGTTCACCATCTATAAGTATAAGCACATAATCTGTACTTAGTCCCTGTACCTGTACACCGGAACCATGATCCTGTATAACCTGTATACCTGTTTGTTCTGCTAATACTTCATTAAGCCTCAACGCTCCCATACGTTCTATATCTTCACCCTTAATAACGGATACCGGCATGGGTACATCCTTAAGCTGGCGTGAAGTACGTGTAGCGGAAACGACCACTTCACTGAGATCCTGTGTTTTACCGGAATCAATATTGTTCATCATGCTGTCTGCTGGGCCGGCATAGGTATGCATAGTGATTACCACCGATAAAAAAGTAAGGAATGTGAAGATCGTTTTACACATGGAATACAACCAATTTAAAATTCAAATCTTGAAAAGGAATGGTCATGCCCGAAAGAATAGCCCATAAGCACTGTTGGCAGTTTGTTTGCCCGGCATAAAAGGAAATGGATAAGACCGGTGTCTCTGGTTCATCCATTTCCGGGAGAAAGTTATTTCCCTCATTTAGCCGGTAGGCATTGTTGCCAACAGTTCGGGATAACGGGACAAAGGTAGAACGCCGGTTTGGGGGATGATTTTAAAATCGGGAAATGTTGTGTAATGAGATTGTAAAAATATGGTATAAAACGGGGAAGTAGAACAGAGCGTATACAGGCACCTTATGGTTAAAAGTACTCCAGTACAGGTAATTTGCAGGCTACAACTATATTAGACTGCTATCAAAATCGGGAAATTTAAGATTATGTAGCGTTCATTGTCTGAACTGTAATTTTTTATGATTAAATGATTGGCATGATTCTGTCCCACTGTCCGTTAGAGTTAAGCGAAGCGCTCTACGGAATAACAATAAATGGAATCTTTGGACTCCACTCATTATGTTAGCAAAAAAACGGAAGTTTGAGACCTGTATGCTTGCCACAGGCAAGATAATAATTATACAACTACAAGCTTCACACAGCGGGGACATTGAGGACTCCTGGGACACAGAACCTTTGTCTAAAGTGTCCCAACCGTCCCCCGAAAGGATGCTGTGTGAGATGTAAATGTGGCTACAGGCGACACGCCTGCACCGGCAGCAAGTTTTTAGTTTTCGGTTGCGCCAGCGGGGGCACAACAATTTTCTTCTCCCTACTTAATCCACCAATTTAGGCAGTTTTGATTTAGCAAGTATTTCATTTGCTCTCTCCAGTTTTTTGGGGAACAAAACCTTACCTCTATACTTTTCAAGGCTTTTATCAATCGGTATAATTGGCAATTTTGACTTATTCAGTTTTTCTATCATTGACTTGTCCATATCTTCCTTATTTTTTTGTTACTAAAAATGCTTCGTAATCTTCTCCTATCTCAAACTGCACCCATTCCTCATTTTTGGTATATCCAAAAACATGAAAATCTTCGGATATCTCAGCAAGATTGTTTGTAATTCCCATTCTGTAAAGCCGTGTTCTTGCTTCGGTACTTCCTGTTGCAACAATCCAGGAATTTGGATGTTTCTCAACAAACGCATAGACTGTCGAAGCTACGGTTGCTAAAACTTTCAAGCTATCCCCGTTGTTGGTTACGATCTTGTCATCTATTCCCTTAGCTTCTTCGTCATAATCGTCAAAAGCAAGATTATAAACATTTTCTTCCGACGTTGGCTGAAATTCTACGACTTTCTTTATCACACCTTTCGTACCCTCACTGTAAAATTCAAAAACTCGAAGTTTGGCTCACTCTTATATTTGTACTTTTTGTATTTCAATCAAATCTTTTTACAAAAAAACATTAAATCCTGATCGAATGTAAACAGATAAAAATCTTTATCAAAATTTATAGAAGATGAATCCCACTGCTGCAAGTCTTACGAAGTAGACTTGTGTCTTTTATCCTTGAAGTTTTCAAACTTCTTGGAGCAACTGTTACTTCCCGTAAATCTCATTTTATTGTTGGGGAGAAGGATTTGTGAAGTCAGAGACTTCAGGATTTTTGCTCACAAGTCTGCTCCGAAAGACCTTGCGAGAGCGGTGAATACATAACTTGTTTAGAGCTTACGCGCTATCTCATTTATAACAATATTACTTAACAGTTTAAAATCGACATCTAATATTTTGGACATCTTCATCAATTCTCTAATAACAAATAATTCTGGCTTACTTAGTTTTTCTATATAGCGACCATAGTTGATTTTTAAATGCTTGGACATCTTAGTTGGCGACAATTCAGCAATCTGTCTCATCTCTTTAATTTTGCCTGTTTCAAAAAGAGCTTTTATTGCTGCAAATGCTATTATATCTTTTTCTGTAAGATTACTCATTAATCAAATTTCCAAGACCTTTCATTTTTATGATATAAAAATTTACTTATTGCATATTTTTATTTTGATTTTAATAATTATTATTACTAATTTTGTTTTTATTTAATTCTATAAAGAGTATTTAAATGTTACAGATGAAACTTTTTATTTAAATTTGCTACTGCTTCAATAATATTTTAGCAATTTGCTTTAGTCTCGCATTGATCTACCACAGTTACAAACACGAGAGACGAAAAGTGAAGTGCTCACGTCCCGGGCGTGGGTATCTCCCTTATAGTCGTGTTTACGAGTTGAAAAACTCGGGGTGTGGTAGCCTTCAATCCTATAAGTTGAGTGCCCACGCCTAATTTTATGTTTTAGGTAAAAAAATCACCAGCACAGTTTTTCACTCAACATTTATTAGCACGAGGCTATCTTAAATCTATAGCTTAATTATGTAAGCGTTGCAGATCATTTTATAACCATATAAATAATCTACAATGATGTATTCATTTTTTTCTCTGTCGCTAATAGCGGCTCTGCTTCTCTATTCCTGTACCGTAACAGCCCAAAAAGAAAATAACATATGGGTTTTTGGAAAGGCTTCTGCACCTGGCACTGATTCTATCTACAGGGGGATTGGTCTTGATTTTAATAGCGGAACTCCGATACACATACCCACCAATTTTGAAGGTGGGTATGGTGAGGCATCTGCTGCTGTATGTAATGATAAGGGCGAATTATTATTTTATACAGAAGGGCAATTCGTATGGGATCGTAATGGTAACCTTATGCCTAATGGCTCAGACTTAACACCTATTCTCAACCAGCCTTCAGCTTTTAACGCTACGGGATCTCCTACCACAAGTACAACACAAGGGGCTATAATAGTGCCGA
>JBEBVI010000297.1:0-5655 GCA_040392805.1 Taibaiella helva
GTATTGGTATTTCGATTAAGTAACAGGCATTCCGGGTGTCTTAATGTTTCCCATAGAGCACCTCAGCCTCATTATATAATATACTTAAATAAATAATGTATTCAATTTCTGTAAATTAGATTAACCCGCTTTATTACGATCAGGACGATTTATGATATAATACCAGCATCAGATTAGCCGATTCCTTTTTTAAAGTACGGTACAATTGCTGATAATTTTCAAATTCTTTTGCACTATATATGCCTTTATCCTGCTCAAAATGCCGGACAAGCCATGCACCATTGCCAGCACTTTCAAATGTAAGCCGGTAGCGGGCAAATGAATGATCCACCTGGGCGGGTTGGGGATATGATTCCAGTTCGTAACCTTCCGGAAGGGGTATGAAAACACTGTCGGTAAGCTGGAAGGACCTGTTCAGGACAATAGGTTTTGTTCGGGGCGTTGACTGGTAGATCTCTTTAAGCGGGTTGCCCAGCCAGTTGATATTGATAAATGTTCTTTTTTCTACGGAATGGATCAGGCCGGAGGCAGAAAGGTCTATTGTTTCTTCTATGACCGGAATTTTACCATTTTGTGCATAGTTGTATTGATAGTCATGCACAGAATAGGAAGAGAAGGGCAAAGAAGTATTGATATACTCTTTTATTTTGCCGGGTGACTCTCTTTTAAGAAAAGTTCTTAAATCATCCTGCATAATGCCGGAGTAGCGATTATGTAAAATGATATTAGGCGTACTGCCTGCCGGGTCGAACCTGATGACAGCGTTTCGTATGCGACGGTTATCGTTTTTATCGTATCGCGGGGCATTACACAGAAAACCTCCTTCTTCTGTGAGAAGAAGTACTTTTCTACCTTCTGTAAAACCACCCAGGTAACCCGCGTCAAATTCTTTAGAAGTGCATTCTACCCATATACTATCCTTATCCCGGGGTACACACAGGATGACGTGATTAAAGGCGTTAAAAGGGTAGGACTCATCCAGTTGATAATAACTTTCTTCTTCTGCATGAACCAATGCTGCATAGGATTTGATTCCTGCCTCACTCAACAAGGCCTTAAGATAATTGGTCAATCCTTTACAATCTCCATAGCCATTTTCAGCAACATGCCTGGCATCAAAAGTCTGCCAGCCCGAAATACCGTATTGATTGGCTACATAGCGTGTTGTCTGTTGCATGTAATGATACAGCTTCTGCACTTTGGAGCTAATGTTATCTGTATCATTAATCAGGCTATGTACTGCGGCTTTCTTATTTTCCGGCAGGACATCCCTGCCCTCATTCAGTTTATAGATAAATGCACCGAGGTTGTTCCAGGTTTGCATATTCCCGTTGTAATTCATCAGCTTAAAAGTGTCGGCTGCAGAAAGCAATACACAGGGATACGGATACCCGGTATAAACAGAATAGGGTTCCCATTCAAATGCATTTACCCCGTTTACCTTCCATGTTCTCGTTATCCCTTCAGGGCTTATAGTTGAGTCTTTCCATATACTTAACCCATCCAGGTACTCTTTAATCTTTACCGGAGCCTTGCTGTTGTAGCGAAGCTCAAAAGTAGCTTGCTCTACGGCGCAATTATACCCGGGCTGTATATGCCAGGCCGGGAGGAAGAAGGTGTTAAGAAATGTTTTTGTGATCTCATACTCTACAGTATAAGGATATTGACTATAATTGAACATATGCGCTTTGGTACGGACATCGGAATGGAACACATACGACTGGCCATAGGTAGAGCGATCTGCGATCTCCCGGTCTTTCAGTGCTCTTATTTCTTTACCGTGCTGATCATAAAGCCTGCCTTTTATTTTGTCTATCTTGACGGCCAGGTTATAATAGTCCTCCATATAACTGAACTTTTTACCTTTTTCATTGAGTACGGTTACAGCGTAAACTTCTTTATAGCTTACCTTGTCTATTCCCAGCACATTCAGCTCCGTATGGCTATACCTGATTATGGCATCAGCATTCTTTTTCAGGCTGTCAGGTATATGCCCGGCAGACAGTGATACATTGCTTTTGGGTGCGGAATACATTTCACTACAGGTGAAAAACAATATCAATAGAAGTATACCAGGGGTTTTGATGCTCATCATTTTAACGGGTTTTTAGTAAGGATTATATTTTTGTTCTGTTCTTTCAGCATTTCTTCAAAGAACGAGCGAATGTCGTTGTAATCTTCCGGGTTGAATACCGCTTCTTTAAATGTTAACCTGGAGTTGAAAGCAAAAGTTTTGTCTGCTTCATTAAAGCTGGACATATTGGTCATTTGGATGCGGTCATCAGGGCCTACCTTTAATATTTTAGACTGGGGAATTTCATCAAGCGAATAGGACTCGGGTAGCTTAAGATAAAAGGTGTAATTTAAATCCTTGAGATAGTCGAATTCTATGGGGAAAAGCCGTTCTAAGTCCGGGAAAGGATTTTTATCGGCAAATTTGTAGAAGAACAGATTAAGGTAAACCTTGTCTATCCGGGCATCCATCTTTATCCTGCCTTCTGAATGTAAGCCCAAGGGTAGGTCTGCATTGTCCTTATTTTTTACTTCAAGTTTGATGCTGTCATTATCATCCAGGTTATCGACATAAGTGTCTGATAGTTTTTTGAAATATGTGCTGTCTTTGGCCAGCATGCTTCGTATGCCTAATGCCGTATAGGTACCAAACTGGATATCCATTTTAAATTCTAAGTTACTGCCGTCAGCAGATGGCGTTGCCGAAACTAAGATGATTGTCTTGTCTTTGATATCCCGGGGATTTAAGGTAACCTCAGTAGATTTTTCCTGTACCGTTCTGGCGTAACCGTTATAATATTGAGGAAAAAGTACACCGAAGGGCATATATTTTTCGGAGGGATCGAGAAAGTATGCTTTGCGATCAATATTAAGTTTGCAGAGTATTTCAAGATTAAGGTTAATATCAGGGTAAACCGCGTTCAGCTTTTCTTCCGTTTTAGGCGTGATGATCATGGGTGAGCAATCTAAACCGGCCTTACGGAGCATAGCAGCCAATAACAGGTTTTTGTTTAATCCGTTGCCTATCCTGCTTTCAAATGTGTTTTTTACATTACCCCATTCGGTATTGAGTGGAGTAAGTGTAATACTATCTCTTACAAAATAATAAATGGACTTTGCTTTTTCCAGATCTGAGTTTTTTTCGCTGGTGAGCAATTTGATCTTGTTTTTCAGAAATGCATTTGGTGCAAAGACCTGCTTACCGAAAAAGTCATTTTCGTAGAAATATTTATTGATCACATCAGGCCATTTATTCATGATATTGACAAAGTAGCCTCGGTCTGCTACTCCGGAAACGTGGATCTTCACTCTTTCTTTATAATTATCCGGGCTACTCATATACGCCTCCTGTCTGAAAGCAGGTATATTTCTGCGTACCATAGTTTTTGTTACAAAAAGGTTAGCTCCGTAATCAACAGTGTAATAGCATCCTTTACACTGTTGCAGATCGCTTTCATTCTTTACTTCGGGAAAATCTTCGTTGGATCGTATCAATGGTGTATGAACAATATACTTAGGTATACTGGCTTCATAGCAGGAATACAATTTGGGAACCTGGCTTTGAAATTCCCATTCCGGAACATAAATATTCCCGGGATTGGTGATCGTAAAAGTGTAGTAAACCAACGAAGCCTCTTTTACACCAGGTAAATTGAATTTGACCACGCTAAAATTATCTTGTATTTTGTCTTTAAATATGTCTGCTTTTTCAAGGTTTTGCCTTATTATCTGACCATTTTCCAGGTTAAATGTTGATGCCTTGATTTGTGTGACAGAGGTGTACTTGTAACGGCTAATGTTGATGGTACTGATCTCATCAATAGCTGATGATTTGAGTATTTTAATTATTCGCTCAACCTTATAAATGAGGTTACCGTTGGTTAAAGAGGATGTCCCTTTTTCAGAAAGTACGATCGCAGATGCATTGGAGTCGATGCTGTAAGTATCCTGCAACAGGTATTTTCGGATAGAGTCCGGGCTTTCAAGTATTTCTTGCTGAGCCGTTGCAGTAAAGCACATGCCGGTTATGAGCAATGATAAGATAAGCTTTATATTTTTCATTGGTGATTTTTCAGGGAATTTGATAGACTTCATGTTGCTGCTATTTTGAAGGTGTTAAAATAATGATTTTGAATAGCATACTTACTTCTTGTATTTTACTTTGAAATGTTCCCCTGGCATGCGTGTGGAAGAAAATGCCGGTTCCTCTAGAGCACTCGTTCAAGAAGTACAATGCGTGGGAAAAAGCTATTGCCGGGATGAAGGATATGCATTTTTTCATGAGTAATAAGATGATGGTCTACAAAAATAATATATTTTGTTAAAATACATTATAGTATTTTAATTCCTGTAGCATAAGTTTCTTTTTTTCAATAATATTTCGGACCTCATTTCTTTACCAATGCTAACGACAGCCTGTTGATGATGTTAAAAACCGGATTTTGGGTGCATTTACAGCAGAATAGTTTACCTTTGTCTAATTCAAAAATTGTTAAAAAGTTTTTTTAATGGCTATTTTATCAGCAAACCCGGTAGTATTATTATCCCCGCCAAGTGGTATGGAATGGTTGTGGATCGTTTTGGTAGTGATAATTCTTTTCGGAGGACGTAAGATTCCTGAGTTGGCACGTGGGATTGGAAAAGGCATCAGGGAATTTAATGAAGCCAGGGATGGTATAAAGAAAGAGATTGAGACCGGCATTAAAGATAACAATTCTTCTAATGCGACTTCGGCCGCACCTAATCAACAACAGCAGCACTCTGCCTGATTTTCCTTGATTAGGGTTCATCTATTTATATAACAAGTTAACCGTTAAACGTTTTGTTGTATATCCGTACTATTTTTATTTAATTAAAAACAGCCGGTGTAACCGGTTGCATGTGTGAACTAAAACGATAGTAATAACCATGCAATTGAAGTATTTTCTTTGCGCAGTCTGGATGGCTGCACCGCTTGTAACGATAGGCCAGAATTCGAGGATAGCAAGTGACGGTAAACGTCTGGCAATGAGGGAACCTTCCGGGGTAAGATCAGATGGGGCAATGGCTCCGCCTGTTTTGATGGACAGCGTTGCACCTAAAGCGATGCCTTTTACTATGGGAGGCAACGATAAAACAATTAGTACCAATACACATTCGGAAACAAGGGAGAAAAACAGGCTTGCAAACAGAATTTCTGAAAAGAACAGTAAGTTGCAGGAAACAGGAGCAGAGTCTGCTGACCTGAGCCTGAAGAAACAAGCCAGCCCTGTTGCTGATAAGCTGGCAGTGGCGCCTAAGCCATTGGAGCGGGTATTGGAAGAAAATAATAAATTCAAGTCCGTTCCACTGGCTGGCGAAGTAGATTATTACGGCCAGATGAACAACTTTATGATAGATTACGTAAAAAATTATATGCGTAATTTTTCAGGAAGGTTGAATAGTGTTTGTGGTCGTGGGGCAGGTACATTCGAAATTATTGATAATGTATTAAAAGCCTACTCTATACCTAAAGAACTAAAGTATCTTGCTGTAATTGAGTCTGCCTTAAATAAGAATGCGCGCTCGCCTGTAGGCGCTTTGGGCTATTGGCAGTTTATGGCTACTACGGCAAAGCATATGGGGTTAACAGTGAACGGCAGACGCGACGACAGAACCGACCTG
>JBEBVI010000298.1:0-5637 GCA_040392805.1 Taibaiella helva
ATAGTATAAGAGTTTCCGAAGCTCCAGATCCAGGTTCGATTCCTGGCGAGGCCACTCCAGATGAGCATTTCTTTTCATTTACTTCCGGAATAGCAATTGTAATTGCTTTCTGTATGTGGAGAAAGCATATAATCAACTAAAAAAAGAGTATATATACATGTAGCATTGTTTCTGTAAAAGAGGCATATGAATCTTCCTGTATTTCAAAACCGTTTGCGGATATTTATCACTACAACAATAGAAAAGGCTGCCCTTATTCAGAACAGCCTCTCTTCTCCCGTTAAATTAAGTTTTCTATTTCAGAAGTGTTACATTACCTTTCTGGTTGAAAGTACGACCGGAATCTGTAATGGCATCAATTACATAAATATATACACCCAAGGGTTGAGGTTTACCGTTGAAAGTACCATCCCATCCTTCTTCTATATTAGTAGTACTGAATACTTTCGTGCCCCAACGGTTAAAAACACTAAAATTCACCAGCTGGGCAATTCCTCTTTTAGATGGCTTGAACACCTTATTTACTCCCGATGGAGAGAAGGCATTAGGCATGTCTATTATGGTTCCCGAAACTAATATATCTATTGAATCTTTAATAACACAGCCATGCTCGGTCGCTGCTTCTACATAATACCTTGTCCTTACTTCCGGACTGGCCACCGGATTAGCTACACTTACACTGCTTAACCCTGAGGGTGGGAACCAGTTGAAGTAAACAGCATTGGTTGCCGGTTCAATCTGGTATTGTTCTCCCGGATATATATTTACACTGTCCGGCAGGGCAAGCACAGCTTGTGGATGCACTTCCACGTGGACAAACTGGCTGTCTTGGCATCCATGCAGATCCGTTATATACACGGTATACGTCGTTGATGAAAGCGGTGAAGCCATTGGGTTGGCGATATTGGGATCACTTAAACCTGCAGCTGGGACCCAGTTATATCTAATACCTCCCGAAGCCCATATGGGAACAGCATAGGGAGGGCAGAAGCTGGTATCTTCAGAAGCCTGCCCGAATTTACCCGGATACACAACGACCCTTATACTGCTGGTTGCTGCACAGCCTATAGGTGTCCGGGCTTCGAAGCGATAGGTCTCAGAAGATTTTGCAATCAGATCAGCATTGGGGGTATTGGCGTTATTAAGCCCCTCATCCGGAGTCCACTTATAAATATAATCATTCCTGAATGGTGAAATTTTTGCTTCCAATGCCACCTCTTCTCCCTCGCACACGCTTATGTCGGGACCGAGGTTTACCATTGGGTTCTTTTCCATTGTAATTTCTATAGATACGGTAGTATCCAGGCATCCGGGATAAGAACCGGTAAGGGTGTATACATTAGATTGATGTACGGTAATTTCCGGCTCCAGTATAGTGGTATCACTAACGCCGATCGCAGGCCTCCATCGTAATTCATAGCCGGGAGTAGCCCTGGCAGCAATATATACCGTACTGCCTTCGCAAACAGTTGTGTCTTTATTAAGTATTCTCAACTCTCTTGGTGAAAGATCAATATGTATAGTATCTGTGGTCGACTTGCCACAAACACCCGGTATGGTATCCGTTACCGTCACATAATAAACATTATTTACGGACGGCTCCACTTTTACAGATGGTTTGTCCGGATCAGAAAGGAGGCCGGTTGACGGACCCCATGAAAAGACATGGTTCGGGCTCGGATTATTTATTGTTATTCCCAGATCAATCTGTTGTTCGTAATGGCAAAGAAGCACATCTTCCACAACGATATCCGGTTTCTCGGTAGAAAGTACTGTTATGGTCATCTGTGCTGTATCACCGGTAACACAGGTCGTATCGTTAGAGGCATAGAGCGTAACGGTATAAGTACCTGTTTTTGTGAAAGTATGTGTAGGGTTGGTTGTTGATGAAAACGGACTGCCATCACCGAAATCCCACAACAGGTCGGCGGCAAGCTTAGAAATACTCTGAAACTGTACAGTATACGGAACGCAGCCCGAATCGTTTCCGCCGATATCTGCATCTACTTTAAAATCTGCACGTACACCACTGGCTTCGAAGTCAAATTTAAAACTTACAATATCCTGGCCGGAATTTTGTTTCTTGGGAGCATATACGCCAGGAGTAGTCGGGAAGGCATCTCCGCCACTCGCAGCAGAGCATACCGAGTGGTAAACTTTTCCATCGGGGTCCAGGCGGTTAACACCGCAGTGCGTATGGTCATCTACAGGCGAACCGTAATAGGAACCGAATAATATATCTTCAAACGCTGGCTTTAACGCAATAAAATAAAAATTGTCAGCCCTTGTGGAGAATGCATCACTTGTAACAGGCATTGTCGCAGGCAAAAGGCTTGAACCGTCTGCTCCACCCAATCCGGCAACATAGATGTTCTCACAATTATCTAAAAGAAATGCAGTTGGGAAATAACGAACATTTTGAGATAAAGCCGTCCCAATGCGTGTAGATAACAGAGATTTACTCATATCGGCTGACAGCTTATCTATAAATACATCAGTTTCCTTCATTGAATACACACCCGGTGTTATAGGGTAATCGCCCAATGTCTGCCCCAATACGTACACGCTGTTAGTATATCTGTCTACCTGAAGATTAATTGCTTTATCCACATTATCGGTACCTAAATAAGTACAGCTCACTATCGCACCTGTTTTGGAATTAATAACGGCAGCAAATCCGTCTGAGAATCCGCCTTTAAAAGTTCCATTGAGCGCGTTGGCTGTTACGGGAAAATTGTTACTTAATGTGGTTCCGCAAATAACAACATTATTTTCATTGTTAAATTGAATTGCGGAAATACAGTCAGAAGAGCTGCCCCCTAAAAAGCTGCTATAGATCAACCTGGAGCAGGTAGGATCCATTTGGAATATAAACCCGTCTTGGGCGCCTGCCAGTGTTTTTTGATGTGCGTTATCTGTAACGGGGAAGTCTGAAGAACCGGTACTACCCACCACCCATATATTACCGGATTGATCGTAGTTCACTTCCACCGGGCTGATGGTATTCTGATTTTGCAAACCATACGTTGCACCTCCCCTAAAGGTAAAAGCAACCGGATCTAAAGTATTACCGCCTATATAAGTAGCTCCCAAAAGCGCTGTACCCGTAGCGTTAAAATGTGCCACAAATACATCTCCTCCTCCTTTAAGCGTACTACTAAAACAGTTTTTTGTTGTAGCGAGATTATTAGATGTGGTACTACCGGCAATGATGAGCTCGCCTTGCTCGTTTACGATCATGGCATGAGGCAGGTCAACCATTGTCCCTCCGTAAAAGGTAGAGTAAATAAGACGGGTTCCGCTATCGTTGTATTTATTTACGGCTACATCAACACCGCCGGAATAAGCAGACTGGATAGCGCCGTCGGTAACAGGCCATCCATTACCATACGCATAAGCACCGGCATACATATTGCCCATGTTATCGTATGTGGTGGCGAGACTGTAATTAGCGTCTTTAATTCCACCGCTATATGTTGCAAATACAAGCTCGGGGTCTATAATAAGGTCATAGCGTTTATCGTAGCCTTTAGGAAACGCAAAAGATAAGATCCCGTTTTTCAGAACATATTTTGAAGGTACGATATGTTCTTTTCCATCAATAACTTGGTAAACATACGGCGCCTTTTCTATTATTTGGTTAATGGATGTTTTTATTTCGAGATCCCCATCGGGCGTAATCACCGGGCTGACACCTTTAAAGCTTAAATTAATTATCTCCGGATCTGCACCGGCTTTTACAATAAAGTCATATTTAAGCGACCAGTCGTTGCTATACAATGCAACATCGATACCCTGATAGACGTTTTTTTGAATGATTTTTCCAAATAAAGGGACATCACTCGCCCATTTAGAAGGATCATTGCCAATAAAATAATTGTGGTAGGCAGATTTTTTTTCACCGGTTTCATAGGTAATATTTTGGTTGGCGCCTTCGAATATTACCCGGTAAGCATGGTGCCGTACTATTTCATCCTCAATAGTAGTGGGTAAGCTTTGGTCTGTATGATGTGTCAGGTTATGTATCCGGTCCAGATCCTCTGCGCTGGAGTAATTGTATACAAACCCCTTATCGGTAATAAAAATTGTTCCTGATGCGGGAAGTGACGCTTTAAACTTAGCCTCTGGATTCCATTGGCCTTTGTTTTCGATAAATTCCAATCCGCTTTTCTGTGTACCCGGAGCCGGAGCTTCCCCTAATGCAGGATGTGCGTTTTTAGCCACGGTCACAAGAGTTGCAGAAATACTTACAGCTGCAATACACAATAGGTCACGAAGAATCCTGATACTCATCTGATATTTATTGAGGTTTTGATGCGCAATTTATGAAAAAAGACGGATTCTGCTGTTGTAGAGGTTGGATAAAATTAATATAATTTATTTGGATAATAAATGAAGATTTGCAGAGCTTGTATATTTCTCCTTACAACATTTCATCTTTCTCTCTTTTTTGTATTACTTTTCGCCTTTCAATGTTCGATAAATCAAATGCAATAGTCGAAATCTAAAAAATGTAAATATTTTAATAAAATATACTTTTTCGAATGGATTACTGTAGTTACAAAATAATGATAAGCTATATTAGGTCACGATTTTAATGAATGGAAAGAATAATAAAGTAGAACTGTAATGGTTAGAATTACAACTTTTAAATGACAATTTTTTCTTAAATATTATAAAATATCTTTTATTTATAATGTAAAATTACATATACTGCTGATGAAAAAAATCTTCGCTGTAGTCTCACTTATTTCATTCTTACTGGCTTCTTTAATTTCCTTAGTCTATGTTAAGGATTGGATTCCTGTAAGTTTATTGTTTGTCCGTGCTATTTGGTGGCTGTTCTCCTTTGCCCTTGCCGGCTATGCGCTATATAGGAAGTCTTTGACGACCTGGATCCTCGTATCAATGGTTATAGGCGTGCAGGTGGGGTTTGATTTCCGGGAATTTGCGCTTGATATACAGGTACTTAGTAAGATTTTTCTAAAGCTGATTAAAACGATTATCGGTCCTATATTATTTGCGACATTAGTAGTGGGTATAGCCGGGCATTCCAATCTCAGGCAATTGGGCCGCATGGGTTGGAAATCACTTTTATATTTTGAAATAGTGACTACACTGGCTTTGATTATAGGTCTTGTTGCGATCAATATTTCTAAAGCAGGTGTTGGCGTAGAAATTCCCGAAAGCTTAGTGAAAGAGTTTCCTAAATCTGAGGAAAAGCAACTACAGCAACGTATCATTTCTATTTTAGACAGTGCTAATGTATCTGTTCCTCCCGATCTGATAAACAGGTTGCCTGATGCGCCGGGAAAGAACTGGGTAGATCATATTTTAGATATTTTTCCCGAGAACATTGCTAAATCGGTAGCTGAAGGGGAGGTGTTGCAAATCGTCGTATTTAGTGTTCTGTTCGGAATAGCGCTTGCTACTTTGTCTGAAGAGAAAAAACGGCCTCTGCTTCGTTTTTCGGAAAGCCTGGCGGAAACAATGTTTAAGTTTACCAATATAATCATGTATATGGCCCCCCTGGGTGTTGGAGCAGCTATTGCGCACGCTACAGCGGAATTAGGTGTTGATATTTTATTCGCATTGTTTCATTTGCTACTCACGTTATACTGTTCCCTGATATTCTTT
>JBEBVI010000299.1:0-5637 GCA_040392805.1 Taibaiella helva
CGCTGCCATTGGTATTTCACACCACCGGCTTGCGTATTGCCTGCAAGCCGAAGGAAGAAATCAGTATCAGGACATGCGCTTACAGAATCTATAGTACCAGCCGAAGGAGTTTCCGTACAAGCCGGTACCACTCTTACATAGTCTAATCCCATATCCCTGTAAGCAGAAATACTAACTGCTTCAAAACGGAGCACCGTTGTAGCAGAGTTACTGCTGAATACTATTTTTTTAATTTCCCAGGTACCAAATGCCGGTCCTGCAATTTTTTCCAGAAGCTTATAAGTAAAGCCCCCATCGGTAGATAAATAAACATTTAGATAATCATATCCATTCGGTGCCGGATTAGGATTATTGACAGTTGCCGGGATATCCTTAGTAAGGTTCAATGCAAAGCTCAGCTCTTTATCTCCTGTTTGCTTGCTACAATCCACAAACAAATCCAATTTGCCTATCCTTCCGCTGCCCCCGCTGCTATGAAATCTTGCACTATGCTGCCCTTCAAAAGATACAGGATTATATCTACCCTTTGAAGAATTGTAATCACTAAATATAAAAGTACCGGTAGAAGGATTCCACTGTGTCGTGAACCCCCAGGGACCATCTCCTTCATCCTCTCTGCGCCAGGAATTTTCACCGCTGGCCGGAGAGCTCACCCAGTGTTTTGACGGTATTTCATTCACCGTATCGCATCGCTTTGTCCATTGCTCAAAAGACTCGGTAAAGGGAAGAGTCGCATATACAGGTGCATCCATATCGACTTTAACCGCTGCTGTTGTCTTACTATCATTTCCATTCTCACAGGTCACTTTCAAACGATAGTATATCGGTGAGAACAAAGCAGGGGTCTGGTATATCGGAGCTGTAGCACCACTACCACCAACAGCATTTACCCAGCCGGAGCTGCCATTGGCAGATTGCTCCCACTGGTAATGAATGCCCCCACCCTGGCTGGAGCCGGCAGCATTTAAGGTAGCAGAAGTACCCGGGCATATTTTTCCGCCTGCCACTACCGAGCCGGCAGTAACACTACCGGAGCAGGGCGGAGCGATATAAATACTATCCACGCCAATATCTGACTGATCCCGGACACCTACCATAGTTTGTGTTCTTCCGGAAAAGCGGATAATGGTATTTGCCGAATTGGAAATGATAGGCACTGTTTTAAGCCCCCATGCATCCTGCGTAGTAAAGGCAGCCAAAGGTTCAAAGACTTTTCCACCGTCTTTTGACATCCACACGGTTAATACATCATTTCCTGCCGGATAAGCTTCTCCCTTAGGGTCAGATTGATTTACGTAATAAAAGTACAGGAGCTTATCGCCAGTAGGTGCACTACAGTTGACATGCAGATCCATGTGGCCGAAGTACCTGGTAGCTGATTTAAAAGAAGATCCGAAACGTGCGCTGACCTTGCCATTAGGCGCCGCAGGGAAGGCTGTTTCTTTACCTCCGTATGCGGTGCTGCTTTTCCATATATGTGGATCTACGGTCGGCGAAACGGTCCAGCTCGCCGAAGGCACATCACCTGTAGCACAGCCATTTAACCACGCAGCCTCAAAATTTTCAAAGAAAGGCAGAGCAGCATAAGTAGCATTATTTCCTCCGGAGACCCTTACTCTTCCCGGGGCAGATGTAAATGCTTCCGTACCGCTACAGCTCACTTTCAACCGGTACTGCGCATTAGCAGGTGTTGCTGATGTAACACGGAAACTATACCAGGTATTGTTTGCCCCGGCTATGTCCTGCCAGCTACCTGATGCATCCGTCTGCCATTGGTAGGCTATATTATCGGCAAATGAATAAGACCCGGCTATTATTGTAGCCTGCGCACCCAGGCACAGCGTCTGGTCTGCCGGGTAAAGTGTTCCGGCAGTAAGCGTTCCGGGACAGGCATTGCCGGTAGCCTTCGCATGCTCAATCTCTATTTCCCGGAGGCTTGGCGCTTCTCCTTTACCTGCACCACGCATTTTACTAAATCTTATTTTAGTTAATGTAGTAGCAGCAAAGCTGATCGAATCTGCCGGATTGCTCCCGGAAGCCGAAAAATTCGCTAAAGCTTTATATCCGCTTCCGTCATCATATTCAATAGCGCAGGAAGCCAGGCGCTTACCGGCATGATGAAACCTGATTTTATTCACGACCTGGGGTTGATCCCAGCTGAATTCCAGCGAACCGTCAAGCTCTACAATACCGGCGAAAGCATCGCCCGGATAGGCGCCGATATAGCCGTCATTAAGCGCCCAGCAAGGGCCATTAGCTCCTATTCCATCTTGTCTGTTGGGGGAAGTCACGGTTGCAGCAGGGGCAATATTATATTGCGCATAGCTGCTCGTTCCGTATAAAGACATCAGCAGCAAAAGCGGCCACAGTCCCTTTTTAAATAAATGCTTCTTCATAACCATCTGTGTTTTTAATTACAATTTTTATAAAATATACTCATACTGTTTTATTGCCGATTATAATAAGTATAATTGTGATAGGCACCCCATCACTCATCACTCATCACTCATCGTATCAAATGCACATCTCCTTTATGCCGCTCCGTCATGCCGTCCGGATAAACAAGATCTATCTGATAGAAATAAGTGCCCATATCCTGCGGCTTACCCTTCCAGGTGCCGTCCCATCCGTCTGTTTGCCCGGGTGAAGCATTATACACTTCCTGGCCGTAACGGTTATATACGGAGAACCGTACAATTTTTTGAAAGCTTAAATTTTCTATCTTGAACCTGTCGTTATGCCCGTCTCCATTAGGAGAGAAGGCAGAAGGTATAAGCACATGATCCCGGAAATCGACACGGATCCATACGGAATCCTTACTGGTACACATACCCGCAGTAGAACCTGTTACCACGTATAGTATATCTTTCTCAGGCGAAGACCAGGGATTGGGAATAGCCGGGTCGCTCAGGTATAAGCCAGGGCTCCAGAAATAATTTTCCGCACCCGTAGCCTGCAATCTTATCCTGTCACCATACCGGATCAGGGTGTCGTTATTTAATATGTCCACTTTTGATGCCGCTAATACATCTACGTGAGCCGTAAGGGTGTCCGAACAATTCAGCGAATCTGTCAGTACAACCTGATACAAAGTTTCTGTAAGAGGGTATGCTTTTACCGAAAGGCATGTGCTGCAATCCAGGCTTGAAGGAAGCTGAAATTCTTCCTCATACCATTTTGCTTTATTGGCGCCCGAAGTAACAATATTAATAGTATCACCAAGACAGATCAGTGTGTCTTCCGGAGATATCGTGAAGTTCCGGTCTGATACAAATATCTCCAAAGAGTCTTTTAACAGGCATCCGTTACGGCCGTGGGTAAGCACATAATATTTAGTGGTTTTGGTAACCTGGATAGTAGGTGTACGGGAAGTTGTATCCGATACATAATTTCCCTCTACGCGCGACCAGGCATAACTGAATTCACCCTCCGGTGCCGGGTGATAGTGCAAAAGCATGCGGGGCAGTTCGTTAACTACACTCGGCCCCGTACTGCTTACTCCTCCGCCGCACACGCTATTTCCGGTGGCATTGCTGGTATACAGGCAGCTTGTATAGATCGTAGGATAGGCATCGGTAAGTATGGCATTGGAGCCGCTCCTCCTGGTATAACATATTTCTACGATAAGGTTCTGGCTGGTGTCCCAGTTATACCAGGCATCAAAGTCAATATCAATACGGCCATTGGCTGGCGCCGTAAAAGCATTTGAAGCATATACCGGTACAGCTCCGGCCTCAAAGGTATTGGGATTTAAAGCCTCTAAAGGTGTACACTTCAAGTGTATCTTAAAGCTGTTAAAAGTAGCGCCGGAAGTATTGCCGGAAGTAAAAAGCGACATTCCGGTAAGCGTACCTGAGTGCATCCCGGCCCTGATCATATCGCTGGCCCTGATCAGATACTGATGTCTTGAGGTAAGCAGATCGTTAAAAGGCGTACTTTGCGGGTTAGCACCGGTTGTCATACCGGAGCTGACCGGTGTGGGCGCAACACTTTCCAATGTTGTATTAGGCGCTTCTCCTGTGAGATCGCAAAGGTAGTTCAGAAAAGGCGGTGGCCCGAACGCGGTTGCTTCCAATTGAATTTGCTCTCCCGCACAAAGGACTATAGGGCTTTCCGGCTTAATTTTCACATAGCTGTCCCGGTCTACCAGAACGGTTACCGTATCCGAAGACTTGCATGTAGAAGGTAAACCATCTACGGTAAGTTTATAAGAAGTGGTTTGCTCCGGACGTACAAACGGGGCAGTAGCCTGATCGTTATCCATATATTCCGCTTTACTGCCATCAGGCGCCGACCACTTGTATTTTAATCCTGGTATTACTTTTTCGGGAGCCAGCTGTAAAGGCTCTTCAGCGAAAATACAATGCGTTCTGTCCGGTCCCAGTTCAATACCGGGGATAACATGTATATCGACCGTTGTATATTTCTCATGAACATACGGATATTGGGCATTATTACATGCCGAGTCCAGCGCTTTTATTAATATGGTATGTTGTCCTATATCGTTTACACCAGGCGTCCAGGTAAATGACCCGGAGGCCGACATGCTTCCGTTTCCTGTAACGGTGAAGCCGGAGCCCGTGGCTGTAGGCCGTTCTGCCACCAGATACACCGTGCTGGAGCCTGTAGCCCGGGCTGTAATATTAAAATTCATGGAAGTACCGGGGCAGACCACTAAAGTATTCGTACCTGCCGGGGCCTGTATAGCGCCATTAACACCACTGATCAGGCTATCAAGCGTAAATGTTCCGCCGGTGTAGAAAAAAAGAGGTATGGCAATATCCCTTATCACATATCCCATCAGCTTCCCTGTGCGCCGGTCATATTCCTCGCAACGGAATGCAAAGGCAAAGCTTCCGCCTACAGCCGAAGTAAAAGAAGCCGTTCCATCTGAAGGGTCTAAATAATATGTATTAGGGGGATTAGTTATTATGGGCTGCTCCACGGTATAACCTACATTATAATCTATCTCTGAGTAGATACCACAATTAGGACAGGGTGAGCCATTATAATTGAGGCAGCCCAAAGACTGATTCTTTCGTACAACAAGGGAATCCAGATCCGGGTCTATAGCCCCGTTGTATATTTTGACAGGCTGACCAGCCGCGAGATAACGTATCGGATTAACTGTAAACCGGGGTGAGCTGTTATTGTATCTTGTCTTATTATTAAAATAACATACGGCACTTACGTGCATGACCATTGAAGCGCACAGGTTTATGGACGTATTTCCACGCCCATTCCCCAGATGAAAATAATAGAATACCCAGTCTTCTGCCCGTTTAGGTAAAGAAACAACTGTAGTATAAGTTGTCTTTATAAACCCGGGTCTTTGGGTCATCAGGCTCGGATCATAACAGGAGTTTTGCGGAACCACACCGGGACAAACAGAGCTAATGGTATCACCCACCTGTGCAGGCATACGTTGTAAGGTCAGATCCATTTTTATCTGCTCACTGGCACTGCTTACGGTAATATCAATAGTAGGCCGCAAGCCAATGGAACCACTATTATCGCATTGCGTATATACAACCACATATACCCGGTAAGTTAAGTCCGTAGGCCCCGCAGTACCTATATAATCTACGCGGATATCTGTGCCGGTTACCGTAACTCCTTTTGCTCGCCCGGAGTATA
>JBEBVI010000300.1:0-5630 GCA_040392805.1 Taibaiella helva
CCTGGTTAAGGTCGCCATACAGATCGGACTTGTATAAGCAGCTTCTTATAATAACAATATCATTTGATCCTGAAGGCTGTTATGCTTAAAGATCATCTACTTCTATCCTCTAAAAACCTGCTATAACTGCTTTATGCTTTTGTGGATTTTGCATAATCGAAACAGCCTCGTATTTATAGCTCCTTCCGGCCTGAGAAGCCGTATACCACATCCTGCAGGATACGTGCCGTATCTGTAAAGCCTTTTTGTAACATAGATTTAAGTAAAAATACTCCTTTAAGAGTATTGTATGAACGGGCGGGTAACACCAATTTTGACATTGGATAAAACAGGAAAAGATAAGTAATATAAAGCTTCTGACGATTCCTGTTACTAAAGCTTTTCTATAAAAAGACGATGTAACATTCAAAGAACCGTATGATATGAATAGCGATTTTCAATTAAAAAAAATGATACTGGTCAAAATCATTATCCTGTTGTTATCCGGCTTGTCAGCAGGTGGTAATATGTACGCTCAAACCAGGCCCCTGCAGGGCAGTAAAGTATTTGTGACCAGCTCCGGAAAAGGCGAACAGGAGAAAAAAGTAAAAGCCGAATTCATCGGCCAGCTGAAAAGCTGGGGACACTGGCAACTTAAGTAAGCTAAAAACAACGCAGACTATGTGCTTCATCTCGACATACAAACGCATAGAGGCATGACGGCCTGGTCCTGGGGTGGTGTAACAGTACGTGCTTCGGCATCTCTGCAAAACAAAGCAGGCGAAACGATATGGACATCAAAATCGTACAAAGCCAGTCCGAACGGTACAAATGGCTTTAATACGGCAAGGACAACTGCAGGAAAAATTGTAAAAGAAATGCAGCACAGATTTCGATAATGGAAAACAGAGCGCTGAAAAGGCAACTTTGCACCTGATAAAATCTTCACGTCTAAATATTTTTTATGCAGATCAAATCATTATTCTTCATCCTGTTGTTCGTTGCTACCGCGCCCTGTCTCTTTGCACAGAATTTTAAAAAACAACAGCAATCTCAGGAAACAGCCATTGAACAGGCATACCGGAAAAACAAAATTTCCGAAAGAGAATATTACAAATTGAAGGAAGAACAACAATCCATTAAAAACACCATAGAAAAAGCAAATGCAGATGATTATATGGATGCCAAAGAAAAAAATGCCATTTACTCCAAGTTGAGGCGGGCTGAAAAAAGATTACGCAAGTACAAAACCAACAGGGAAATATATTAACTGCAGGGGTCTGCAGGTGATTTTGTGTGGAGACAATAAGACCCGACAATTCAATAATTATCATCTCTATTTAATACTCAGTCTCACAAGCCATTCTTTTATCGATCACCAATTATTTAACCATAAAGCTACCAGATTATGAAATCTACATTTTTTTATCTCCTGCTTATTTTAGGCATCTTCAACACTGTCGTTCTTCATGCCCAGGACGTTCATTACAAAGCTGTCCCATTACCGGTATATACACCTCCCATTCATCCCGGCTTCACGGATACGGGTATCACAAAATATGAAATTACCACCGGGAAAACGCATAAGCTATTGATAAAAAGCCCGGATGTTGCGTATCCGGATTTTCAGCCGCCTTCCATTTCAGATGTATCGAATGAGTTTGCAAAATCTGGTGTACAGCCTTATAAGTTCAGCAATATTGAACCGGCAGATGAAGTAGCTGGTTTCCCGGAATATCCTTTTTCCGCAGTAGTAAGAATTGTGATGGAATTTCAGGATCCAGGCAACGGGGAAAAGCATTATTTCCTGTGTTCGGGCACACTAATTAATTCAAGTTATGTGCTTACTGCCGGGCATTGTGTGACGGGGAGCGAAGACTTGCGGCTTACGGGAGCTGCTGTGCAACCGGCTTACAATATGAAGAACGCGCCTTATGGTAATATTGCCGTGGTGGAATGGTACAGCTTTAACCGATGGATAAATAATAATGATTATGATTATGATATAGCGCTGCTGCGACTGGAAAAGCCGGTAGGCAATACAACAGGATATCTGGGATTTGGCCACGCAGATGCGGTATTTTTTACTAATTCAAATAACAATTTTAATTCAATAGGATACCCGTCCAGCGATAATGGCGTACCGGTCTTTGAAAAAGGGGAGCGGATGTATTATATGAGCGGCTATATGGATTTTTTAGAATCTCAAAGCTCTGTTTGCAATAATAACAAAGGCTACAACGGGCAAAGCGGAAGCGGGCTTTATTATAAAGATGATGATGGCAGCCGCTATGTATTAGGTGTTCTCAGCCACGGCTCGCTGGATAAGCCTTATTATACCTGTCATACCATACTGGATAAATCGAAATTCGACTATTTACTGGGAATAATAAAAGGCGATAGTGATAATGACCATACCGCTATTGCCGGTGCGGATAAGCCCATACCTGTTACCATCTACCCGAACCCCTCTTCCGGAATATTCTACCTGGATCTAAGCAAAGTACCACATCAAAAAATTGATCTGACCGTATCCGATTTGTTAGGCAAAGAGCTGATGTCTGTGCAGGACCCCGGTCCGAACCGGAAAGTCCTTATAAACTTAAGCAATCAGCCCAACGGCCTCTACTTTATAAAAGGTACAATAGGAAAAGAAACAATTTATGGCAGGCTGGTCAAAATTTGGTAGAAAAATGCCCGGGCCAGGCACAAATTATTTTTTGTGAATTGTCAAACCGGGTATTATTCTCCGCTACAACATTCTTATGCAGAATGTGTCGTTGCCGGCTCCTGCTTTCTCATCAGCCGGAAGGCTGCAGATACAATTGATCTGGTATCAAAACCACATTCTGCATATTGTTCATTCGGTTTGGCATGCTCTATTACCCTGTCGGGGATACCTAAAATAGTTACCTGTGGCTTGTATTGATGGCAGCTGAAAAATTCCAGTATAGCGCTACCCATTCCACCTTGTATACAACCGTCTTCCACTGTTATAATATGTGTAAAACGTTTTCCTATTTCATGCAGCATTTCCTCGTCCAGCGGTTTTACGAAACGCATATTGTAGTGTGCGGCATCTATTCCCTGTTCCGCTAATTCTTTACAGGCCTGTATGGCAAAATTACCGGGATGACCTATTGTAAGGATGGCGAGATCTTTACCGTCACGTACTTTTTGTCCTTTCCCGATTTCTAGGGCTTCAAAAGGTTGCTTCCATTTCGGCATCACACCCTGGCCTCTGGGGTAACGTATGACGAAAGGATGGCGGGTTTCTTCCAGCTGAGCGGTATACATCAGGTTACGTAATTCCTGCTCATTCATCGGCGCACTTACGATCATGTTCGGGATACAACGCATATAGGCCATATCATAAGCGCCCTGGTGTGTGCCACCATCTTCACCTACCAGCCCGGCCCGGTCTAAGCAAAAAATAACCGGCAGATCCTGGATAGCCACGTCATGGATCACCATATCATAAGCCCTTTGCATAAAGGAGCTGTAAATATTACAGAAGACCTTCATGCCCCGGGTAGCCAGCCCTGCGCTTAAGGTAACGGCATGCTGCTCTGCAATGCCTACATCCAAAGCCCTGTCCGGCATTACATCCATCATATATTTCAGGGAGCAGCCGGAAGGCATAGCGGGCGTAACGCCCATAATTTTTTCATTAGCCTCTGCCAGCTCAATGATGGTATGTCCGAAAACATCCTGGTATTTGGGCGGCTGGGGCGTATCGTATACGACTTTGTTTATCTTTCCTGTTATCTTATCAAACAGGCCGGGAGCATGCCATAAAGTTTGATCTTCTTCGGCAAGTTTATAGCCTTTTCCCTTTACGGTTTTGATATGTAGGATTTTTGGTCCCTGTATATCCCTTAAGTCTTTCAGGGTATCTACCAGCTTAATCACATTATGCCCGTCTATAGGCCCGAAATAACGCAAGCCCAAAGCTTCAAACAAATTGCTGGATTTGGAAATAACGCCCTTAAGCCCTTCTTTCAGCTTGGAAGCCATATTTTGCTGAAATTCGGGGTAGGGTAGTTTACCTAAGAAAGCCCAGATATCATCACGCAACTTATTGTACACGTGCGAAGTGGTGATATCCGTCAAATATTCTTTAAGCGCACCGACATTGTCGTCGATGCTCATATTATTGTCATTGAGAATGATGAGGATATTGGCATTGCTTACACCGGCATGGTTCATAGCCTCAAAAGGTAAGCCCGCCGTCATAGCGCCGTCTCCGATAACGGCAATATGTTGCCGGTCGGTTTCACCTTTCAGTTTAGATGCTATAGCCATACCCAGGGCGGCAGATATGGAAGTAGAAGAATGGCCTACACCAAAAGTATCATATTCACTTTCATCTCTTTTCGGGAACCCGCTGATACCGTCTTTTTTCCGGTTGGTATGAAATTTTTTCCTCCGGCCGGTCAGAATTTTATGGCCATAAGCCTGGTGGCCCACATCCCAGACCAATTGGTCATACGGTGTATTCATTACATAATGTAGGGCTACGGTAAGCTCTACCACACCAAGGCTCGCACCGAAATGGCCTCCGTTTACGCTCACAGAATCAATAATAAACTGCCGAAGTTCATTACACACTTGCTGCAACTGCATCTTATCCAGCCGTTTCATATCGGCAGGAACATCAATGGTACTCAATAAAGGTCCGGCAGCAATATCCTCAATGCGCATTCAGAGTAATTTTTAGGGATAACAGGCAAAAGTAAGAAATATTATCATTTTATACCTTGAATGAGACATCCGTAAAATATTAGATTTATAAGCAATGTCATTAACTTAAGGTTTCGTATAGTTGTGGGTAATAAGATCTGCAACGGCGAAAAGTAGTGGAAACGGGGTTACTTGACACTCCAACCCGTTTAAAGCCAAAACTTTTGCATTGTTGACACACGCGAGGGCGCGAGGCCAGCGCGGGGAGCGACATCTTTCACTTTCGCTCACAGCCTGGGGAGATGTTTCGACTACGTAAAGTACACTACACTTCGTTGCGTGTCCTTTACTTCGCTGTCAACATGACGGTGGGGGACGTATATTTACTCGGGTGCCAATGACAGATATTATCAACTGTTTATTATCAACTTATTCACTCGCCACCACTCGCCGTCACCTGCGAGGCACGAAGCAGTCCCGGGCACTTAGAGATCGCTTTGCTTCCTGCCTCGCAAAGACGGGGAGTAAGTGGAGTTCTATATTCGTTTCTTCTTGTCATCACCCTTATGATGGAGGCCCGCCCGGTTGGTAACTCGACATGGCGGCACTTGGGTAAGTTATTTTGACTTGATTCCTCAATGGGACAATTTCAAAAAAATATTTTCTCACAGATACCACAGATATCTGTGTAAATCTGTGGTATCTGTGAGCCAACTGACATGACGGCAATTAGGGAAATTATTTCGTCAATGATACTTATATCGGAGCCGGGTTCCATACTACCATACAAAAGATCAGTGGCGGTCAATCACGATCTTCCGGTTGTATTCTATATGGTTTGATTTTACTTTCACGGTATACACACCGTTAGCTATAGATGAAGGCATATCTACCTGGTTCTTTCCTTCCCTGATCGTACCTTTATATACCATGCGCCCTAATACATCTACTACTTCCAATTCCGCTTC
>JBEBVI010000301.1:0-5623 GCA_040392805.1 Taibaiella helva
CGTGAAGGTGTTGTGGAAAATACCTTTTTGAAAAAGGCTCTGGAGGTACCGGAAACAATGGCTTCATCTTCTTTCATTAGCTGCATGGGTTTTCCGGTAACGCTGTCAGAAGGTATGGAGCGGGAAAGGTGGCTGCTTTCATTACGCAGGCAACCGCTCCTGTTTATCAGGGTCAGAAAAAATGAAAGGCAAGTGAAACAGGCCCTGGAATTGCATAACATTAAGCCTGAGATCATGCTGGTATCCGATATGGGAAAGTTGGCCGGACAGTGTACCGATATATGTATGCGCCTGAATACCGGGGTCAAAGTGGAAAAAATTCTTGATGATGAAGATTATGTAGTCCAGGACTGGGCCTCGCAGGAAAGTATGCGTATCCTCATACAAAACCTGGATCATGCCCCGGGGAACATCTGGGATGTCTGCTCGGGAGCAGGGGGAAAGTCCATCTTTTTAAAAGACCATCTTCCCCCGTTTCGGCTGCTGGCTACTGATATACGTGAAAGTATCCTGCATAATTTCAGAGGCCGCCTTCGCAGGTATGGTCTGTACGGGTACCGTACTATGACGTTTAATGTGGCTGATGGGCAAATGCTTCAGGATAAAATGCCGGAAGGGTATTTTGATCTGATATTATGCGATGTGCCTTGTAGTGGCAGTGGTACCTGGGCCAGGACACCCGAGCGGTTTTACTTTTTTAAGGAAAACGATCTGGAAAAATTTAAAGCCCTACAATATACCATTGCCTTTAATGCGCAAAAATTCCTTAAGCCGGGCGGTAGCTTCGCCTATGTTACCTGTTCCGTTTTCAGAAGTGAAAATGAGGAGGTCGTCCGCAGGCTGGAAGAGCATACCGGTATGCACCTGATATACCAGCAATTGATCGATGGAACAGAGCTGAAGGCGGACTGTATGTTTATTGCCTTATTCAGCAAGTAGCCTGATTGTTTCACGCAACGATGCAACGGAGCGCAACGACGCAGCGATATAGCAATTTGGGATAGGACTATATGTAAGTATAATCGGTATTGCGCTTCGTGCGGGGTAAAAATGTGTAAAGGTTCGACTTCCTGTTTACTCATCCTCTTTACTCGCTTCCGTCATGCCGGATGCATCTATAAATGCTTATGGACGCCGTTAAAGACCTGTTGGTACTGTGGGTTTTTTTAGAACACTGCACATTTTTATGCATTGTAAAGTATAATCGTCCCGACACGTATTGCTTTTGTATTTTTTACAATATTTATCTGCGTAAATCAGTGAAGTCTGCGGGCTATAAAAAATATTCTATTGTTTAATAAAACTTTTCACCAGGGCGTTACCATCTCCCTCTATCTTTAAAAAATATATCCCCTGTGGCAGCGAAGCAATATTGATCTTTTTCATAGGATACTGCCCGTTGTCCTCCATCTTTACTCTGCCGTAACAATCGTATATGCGTATGGTATGATAAGCACGGGATGCGCCTTCATAGCGAATAAAAATCTGGTTTTGGGCAGGGTTGGGGTAGAGCTGTATTTGTATTTCCTCCTTATTTTGAGCCGGCGAGATAGATACGGATTCGGCAATCTTCCGGAAATCAGGTATGCCATACCCGTTTTTGTAGTCCGGGTTATTGAATAAATGTGCGGATTGCTGCACCATACTCATGATCTCCATAGGATTTTTCTCCGGTCGCATCTCCATCAGGCAGGCTACCAGTCCGGCTATAACAGGGGCGGCAAAGGAAGTTCCGGAGGACTTTATGATGCTGCCGCCGGTTGATATAACAGAAGCCAGTGCACCCATTCCCATTACATCAGGCTTTAATTTTCCTGAAGCATTCGGCCCTTCTCCCGAGCTGGCTGCCGGAATACCGCTGTTATCTACTGCTCCAACGGTAAGCACGCTGTCCGCATCGCCCGGTGTTAAGATATGCTTCCAGCTGTTAGCACCCTCATTACCTGCGCTGACTACAACAACTATTCCTTTTTTTACTGCGGCATTTGCTGCCCGTGCGGAAATGGTCGAGCGACCGTCTAAATCATTATAAGTATAAGAGGAGGTGGAATCGTCAAAAGTATTATAGCTGAGCGATATATTGATAAGGTCCACACCGAGACTGTCGGCCCGCTCAAGCGCGGCTGCAAGGTTATCTTCTTCAATAGCCTGTTCCGAATAAAGATCATCGGTAGCGTACAGCGCATAATCAGCTAAAGGGGCTGTGCCTACATGTATCTCCGGCCAATAGCCAGCCATGCATGAAAGTACCTGGCTGCCATGACTGCCACCGTGGAACACATCTGGAGTAGCATGAATAAAGTTCCATGTATCAACCAGGCGGCCGCTGCTGCGCAGGCTGTCAAATGCCGGATGATGATCAGTTTCGTCAAAACCCACATCAATGACGGCTATCTGCATATCCGCTCCCATATAACCCTGTTCATGCAGGTATGCTCCATTGCACAAGTGTATCTGCTGCCACGCTGCACCGTAAAAGTGTTCATCAAATGATGCTGGTCTGCCGGCATTGAATGTACGACCTGTATTGTCTTCCACCCGTGCTACAGCATGTAGTCCTGAAGGATAGAAAGCTACTTGCTTTACAGAATGAACGAACGGGAGATCCCGGATCCGGCTTATTTGAAGTGTATCTGTCACCAGGATCACGCAGCTGTTCAGCCAGCGGGACTGGTTGTGGAGTATACCACCGGCGATCAGGCATACACTGTCTGTATACTTTTTTACTACCGGCAGGTCAGTGCTGTCTATAGCTGTATTATATTTTGCCCTGCGGGAAACAGCGCGTACCGAGAGGTATTCTGTAGGTTGATCAGGAGAAAATGTGGTGTTCTGCTTATCCGTAAATTGAATGCGGAAGGCATACTGCTGCGACCACACGTAAGAAACTGTGCCGGACAGGAAAAATAGAAGGAGGAGCAGCGCTTTAGACATGATGTGTTATTGAACGACCAGCGCTAAATTACGTAAAGAGTCTGTACTCTGCGGGACAAGTTTGTTAAAGCCCTTATTAAGAATAAAAAGTATCGGCCCGGTGCTCCGAAAGAGCATTTAATTCAATAAAAGTACAATCTGTAACGGCTTCAATTTCGTGCCATATATAGTATGCGATCTCTATACGACAGGGTTGGTCAATGACCGTAGTATTTATTTTTGCTTCATGGATTTTTTTCCATCTTAGTATTAAGCTGCCGCTGGCCAGTATCAGCACTTCCGGATCCTTGCTTAGAGATATTCCTTTGTGGTAATGCCTCCCGCTAATGCTTCCGGCACGGCGAAAGCAAAGCAGGTGCCTGCCATACCGGTCATGAAAATACTCGTAAGTATAGCCTCTTTCATCTGCTCCTACTTTATCAGGGAAAGTTATCGTTACACCATTTTCGCTCATAACCTGATTGTATGATAAAATTTTAAATCGGCAATAGTATCTTTTCCGGCTACCTGGCAGTCTTATTTATATGCTCAGGCATTGCTTTTATCCGCTTCTTTATCAATAATACGAATCTCATTTTTGCTCAGTTCAACCAAGCCGTTGGCGGCCATCACTTTCAGTCTCCATTCGAGGAAAGTATCTCCTGTCGGTATTTTATGTTTGGTGCAGGCGGTGTTGATCAGCCTGGATATTTTCTGATTCTGGCTGCCCGCCAGAGAAAGCAATACATCGTCATAATGGCTGATATCTTTTGAGGTCAACTTTTTACCGCCTTCCAATATCCTGATCCCTGTATTCTCTTCCGATAACCTCGGCCATTCATCTGCATCGGTTTCCCATTCAGACGGCAGTGTGGCCCTTGCCAGCTTTTTCGCTTTTATGATCTCTTTGGGTGGGATCCGGGCTATGCTTTCGGGGTAAAATAATTTTCCGTTCTCATCTAAAAAAGGCAGTCCGTTAATGTTGACTACGTAAAACCTGCCCTGGTGTTTTTTCAAGAAATGCAGCAGCCAGAAATAAGCTGCGGTATCTGCGGGGGCGGGCGCCATCCAGAACCATATTTTATCTTCTTCCTTATTGGACAGCCTGCTGGACAATTGCATCAGTTGTTCCATGTCTTCAAACGGATGTGTTATTTCTGCTACACCTGTTACTTCAGCCCAGAATGCACTTCGTCCTTCGCTGAATGTCTTGTCTTCAGACCGGAGCGGGCCTACATGTAAAATGTCTTTTAATACAACAACTTCTTCATTTGTGCTTGAATCCTGTTGTATGGCAGCTTTTAAGGGTTCTGCTGCAAGATCGCCGACTACTAAATGTATGATGCTCATTGACTGCAAAATAAAGCTGTAATTCGATGAAATGCAAATTGAGGGTTATGTAATAGTGAAAAGAGCTATGGGACCAGGTTTTCATATAAGGACATCAGCTCATTTGCCTGCTGTTCTTCCGTAAAGCGGGAGGCAAAAATCTTTCCCTGCTTTATCATTTCCGTTCTTTTACTGTCATCTTTAAGTAGCCCGTTTATCGTATCCGACCATGCGTGGCTATTGTGCGGATCAAGATATATACTAAAAGGCCCCCCGGACTCTTCCAGGCAGGAGCCCTTTGCGGCGATTACCGGGACTCCGGAATAAAGGGCTTCCAGCAAGGGTATGCCGAAGCCTTCAAATTCGGATGGATATAAAAATAAAGTAGCCTGCCGGTAGACCGCAGGAAGATCAGAGAATGGGACATCTTCCAGGAAGATAACCCGCTCATTTAGTTTCTTCTCTGTTAGAAAATGCTTTATTTCCCTGAAATAGGATGTTTGTTTGCCGACGACGACGAGGGGCATATCGCCTTCTATATCAGAAAGTGCCTGTGCGATAACCATCAGGTTTTTCCGTTTTTCCACGGTACCTACACACAATAGATATTGAGCAGGTAAATGATACCGGCGGGTTATACTTTGGATATCTTCCCGTGCTATATCGTTTCGAAAAGAAGGAGCACAGGTCTGATAAATAACTTTTATTTTTTCTTCAGGTATATGGAAAAAAGACACGATGTCTCTTTTGGTCTGCTCGCTGATGGCCACTATCACATCTGCATGTCGGCAGGCATATTTATATTTGAATGTATAGATCTTCCTGTCAATGGGTTTGTAATATTGCGGATAACGAAGAAAGATCAGGTCATGAATGGTAACGACGATTTTAATCCTCGCCTTGGAAATGCCCAAAGGTATCTCATGACTCAGGCCATGAAAGATCTGTATGCCGTCTTGTTTCAACCCCGTAAGGATACACTTGCTCCTCCACAGGCTGCGGAAAAAAGGAAATGACGGCATAATGATACGCACATTACCGTAACGGCAAAGGAGCTCTTTATTTTCCGGACTACCTTGTCTGGGAGTATATAGCGAATAATGGTTTTCCGGGTATATACGTGCCAGGGAAGTGATAACAGATCTGCTGTAATTACCCAGGCCGGTATAATTCCGGAAAGCCCTTTTAGCATCAAAACCTATATGGAGCATATTAGCAAAGGTCAGGGATTTCACCTTAAAAAATTAAAATTAAAAAGTCAAAAGTTCACCCCGTCAGATAGTAAACATCTGACGGGGTGAAAACAGAAAAACTATGATAATCAGATTAGTAAAATAGTCAAAATAAATTCCTCAAGTACCGTCATGCCCTTTGGACTTTA
>JBEBVI010000302.1:0-5598 GCA_040392805.1 Taibaiella helva
AGAACTCAATAAAAGAAAAATTGCTTAATGATAAATATGCACTACCACTAATATCATAACCGGACATAAATGAATTATGGAAATTTCTTTTGACGAACTTAAAGACAAGTATGCGAAAATGGGTGACGAAGAACTTGAAAGAATTGCTACTCAGGATGCTTATGGACTTCGACCAGAGGTTTTTGAAATTATTGAATCAGAGCTTAAAAAAAGAAATTTAAGTCTTGATATTTTGAAAGGTGCTTTGGCACAAAACAAAGAATATACACTTGAGGAAATTGAAACTTGTTCAGAACTTTTAAGAACCCTACCTTGTCCTATTTGTGGTAACACAAACGACAAACTAAATGGAACAATTGCTCATACCGTAAAAAGTTTTATTATTTTCACATCAAGCGAAATCCAACCGATAATTGCCTGTCCTACTTGCTTAGACAGAAAAAGTAATAGTGTAATTATCTCGACAATTTTATTAGGTTGGTGGGGAATTCCGTGGGGGATATTCAAAACACCCCTTTATATTTATAGAAACATTAAAGCAAAAAAGCAAAATCATTATGAACATTCCAATGACGCACTTATTTCATATACTTTGACACACATTGGGCGCATAGAAACATATAAGTCAGATAAAGAAAAGCTAAGAGAAGTAATAAATATGAAAGATTATTAAACTGCCATCAAGCAGTTTTGCAATAGTGAGGCTGACAGTTATAGGCTTAAATCAATAGTTCCATTTAACTTTGGTACAAAATTCAACTGACAGTTCGTTACCGCCCCCATCATCGCAAAGTCGACGGACTTTAATAACACTGGGTATGGATTGCTTATTCTTCTGTAAAGAAAGTAATATTATCTGCATAATATATTTACATCGCTCATGTACTTAAAAAACAACGGCATACCGCTTTTAAGTAAGTTGGGTATCAGTATTGCGAACAATAAATATTTATTATTCGCTCTCTTCTGGTTGTTAGTTATTTCATTATATGCACCGGCTTACCGGGGTGGTTTTTATGAGGATTTTTGTGAATTTGCTGAAAAGTACCGGAAGATACCTTTCTCTGACTTTCTTAACCTTACCCCTTCCAGCCTTTACCAGGGCGTTAACCTGTTCCATTATGTATTCCTGCATCTTTTCGGATTGTCACCATTGCCCTGGTTCCTGTTGTTTACTTTTTTGCATGCGTGGAACGGTATATTGGTTTTTTGTTTTTTCAGCAGGCTTTTTATCCGGCTGGGTGTGGACCGGGGCAGATTTATTGCTTTAGCTGGTGTTTTTGTGTGGCTGTTATCGCCTGTAGTATGTGAAGTGGTGGTATGGAAAGCTACCAGCCATTATCTTACCAGTACGGCATTGATATTTGCTATATTAAACCTTTTATTTGCCTGGCTGGACAATAATAAGCCGGGCTATCTGGCCGGAATGTGGTTGCTATATGCGTTGTCTACCGTATTCCTTGAACTGTTTTACCTTACGCCGGTATTTGTATTGTGTATACTCGTTGCCCTTTATGCTGCAAAAAGCATACATAAGAAAGAGATGGTCAGGTCATTAACAAGGGTTTTTATTCCACTTATTATTATTTGGTGTGCCTATTATTTTACTTTTACTTTCGTAACCAACAAAGCAACAGCCCGTGCTGATTTTGATATACGACAGCTGTTTTTACCAGAGTTTGTGTTAGGGAAGTTTACCGGGTATACCTTATATATATTAGGCATGGAGTTTATGCTGCCTCATGATTTCAGAAAGGCTATACACCGTTTTGCAGATCATACCTGGACACATATATTTGTGGGATGTGTGCTGGCCGGTATCCTGTTGTCCGGCATAATTCGCTTCCGGCATGGCACGGCAGGTATGCGTGCCTTATTTACTTTATTTGTTCTTACCGGCGTAAGCTGCGTGATCATATTGCCGATGTGGTTTTATGATACATTCCCCTACCAGGGTAGCCGTTACTATTATCTTCCCGGAATATTTTTCTACATGTTGTTTGTTTTCTTTATCGTAAAGATCTTTTCTGCAAAGGCTCCGGGTTTTTATATAGTACTGTTATATGCTATTGCTTGTACTGCCGTTACCTCTATATTGACAAGAAATGTAAGAGGGGCGTCGGCCGTTTTTTACGGTATTCTTAAAAACTTCAGGTGGCAGGATGAAGAGAAAGTCTTTCTTCTTAATCTGCCCACCCTTCAGAATGGTGTAGGGGTAATAGGGGCGGGAGAACCAAGTAATTTTGCATATCATTTCCATATCTTCTGTAATGATACGCTCCGCGCCAGGGTGTATGATGTTTCATCGTATAATATGACCGGGATGTGGGACGGTGCGCATGTCACGGTAATGGATAGTGTAACATTGAAGGTCACCCCTAATCAATATGGCTCGTGGTGGTGGTATGAAGGGTTTGGCGCCTCCGATTATGAAAATGAGGAGTACAGGGTTTCTTTTACAGATAACGGCTTCTCGTATATATTGCAGTTTAAAAAAAGGCTATCTCCCGGCTCTGTAGTGCTTTACCAGGTAGGAGAGGGATGGAAAGAAGTGAATATGAATTTACTTCATCAGGAGCAGTGGTAATGGTATTTTTTTATTTTTTCTTTACTTTGCCTGTTATTTTTGTTTTTTACCAACTAAGATTCAATCAGTTCATCTTATTTTAAGAAGGCACAGTAGTCGTTTTCTATGGAATGGATGATATTCATTAATAAAAGCAGATACAGTGAAATACACTCCGATCAATCCCCAATTGTATAAAGAGAACAGGGACCGTTTTACCGCAGCAATGAAACCTTCGTCTATCGCTATTTTTACCGCTAACCCGGTAATCAGCGAAAATGGCGATGCGGTGTATACATATAAAGCGAATTCAAATGTAGTATGGCTTTCGGGAATTGTCCAGGAGAAGACGATGGTCATACTGTATCCCGACAATGCCGATCAGTCGGCCAGAGAAGTGCTGGTCATACAAAGACCTAATGAGTTGTTAGAGAAGTGGAACGGGCATCTGCTCCGGAAGGAAGAGGCGACAGCTATAAGCGGCATAACGAATGTACAGTTTGTTGACAATATTGATGTGTTGATCCAACTATGGATGCATCATGCCGATCATGTTTACCTGGATACCAATGAGAATGACCGGGTAGGCAATGGTGTGTTCCGTACGGATCTGCTTTTTGTACACCGTTTTATGAAGCAGTACCCATTACATCATTATGAGCGGGCTGCAAAGATCATCAAAGAGCTTCGTGCTGTAAAGACCAGGGAGGAGATAGATGTTGTGCAGATAGCTGTTGATATAACACATAAAGCATTTTTAAGAGTCTGCGGGTTTGTCAGGCCCGGTGTAATGGAATATGAAATAGAAGCAGAGGTTACCCACGAATTTCTGCGTAACAGGGCAACACGCCATGCCTACGGATGTATTATCGCCAGCGGCGACCGTGCACGTACTTTGCACTATATTGATAATAACCAGGAATGCCGGGACGGGGAGTTGTTGCTGATGGATTTTGGAGCTGAGTATGGAAATTACAATGCCGACCTTACACGTACCATACCGGTAAACGGGAAATTTACCAGGCGCCAGAAAGAGGTATACGATGCCTGCCTGAATGTTCATAACTATTGCCGGTCTATACTGAAGCCCGGTATCAATTATGCAGACTATATTAAGCAGGTAAATGTGGAAATGGAAAAGCAACTTATGCATATCGGCCTGATCTCTGAAAGTGATATCAGGAACCAGGATCCCTCTAACCCGGCTTATGCAAAATATTTTTATCATGGTATAGGCCACCACCTGGGCCTGGATGTCCATGATGTAGGCACCCGTAACCAGCCTGTTAAGGAAGGAATGTTGTTTACCATAGAGCCTGGAATTTATATAGAAGAAGAGCAGATAGGTGTCCGGATAGAAAATAACTATTGGTTATCCGGCCACGGAAATATAGACCTGTTTGAAGGAATTCCTATTACAACAGAGGAGATAGAGGCTGTAATGAAGCGCTGAGCCGGCACAAATTGTATAGGCAAGTAAATCAGAATTTATATATGAATGTACCACAGTATGGGGAAGGGCATAAGCGCCCTATGTATCCTCAGAAAGCTAATAATGCGCCGCTCGGCTTGCTTATAGGTATTTTATTTCCCCTATTGGGTGTCTTGTTGTTGTATTTTTTCTGGTCGGGCAACAATTCTTTCGGCAGCTACCTCAAGATGTTTATACAGTTCAATTATCCTTCTATGATGAACATGGCTTCTAAGGTGCTTTCTTTATCGATGATATCTAACCTGATCCCGTTCTACTATTTTCTGAACCGTAAAAAATACCAGACTGTAAGAGGGCTGTTGATTAGTATGGTATTGTACCTGGTTTTGATTGTTCTTTATAAATTCGTTTGGCAATAAAAAATATACAATAAAAAGTGAGTAGATTTTTTTGTTTGTGAAAAATGAATTTTCTACCTTTGCATCCCGCAAGGGAAGCAGTTCTATGGTGTAATGGTAGCACAACTGATTTTGGTTCAGTTAGTCTAGGTTCGAATCCTGGTAGAACTACGTGAAAGCAGCCTCTATGGCTGCTTCTTGCTTTTATATCTTTTTATTTGCTGCTGTTGGAAACTCTTGAAAAAACAGTCTGAACTTTTTTCTTGCAACGGGGATAACAGAAATGGCGAGGATAGTAGAGAGGGTTCATTGGTAGCAAAAAAAACAACAAAAGTAGATACAACTGCTGTTTTAAACGATCAGTCAATGATTCTCCTGGTGTATTATATCCGGTGTTTACAGAGCTTTAACCGGCCATCATTTTCAGAGATTAACGGCGGCTATTTATTAGCCTTTATATTCACCTCCGACGTAGCTAATTTGGAAAATGTTTTATCTGCATTTTTTTCTTCCCTGAGGATGGCATTCAGTAGCTTTTTTCCATCCTGTTAAGATTTTCTAAAGTATAGAAGATGGGAAGTTGGTGGTATGGATAGTTATCAATTATGTGCTAAAGTGCATAGAACTGGTATCCCAGCATTAAAGAACGGCACAGGGAAGAGGTACTAAAAATTTTATTAATTGACGTTATGTAAAGGTATCCACATTAAATTGCCGGGTGAGTCTAAGAAAATCAGAGATATCATATTTACATACAGGCTATTTGGCAGCGACACTTGGTTCAGCAACAACCACGGGTCTTTCTGAGGTACCGGATGAGATGTTAGTCATGATGTGTTACCCGGCTTCTGAGTAGCCGCTATATAAACAGTCGCTCTGGTTAAGCTGGTGTGCATGGAAACAGGAAATGAGGACGGAGTACTGAGCACAGATGATTCTGTGGAGGCCGGTTAAGTTTCATTTTCTACACAAACTTTTTGATCTTTCCCATATTGTGTTGACAATCAATCCGCTGAATAATATTTTATTACCAGGTTATGCACCGGGATCCGTTTCAATTCACCCCTGACCTTAAAAGCAAGATCTGCCGGTATAAATCATTTTTAACAGCATTGCCTGCATTCCACTTTGGGACTTCTCCGCAAGGCATGGTACGCTTTTACCGCATGTGCCGGGAAAAATCAGCATTTCCCCGGTCAAAA
>JBEBVI010000303.1:0-5586 GCA_040392805.1 Taibaiella helva
ACCGGCGACACAAGGATTTTCAGTCCTTTGCTCTACCGACTGAGCTACCGCACCAAACTTTTCCGTTGAAGGGAGTGCAAAGGTAATGCTTTAATACTAACGACCAAATTTTTGTTCAAAAAAATTACGGCATATTCTGTTCCAGCACAGACAATGTACCGTCAAAAAAACTATCTTTGTGCCTCAAATTCTAAAACTCTGGTTTAAATTATTCATCAGTCTATGCATTTCATTGTTTCCTCAACCTCGCTGTTGAAAAATTTACAGTTGGTAGGCGGTATTATCAGCGCCAATGTTGTTCTTCCTATACTGGAGGATTTTTTATTTGAACTGAACGGAAATATTCTTACCCTCACCGGTGGGGATATGGAAACGATGATTAAGGTGAATATGGATATTCAGAGAGAGCTGACCGATGGCGACGGCGCAGAAGCTTCTTCCGGAAGGATATGTATCCCGTCTAAAATACTGTTGGAATACCTGAAGAATCTCCCGGAACAACCCGTACACTTTACGATAAATCCCGGGGATAATTCCATTGAAATTTCAAGCAATACCGGTAAATATAAAATTGGCGGAGAAAAGGCGGATGAATATCCCAAAGAGCCACAACCCAATGATACCACTTCATTCAGCCTGCCTTCCGCAGTGCTGGGAGAAGCGATTAACCGTACACTATTTGCCACCAGCACAGATACATTGCGCCCGGCCATGACCGGTGTGTATTTCGAGCTGGCTACTGATAATATTACATTTGTGGCTACCGATGCACATCGTCTTGTGAAGCTGACCCGGACGGATATCAACTGCCCGGAGGAAGGCGGAATTATTATACCGCGCAAGCCACTACAGCAATTACGTAATATCCTGCCGGGCGATTCCAGCCCGCTGGAGATTTCGTACAATACCACACACCTTTTTGTACGCAATGATAAAATAAGGCTGAGCTGTCGCCTGATAGAAGGAAAATTCCCGCCGTATAAAGCGGTTATTCCCGTAGATAATCCGTTTAACCTGGTTATCGACCGTCAGGATCTGATCTCCTGCCTGAAGCGTGTAAGCATTTTCGCCAACAAAAGCACCAGCCAGGTGGTATTGGATATTGTAGGCAATACAGTAAGCATCAGTGCACAGGATATTGACTTCTCATATGAAGGTAAGGAGCAACTGAACTGCCAGTACACCGGTGATGATATGAAAATTGCTTTTAATGCTAAACTGCTGATAGAGATGTTAGGCAATATGGATGGCGATGAAGTTAAGCTGGAGTTGAGTCTTCCTTCAAGAGCCGGTATTTACAGGCCGGTAGAAAAAACGGAGAACGAAGACCTTCTTATGCTGCTTATGCCACTTATGGTAGGTGTTTAAATAGTATCATAGAAACCGGGAACAGTAAATATGATCCGACAAATACCTGCAAACATACAAACTGCATAAAAGACCACAACCTTAATAAGTCTAATGGTAAATCAGACATATCTTGTCTATCAGAACTTAGAACCTGGCCCCGCAGGCTCCGGTACCTGAGTTCTTGTCACCTTTACCCTGTTAGATGTTTACTATCTAACGGGGTGAACTTTTGAATTTTTACGTTTGACTTAATAAGGTTACAGATTATATAGAAAACGATGCTACAAAACGAATCCATTCCTTCTCAGAAGAAAAAAATTATTGTATTAGGCAGCGGGCCTAACCGCATAGGTCAGGGTATAGAATTTGATTATTGCTGTACCCATGGTATAATGGCCATTAAAGAGTGTGGCTATGAGGCTATCATGATCAACTGTAACCCGGAAACGGTTTCGACGGACTTTGATATAGCCGACAAACTTTATTTCGAGCCGGTTTACTGGGAGCATCTGTGGGAGATCATTGAGCATGAGCAACCGGATGGAGTGATTGTACAGTTGGGTGGCCAGACGGCTTTAAAGCTGGCTAAAAGATTGCATGAAAATGGAGTGAAGATCATCGGTACTTCTTTCGACAGTATGGATATTGCCGAAGACCGGGGACGTTTCAGCGACCTGTTGAAAGAAATGAATATACCTTTCCCCCAGTATGGAACCGCATACTCTACGGATGATGCCATAGAGGTGGCCAACGAGGTGGGTTACCCGGTGCTGGTGCGCCCGTCCTACGTATTGGGTGGACAAAGAATGCGGATTGTCATTAATGATGATGAGCTGGAGAAAAGTGTATTGAGCCTGTTAAAGCATTTACCGGGTAATAAGATTCTTATCGACCATTTTCTGGATCGCTGCCAGGAGGCGGAAATTGATGCGATCTGCGACGGCGAAGATGTCATGATCATGGGCATTATGGAGCATATTGAGCCTGCGGGCATTCATAGCGGTGACAGCCACTCGGTATTGCCGGTGTTCAACCTGGGGCGTTTAGAGGTGGAAGAGATGGTGGACATCACCAGGAAGATAGCGCTCCGCTTAAATGTAAAGGGACTGATCAATATCCAGTTTGCCATTAAAGATGGCAGGGTGTATGTGATTGAAGCTAATCCACGCGCCAGCCGTACTACGCCATTTATTGCCAAAGCGTATGGTGTGCCTTTCCTCAACATTGCTACAAAAATAATGCTGGGCGCTAATAAGCTCAGTGATTTTAATATTGAGAAAAATCTGGATGGCTACGCGGTTAAGGAGCCTGTATTCAGTTTTAATAAGTTCCCCAATGTCAACAAAGAGCTGGGGCCTGAAATGAAAAGTACCGGCGAGGCCATACGCTTTATCAAAGACCTGCGCGATCCCTGGTTCCGTAGTCTCTATAAAGAAAGAAGTATGCACCTCAGCCAATAAGAGCGATGATGATATGAAGATCCGATCTCTGTATAAGGACATAACCCGGGCGCTTATGGTGTTCCCGGGTTTGTTATTTTTATGCCTGGTCGCCGGGTGTATGCAACGGCAGGTAAAGAGGGTAGAGCCGGCCTTTTATTACTGGAAGACCAACTTCCGGATCGATCCGTATGAAAGGTCATTGTTGGAAAAGACCGGAACCCGTATTCTATATACCCGCTTTTTTGATGTGGACTGGAAAGATGGAGATACGGAACCTAAGCCTGTCGGAGTACTTAGGGTGGATACATTATACCCTGATTTGCAATATATACCTGTGGTGTATATTACTCAGCGGACATTGTCGAAAATGAACGAAGCACAACCGCCCGTATGGGCAGAACGCATGGCAACGCTGATCAGCAAGCTCTGTACGCACTACGGAATAGGCCCTCAGGAAATACAAATCGACTGCGACTGGACAAAAGGTTCCCGCCGGAAATACTTTGACCTGTTGCGCCACCTTAAGCAACATCCCTTTTTCAGGGATAAACTTTTATCCTGCACCATACGGTTGCATCAGGTAAAATATAAATGGGATAGCGGCATCCCGCCGGTAGATAAAGGGTTGCTGATGGTTTATAATATGGGTAACCTTACCAGATACGGGGGACACAATTCTATCCTCAGCCTTAATGAAGCCAAAAATTATCTTCAGTCGGTTGATCATTACCCTCTTACATTGGATATGGCATTGCCGTTATACCATTGGGCTGTAGTATTTGAAGCAAAACGTTTTAAAGGCATATTATACAATCTGGTTAAAGAAGATTTTCCCACGTCCTCTTTATCACAGGTACAGGAAAATCTTTACCGTGTATCGGAAACACTTAGGATAAAAGGTGCGGAACTCAGGGTAGGACAGGAAGTTCGCTTCGAGCGTACGACCATGAATCAATTGCTGTCCCTGGCAGATTTTTTAGGAAAAAAGATAACAGCTGAAAGCTGCCGCCTGGGCTTTTTCCACCTGGATAGCTCCGCACTTGTACCTTATACTTCAGACCAAATAAATAAAATACTAGATAGAATCCGTAATTGAATTACAAATGCTCCATTATTCATTCTATGAAAACCGACCAACAGTTCAGAGATAGTCTTGCGGAAACTTTAGGTTTAGTGTTGCCCGACACGATTTCGGAGGAAGCCATTATTGAAGCGCTTACCCGGAGTATTGCGCGTTTGCTGGAAATCAACCCGGACCGTTTGTTTTCCTTACTGTATCGTCTGGATATTTCGGAGGAAAAAATTAAAGAGGCAATGGTTGCAGAGGAAGGCATGGTCAAAAAAATAGCCGTTCTGGTATACGAACGGCAGGTGGAAAAAATGTATTCCCGTCAAAGATATAAAAGTGATCCGCCCGGTGAAGACCTGGCCTGGTAGACCGACCGGGAACTGCTTAACGGTCGAGGTCTCTTTTTATTTTTTCGATTGTGGCTAAGTCATAAACTTTAGAGCCGTAGTCGCAGGTATCTTTTACACCGGTGTGGGTGTATTTTACCCTTACCTTCAAGCCATTGTGAAAATAGGCTGAAGGTAAATTATTAGGCTGTACCAATGCACTGTCTTCCAGGCGTAGCAGATAGCCGCAGCCTTCATTGGTAATATCTCCGGTGTCCACAATAGTGGCTTTCACCATGTTTTTATCAGAATTGCATGAAGCGGTGGCCAGCAAAAGACCGCAGCATAAGAACCAGGTAAATTTTTTCATCCCTACAAATTATTTAGCGCTTTTACCCGCCCGGAAAAAGCATGCCTGCAAGTAATACGGACGGCAGTTAAGCAGGTAAAAGTATAAAATCCCCGATATAAAGTCAAAAAATTATTCCGTGAATTTGTAGCCAACGCCCCTTACCGAATGGAAATGTTTGGGATGCCGGGTGTCTTTCTCGAAATACTTCCGGAAATTCAGTATGAAATTGTCGATGGTTCTTGTGGTCGGATATACATTATAGCCCCATACGACCTGTAAGATATGCTCGCGTGATACAACTTCATTCTTATGCTCGATCAGCAGCTTCAGCAAAGCCACTTCTTTTTTGCTCAGCTCGATAGGACGTCCGTCTTTATCCCGGGCAGACTGCCCCATGAAGTCGATACGGCACCTGCCGAATGCGTATATGTCGGATACGGAATTACGCTCTTTTAATTTTTTGTTTTTTACGACCAGCTTTTCTACACGCAGCAATAATTCCTCTAAGTTAAAAGGCTTGGTAAGGTAGTCGTCTCCGCCTTTTTTCAGGCCTTCAATCCGATCTGCCCCGCTGTTACGCGCCGAAAGGAAGAGGATGGGCACATCATTATTCTGCATCCTGATATTTTCACAAACAGTAAGTCCGTCCATCTCCGGCAGCATGATGTCCAGGATGATCAGGTCAAAGTATTCGTTTTTAATCGCCTTCAGCACCGCAGCGCCATTGTCTACCGCGGTTACTTCGTATCCTTCTAATTCCAGGTTCAGTTTAATGGCTTCCCTGAGGCTCTCCTCATCTTCCACTAAAAGCAGGGAGGTCTTCGGCTCGTTTTTCATAATCAATACCTTAGCTTGTTTGCGTCCCGGCAAAGGTACTAAGTTAAGTATGGATAGCCCCATTTGCCCGTATGTGCTATTGTAATAGAATTGTCATATTATTTCAATGATCAATTACGAATCATGCACTTAGTATAATAGTCAAAATAACTTCCTCAAGCACCGTCATGCCGAGTTGGGTATTTTTGGCCCACCAAAAAATTGAAGCTG
>JBEBVI010000304.1:0-5570 GCA_040392805.1 Taibaiella helva
TGGACAAATTTTAATGTTTAATACATTTTGATAAATAGTGTCGAATGGGAGTGGGTAAACTACACTATTACCTATTCCATTTAGACATCTACCACTAATAGGAACCGCGGCAAGTTGAAAGTTGCATGCAGTACCTGTGTTATTAGGATTATTAATCCGATGCAAAGAAAAATCTCCCCTAGCATCTGCGTATATAGTATCATTATAGAGTCGTAAAGTGTAGCCAGGCCCTTTTCCAGTACCAGGACGAGCACTATATCCCTTTATCCATTTCATAGAATTAACAATTCTGGCAGAGTCCATAATGCTCACATCGTATTGACATAAAACATAAACACTCGTATCATCAACAGCTTTATACGAGAAATTTCGCATAAGATACAGTTTGGAATTGTCAGGAGAGAAGCAAGGTCCTTTGCCTCCATCTCCATAATGTGTTGGTTCAGTAGGTATGATTTGAATAGCATCGGAAACACGACCCTGATCAGGATCAAAATGTCCAATTAAAGCTCCTCTTGTTTTATATTTGTTAGTATCCTCGCCGAAATTAGAGTTGGTAATAACAATCTTAGTGCGATCAGGTGAAATAGCCATTTCACCCAAAAGATATGCTCCTTGTGGTGCAGAATCAGAACCAATATAGGAATTCCCTTGCATCAATCCGGTAGTAGAAATCACAGGTTGATTCTCAATTCCATTGCGAGTTATGTGGTAGGCCTTGAATTCTGGTTTTGAAAATGCATGCACCATTAGCCATATATCGCAGTTATTTCCGGGGATAGCAATCATACCTTCACCTAAGGTATCCCGATCCAACACAATATTTTTTCTACCGGGTTCAATATCTCCCAACCCATTGTCCAAGTTCATATCTACAACAGAATAAAACAACACACCCTGATCATACACATTTGCATTTGCCTTACCTGAGGTAAAGTTAGTATTACCCAATAATGAAAATAAATAATACTTATTTGGAGTATCAATAACAGGCACAATACATACCCCTTGCACCGTACTAAGCCCCAACGGTCTTCCCAAGATGTTAAATCCACTTCCATTCCCTAAAAGGCTATCCCCATTAGGCATAATCTGATGGTTTGCATTCCAACAATCTTTTCCATTTGAATAAAAAAGCAACTTGCCAGTTAATGGGTCAGAAACGGTAGCATACCCCTCGTTACCTGTAATAGCTGTGGGGAAAGGCACAGAGCCTGCACTAGTAAATTCCAAACCTGCATTGGTTCCAAATGCCCAAATTCTGTTTGCATTCAGAAAATTTTCCTGTTGGTTATAATAAGCTTTTTGCGCATAAGTAAAAAACGTACTAAGCAAAAACAACAAGATAGGTACAAAACGTTTTACGTATCCAGGTAATCTTAGGCCAAATGTTTTGGTAATATATTTCAACGGCCGAATAGTTACCAATAAAAGGTGACTCAAAAAGTGGGTAAAATTAATGTTCATCATAACTTGTCTTTTTATTTAAGCATTTAAAATAACAGGATACACATAGATTGAACAACAAAAGTATTTTTACCAACCATGGCTAATAAGTGGGTAAACACCCTAATTCAAACCATGGGTAAACCCATGGTTTGAATTGCAGACTGATTTTTAAGTTTGCGACCTTTTATAAATAATTCCGGTAGTTATTACCTTGCTTACAGGTACTATCATTTTTATCTGCACAACATGCATTGAAGCAATTAAAACTTCAATAAAGATACAATTCGTATATTTACGCTACTGGTGTATGAATTGTTACCGTTATATATATGTTTTATTTACCGTCTTTTTCTTCTTAGGGCTGCAATCCTGCAAACACCGAGAAGAGGAAAAAGCCAGACTACAGCCAGAATTTTCTGAATTACCTCAGCTTGTATGGACCGAAACTATGGACCTGAAGCTAAATGATACCAGCCTGGTTGACCGGCAAATTGATATGGCCCAAACTATCTGGAAGAAAAATAAAGACAGTGCACAAAATCTCTTATGGGATGCAGCCCGGGCCAGCTATAAATTACGATACACCCGGGGAGTTGTTAATGCTCTGGCTCCTATAGCCAATGCTCATACCGAAGCTAATAACCTGGATAGCACTTTGTTTTATTGCCGGCTCCTGGGCTACTTTGCGCAACAGATACCGAAACAAAGACTACCTGAGTTGATTTATGCTAATATAGCAGTGGCTTACTATAAGCAAGGTATGTTCGACTCTGCCTATACCTATATTTACAAGGCCATAAATCCATTAAAAATGCTACAGTCAACCGAAAGGAAAAGCTGGGCTAATATATATAGCATATACCAGATAGCAGGCACTATGTGGATCAATTCCAACGATCCGGAGGCAGCCCTAACTTATTTAAAAAAAGCCGGGCAAATGGCCGATTCGCTGCAGGATCCTCAAAAGAAAATCCAAGTCCGGCTTTTATTAGCTACCATCCATTTCCGGAAGAGACAGTACGACACAGCTATGCATTTGTATAAAGAAGTACTGCACAATAAAGCCAGCAATGATCTGCTGAAAATAAATTGCCTGGAAAATATGGCCAACTTATACCTTAAAATAAAACCCTGCAATCCCGACTCTGCGATATACCTTATTCAACGGACCATACAGATAGGCGAAAAAAAACTCGGGCGCAATGTAGCTCAAATGCCTATGGCCTTATACATCCTCGCACATGCCTATTCTCATAAAGCAGAGCACGAAAATGACTCCAGTTATTACCTCAAAGCGGAGCAGATATTACGGGGATTAGATAGCACCAAATTGAATGATATAGTATCGGCAGGTGAACTACCGAAATTTTATGCTAACCAGGGAATTATACTAAGCATTAATCACAAAAAGTATAAAGAAGCCAACGAATTGCTACGAAAATCCCTTGAGCTGCAGGATAGCCTGTATACCATAGCCGGCCTTCAGGAACGGACAAAGATGGACGCACTTTTCCGCATTGCCGAAAGGGATAAAACCCTGGCCGAAAAGAAAGTACAGTTAATGGCAGCAGAAAAAGATGCTATGCAAAAAAAGCAATTACTGTTGTTTACTGTAATCGGGGCCATCGTCATTATCACAGTACTCTTTTTACGCTACCTTTATGTACGGCAGAAAAACCAACGCCTGTCCAGTAACAGGGAAATGGAACTACTAAAAGCCCGGCTGAGCGCAGAAGAACAGGAAAGAGAACGCATCTCTTACGACTTGCACGATAGCGTAAACAGCAAGCTGGCCGCTACACATAGTTTTTTAATAGCCTTGCAGCAAGGCTATCCTTTCCTGGTTAAGGAAACGGACTTTAACCGGGTGGAACAAAACCTGAAAGACATCTCTACCGATGTACGGCAAATCACCCATAACCTGGCCCCGCCCAACCTGAAAGGTAAAAACTTACCCAGCGTCATCCGCGATTTCTGCAATGACCTGCTGACTCCACGGAATATTAGCTGCGAGGTACAGGTGATGGGTAACTTTGAGCAATTACCCGATGATTACTGTATTGCGTTATACCGCATTATACAGGAACTAACACATAACATTGTTAAGCATGCAGAAGCAACAGATATGATCGTAATACTGACTTACAAAGAAGGCTGCATATCCCTGCTGGTAGAGGATAACGGTAAAGGAGAGGACTGGCCCGAACCGGGAGCCGGCAGGACAGGCATAGGCATACTTGGCCTGCAGAGCCGGATCAGGTCTTTAAACGCTACTTTGCACAAAGAGGTCCGGCCAGGCAGTGGCACCACTATTCACATTACAGCACAATATCCATAGGATTAAACCATATAACCAGGTAAAAATTAAAAACATCAAATACAGCATCAATGAATATAACGATTTCTATAACAGACGATCATCCTATAGTCAGAGACGGCCTGCAACGATTGGTGGAGATGCAACCCCATCTCAGCCTTCTTGGTATGTACGCCAATGCAAATCAGGTAATGGCCGGGCTGAAAATACGGCAACCCGATGTGCTGCTGCTGGACCTTCATCTGCCCGACAAAAGCGGTGAGGAGATAGTGCCGCTTATCCGGAAAGATTATCCTGATATAAAAATCATCATGCTGACCGCTAATGATAATATACACAGCATTAAAATGATGATGAACAAAGGAGCCAGGGGCTACCTGCTGAAAACATCAGACCAGGCGTTATTGGTACAGGCTATCGAAGAGGTATACAACGGCAACATTTATATATCCCCCGAGATCCAGCAAAAGTTGAACCAGGCTGTTTTACAGTCAAAAATGGACGCATCGGTCAACAGCGAGCTGACCAACAGGGAGTTGGATGTATTACGCCTGATTGCAGAAGAAAAAAGTAGTAAAGAAATAGGCGAAATCCTGCACATCGGATACCGGACGGTAGAAAACTATCGCCAGCTGGTCATGCAGAAGCTGGGCGCCAAAAACATGGTCGGCATGGTAAAAAAAGCTATTTTATTGGGGATACTGAAAGACTGAGATGAGGCTGTCTAAAAAGCCCATTGTCGTCATTCCGACTGGAGCGGAGCGGAGTGGAGGAATCTCCTAATCATTTGATTACACTTGTGAGATTTACCTTCGGTGAGAAAAGTTCTCGACTTCCCCCTCGGCAAGCTCGGGGTTCGCTCGAAATAACGACCTTTCTAGACAGCCATCTGGTCAAACCTGGATTAATTGTTATTTAAAAGCATTAAACCCGGTAACATCCTGCCCGGTTATCAGCAAATGAATATCATGAGTTCCCTCATAGGTAATAACGGACTCCAGGTTCATCATGTGGCGCATAATGCTGTATTCACCGGTAATACCCATTCCTCCCAGTATCTGGCGCGCTTCCCGGGCAATAGTGATCGCCACCTGGCAGCTATTCCGTTTAGCCATTGATATCTGTTCGGGCGTGGCCCTTCCTTCATTACGCAATGTGCCCAATCTCCATATCAACAACTGGGCTTTGGTGATTTCAGTGATCATCTCTGCCAGCTTCTTCTGCGTCAGCTGGAATGCACCAATCGGTTTATTAAACTGTATCCGTTGCTGTGCATACCTTAAAGCGGTATCATAGCAATCCATAGCACAACCCAATGCGCCCCAGGCTATACCAAACCGGGCGCTGCTCAGGCAACCCAACGGCCCTTTAAGTCCTATAACATTGGGAAGAATATTTTCCTTAGGTACCTTCACGTTATCAAAAACCAGCTCACCGGTAGCCGATGCCCGCAAGCTCCATTTACCATGTGTTTCCGGTGTGGTAAAGCCTTCCATTCCCCGCTCCAGTATCAATCCCTGTATCCGGCCTTCGGGGTTTTTAGCCCAGACAACAGCTATATCTGCAAATGGGGCATTGGATATCCACATTTTTGAACCATTCAGCACGACATGATCTCCCGCATCATAAAAATTAGACAGCATACCCGCCGGGTTAGAGCCATGATCCGGTTCGGTAAGGCCAAAGCACCCCATCAATTCACCTGTTGCCAGCTTAGGCAGATATTTCATTTTCTGCTCTTCACTGCCATAGGTCAGTATCGGGTACATCACCAGTGAACCTTGTACTGATGCAGTAGAACGGA
>JBEBVI010000305.1:0-5550 GCA_040392805.1 Taibaiella helva
TACTTGAGGAATTTATTTTGACTATTTTACTTATCTTGCTAATGATGAAATTTGTGTCTTATGATGCCGTTAACAGCAGAAAAGATACAATGAAAATATAGTAGATCGGATTTCCCTCATGCCATTCTCATTATCCGGCTTTCCATATGCAATTCATTAATTTTGTGGCTGCAACTTATAGCAAGCTTATGCAAGATATACAGCTACATGAATACCTGCAGTCAGATGAGGAGTTTGACCAGTTGTTTCCCGCAAGTATGAGACGTTTTTCGCAGCGCCACTGGACTCCTCTGCGTGTTATAAAGCTGGCCGGCGAATACCTGGGTAATGAACCGGGAAAGAAAATACTGGATATAGGTAGCGGTATTGGTAAATTCTGCCTGGCAGCAGCGGGATATGCACCTTCTTGTTATTTCTATGGTATTGAGCAGCGGCCGTATATGGTTGAATATGCAGAAAATGCCCGGTATAATCTGGGTATTTCCAATGTCAGCTTCCTGCAGGGCAATTTTACCGAGTTAGATTTCAATGACTTCGACCATTTTTATTTCTTTAACTCGTTTTATGAACATCTGGTAGAGGAGGGGAGGATAGACAGGGAAATCAGGTATTCAAAGGAATTATATGATGAGTATGTCGTAAAATTACGGGACCGGTTAAACACCATGCCCCTGGGCACGCGTATTGCTACCTATCATTCTTCACACGAAGAGATCCCTTTGGGGTATCACCTCGTAGATACATTAGAAGGAGGTAATCTCAACTTCTGGATGAAGAGGGAAGAATAACTTCACTCTGCGGGATATCTATTATCTGACAGGGTGAACCCTTACTTAACCTTACATATTTGACAGCAAAGATAACCCGGCAAGCCCCCCAATCAATACTGAAAATAAGAAAATAATAAGGGCAATGATTGTGAGAATACCGATAAAACGGTAAAAGTTTTTCTGATACCGGAATCCATTATTGATCAGTTCCTGGCTTCCCAGCAATATACCCTGTTTCATGCTTGTGGAGAAACGGTATAAAGTAATGCCCGGATAGATATACAGCGCAGCTATAATTAAGAGATAAATAAAAGTGCCGACCAACTGGGCGCCACCGTACATACTGTACATACCACCTAACCGGGATCCCATAAGCAAAAATAATATAGAAAATAGCACAAAAAGATCGCTTCCTACCATGGTCAGTATTCCAAGAAATTTAGTCCATCTTGTCGTTTCCATCAGGTGGGCTTTAGCCGTTTCATCGAGGCTGGTATGCAGCATGTCCATGTTTGAAGATTCCATATAGAAGTATTTAATGTTATTGAATGACTGATATTACATTTTTGAAATGATAATTGTTGAGCAATTGCCCCCAAATCCGAAAGAATTAGACAATACGTGCCGGACAGGCCTGCCGTATTGTATATCCTTAACGGGTTCCCAACCCAGGTCCGGTATCGGATTTTTCAGCCTGAGCTGCGGAAAAACAATCTGTTCCCGTATAGCCATAGTGGAAAATACGGCTTCAATGGCTCCGGCCGCCCCCAGCGTATGCCCGGTGAAGGCTTTGGTAGAGCTGGCCGGTGGTACGCCACCCGTAAATATATCCCGTACGGCTATGCCTTCAGAGCTGTCATTATTGGCCGTACCGGTTCCATGCAGATTTATATAGTCGATCTGTCCGGGCTGCAGGCCAGCTGTTTCCAAAGCTTCCATCATGGCTAGTTTGTTGCCTTTCCCATCGGGTGATGAAGCCGTTTGGTGATGCGCATCGTTGGCATTGGCATAGCCAGTGACCATAGCTACTGGCTCAACGCCTAACTGACCGGCGGCTTTTTTATTGGCTAATACCAGGTAAGCCGCACCTTCTCCGATGTTTAAACCGTTTCTATCCCTGTCGAAGGGCCTGCAGTATTCTTTGTCTAATATCATTAAAGAATTAAAGCCGTTTAAGGTAAACTTAGATAAGGCATCCGCCCACCCGGCAATAACGATGTCCAGCTTATTTTGTTTTAAAAGCCGGGCTGCCATCATGATGCTGTTGGCCGAAGAAGAACAGGCCGTGCTGATCGTGGTATTCCAGCAGTTCAGTCCCAGCGCCCTTAACGTTAGTTCTGTAATGGCACCACATTCGTGATGACGTATTAAATTCTTGTCTGCTGCTACGGCATTATTACGGAAATCAGCATAATAACGTTCCGAAAGATCCATACCGCCTACGGTATTGGCCGAGATGAAGCCGATCCTCAGGTTCTTTGATCTTGCCGCTAATGGTTGCCAGGCTTCCCGTGCTGCCCAAAGACTTAATAAAGCTGTCCTGGGCCAGGTGGCCGGTGCATTGATCAATTCAGCCAGCTGTTCATTAGTCAGCTTAATTTCCCCTACGGGAAGCTGATGTGCCGACTTTAATATTTCGGGGTAAGAGATGCCTTGCTTTCCTTCCTTCAGCGAAGACAGGTTTTGCACGGCATTGTTGCCGATAGCACTGATTATACCGTAATTAATGATGTATGCGCCGGTCATAAAGTCTTATCAATTGTCGAAAATTCTTTCCAGGTTTTGAGCCGATAAAGGTAAGCTTTCTCCCGGAACAGCTGTCTTACCAATCCATGCCAGATGAGCGGTGATATGTTGGCGGTTGGCGTCAATAAAGCCTAAAAGACAGGTATCCATATTTCTTTTACTAAGCAGGTCTTCAGCAAGGAACGACATCTCTGCCCAATCCGGCTGTTTGTCTATAAGGCAAAGTTGCTCACCTTTAAAGCCGTTGCGGATACAGATTTCACCTAACATAATGTTCGGTAAAGTATAGACAAAGAGCGCAGGGCTGGCAAAAGTCTGTATACTGTTCTCAAACTGTTTATCCACTTCTATACAACCCGAATAAGTGCCCAATATCACCGCTGTCCGCTCTTTTTCTGCATCAGGAAAGGGCTTTAATAACTCTGTTGCCAGAAAAGCTACCTTACAGGAAAGATCCATCTTGAAAAACTTCGGGTAATCCATATCCAGCTTCTCATAAACATGCATCGGAATGTTAGCCATTGTGTCCGCTTCAGGTTCCATCATAGGTTGTCCGTCACGCGATATCCGCCTATCATTCCAGCAGAGGTAATGATTGATGTAAAAGTTATGGGTACGATCCTGCATATGGGATAAACGATAATGATCTGCCGGCAAAGTAATGAAATGAAAATAAATTTAGCGCTTATATATCCTGTTTTTTTGGCGGTGGTGAAATTTTTTCTACGACTTGGAGGAAAGTAGTTGCAGGAAGTTTAGCACTCAATGCAGGTTGCTTAAGGTTGTTCTTTGTCGATGCCGAAGGCAATCTGCTCATGCTGTATTCAGTAGCATTTCGCATTTTTACCCCGCAAGAAGTATACATGTTTGCTCCAACTAGTTTCTCGTACTAATGGTACGAGATTTTCATCTGCCTTATATTCTGTTTAACCTACGTATTAAATAATATTCATCATAAACAGACTTTATCTGTTCAAGATCTTCAATTTTGTAGTTTCTATACGCGTATCTGTAACGGCCAGTATCTCAAATTCAAAATTATCCACTATAATCCGTTCCTTTTGCCTGGGAATGGATTCGTTGCTACTGATAATAAACCCGGATAATGTTTCGGCTTCACCGGTAGGAAGATCCAGATCGTATTTTTCATTAAGATAATCCACCTCGATACGGCCGGAAAAAATATATTCGTTATCGGATATTTGCTTTTCCGTGTATTCTACCACATCATATTCATCCTTAATATCTCCGAATACTTCTTCCAGTACATCTTCCATAGTCACAAAACCAGCCGTACCGCCAAATTCGTCTACCACCCAGGCAATACTCTTACGTTCCTTAGTGAACTTATGCATCAGGTCGATGGCGCTCATCGTTTCCGGAACAGTAGGTATGGGGTGCAGTATCTCTTTTATGGAATTAGGTCTGCGGTTAAGATCCAGGTGGTGCGTATAGCCTAATATGGTATCCAGGGTTTCATCATACACAACGATCTTGGATAATTTGGTATCCACAAACTTATCCCTGAGGTCGCTTATCGAAGTGTTGATATCCACTGCGATAATTTCATTACGCGGCGTCATACATTTACGCACTTTTATCTTTGTCAGATCCAGTGCTTTTTCAAAAAGCTCACGGTTGGCTTCGTCAAAATTGGCATGCCCGTGTGCTGTATATCTTAGAAACTGCGAAGCGTTGATCCGCTGAAATATATTTTCCTTTTTGCTGATCCGCACATTGAACAGGTACTTGAGGATGAACTCGGATACACCGGTAAAGAGATAAGCTAAGGGTGCCGTAAAATTGCAGACCACTTCTATAAATTTACTCCAGGTATTCAGCTTGGCTTCAGGATTATATTCAAAGCTCCTCTTGCCAATGATACCGATAGAGCCCAATACAATGACCGTTCCCAGGATGAAATCAACAAACATCTGGAGATAATCATTTTCATGAAAATAGCCTTTGTATACGGGAGGAAGATAGTTAATACAGTGAGCGGTTATTTTTGACAGAAGGTAGCAAAAGCATACCAGTATGATATAAAAGCCAATGACAGTAGCGCTCCAGAAACGTTCGGGCTTATCAAAAAAATTGGCCAGGATCCTGCCGGAAGCTTTACCCTGTTTCTTTTTCAGGTCAATAGTTAATTTATTGGAAGCCAGGTAGGCATACTCTACTCCCGTAAATATGATGATAAGAAAAAGACAGACTAAAATTAATATAACTGTAACTTCCATAGCAAGATTATACATAAGAGATTAAGGTTTCCATATCCGTACCGTTATCAATCATAGTGTCAGGTCAGGTGTATGTTTATCGTAATTAAGCTTAATACAAAATTTCCGGTATTTTGACATTTTACCCTGTCAGATATCTACTATCTGACAGACTGCATCTTTGACTTGAAAAACCAAAGCACTCCCACAAAAATAATGGTTTTTTATTAACGTATACATCCGGAATATAAAATGATTATTTGTCCGCTCAGGCTACAGATTTTTGAATTTGGCCCTATTAAAACTTACCTTTGCGCTTCTTTTATAAAAAATATGATAAGTCGCAGAAATATACGGGTGAAAGTAATGCAGGTTATTTATGCCCTGGAAGCAATGAACACATCGCCTGGAGGGAGAAATACCGGTTCGGAAAATACGGTTTCCACAGAGCAAACGGAAGGGAATGGGGTGAAAATGCTTGATGAGAAATTCAGGCGTTCTTCCGATATTTTTGCTTTATTACTTCTTTATATTTCTAAAGTAGCACAATATGCCGAGGCCGATGCCCGCCAGAGAGCTTCCAAGTATTTACCTACCGAACAAGACAGGCAGGTGAATACCAAGATAGCCGGCAATACCTTCCTCTGGCATTTGCTGGATAATACGACCTTCAGGGAAAAAGTAAAAAAAGACAAGCTGGATCATTTAATCGACAATGACTGGGTTAAAAAAATATATCATAACCTGACAAAGTCTGATGCTTACCAGGAATATATTTCCGTTGAAAGCCGGAGCCAGCCGGAAGAGCGCAATAT
>JBEBVI010000306.1:0-5543 GCA_040392805.1 Taibaiella helva
AGAACCTCAACAACACGTTTCGAGAACCTCAACAACACGTTTCGAGAACCTCAACAACACGTTTCGAGAACCTCAACGACACGTTTCGAGAACACCTACGACCGGATATCCGGCATTAGGAAGAGGGAATATATTTAATCATTACCATACGATTAAGATCTATTAAATATACCCGATTCAATATAAGCCTGCATATGCTCTGTTCAAGAGTAAGAATATACATTATTTAAAAGAGATAAAATCCGGCACTACATCAGTATGTTCCGATCGAAAGATAAAAGTTTTAAAAAATCAAATTTAATAAGCAAGTAAATCGTTTATACACAACTGCTTCAATCTTTGTAATACATCATTTAATGATGTATTACAATTATAAAATAGTCATGTTTCCTCAGGTCACCTCCGGCATTTTACCTACATTTGAACATTTAAGTTTCAGCATTAACAAAAAGAAAAAATGATAAACTGGATAAACTATATCGAAGACAAGACAGAACAATCAATAACAAATTTAGGTATCTCGGAAGATTGGGCCAGCTATTGCAGACTACTCTTATTTCTTTTATTCCTGGTTATAATAGCATCATTTGCTTTCTTTATCACCAAAAGAATTATAACACAATTTCTTTACAAAGTATTTCGCAAAACCTCTTTTACCTGGGATGATTCATTTGCCGATACCGGAGCGCTCGATAAACTCGCACACATAGTACCTGCAATATTTGTGCGCCTGATGGCTCCCGCCATTTTCGGGGACTTTGAACAAATGCTTCCGTTTATTATAAGGTTAACAGACATCTACCTTATAGTGGTGAGCATGATGATAATTTTTGCCATACTAAAGGTAGGCGAATATGGGCTGTCCCGGCATCCGGCATTTATAAATAAGCCCTTAACCAGCTACTTCCAGCTCATTAGAATACTGCTTTATATCGTTACCGTCATCTTAGTGCTTTCCATACTATTGGGTAAGTCTCCCGTTTATTTCCTCAGTGCATTTGGTGCCATGACGGCTATTTTACTACTAGTATTTAAAGATACTATTTTAGGGTTGGTAGCAAGTGTGCAGATGTCATCTAACGATATGATTCGTGTAGGCGACTGGGTGGAAATGCCTAAATTCAATGCAGACGGAGATGTTATTGACATCAACCTTAACACGGTTAAAGTGCAGAACTGGGATAAAACCATAACTACCATTCCGACCTATTATTTTATTACAGACAGCTTTAAAAACTGGAGAGGAATGCAACAAAGCGGGGGCAGGAGAATTAAAAGAGCCATCTTTATAGATGTACATTCTGTAAAACTTGTCGATGCCGAAACAAGGGTAAAATTCAAACAATATCAGCTTATAAGAGAATATATAGAAAGCAGGCAGACAGAAATAGAACTATATAATAAAAAAGAACACATTGATTCTTCTACTTTAATTAATGGCAGACGAATGACCAACCTGGGCGTGTATCGGAAATACATAGAGCACTATCTGAAAAATCATCCGAGAATCAAACAGGACATGACCATCCTGGTCAGACAACTTGCAAGCGACAGCAAAGGTATTCCTATAGAGATATATTGTTTTACCAATACCACAGCATGGCTGGAATACGAATCCATACAGTCAGATATTTTTGACCACCTATACGCTACAGCAGCTTTTTTCGACATCAAAATATTCCAGCAACCGAGTGGAAGTGATTTCAGTACCGCCTTCCATGCACACATGAAGTAGTTTTCAACCTGCACAAAAAACGAAAATTATGATCAACAACACACCGGAACTAAAAAAATCGTTTGGCCTCAAAATGGCAATTATTATTGTAATGAGTGCTATTATCGGTTCGGGAGTGTTTAAAAAGGCGGCACCAATGGCCGAAATGCTGCATACACCCTGGTTAGTGCTTTTGGCCTGGCTACTTGCCGGTATCATTGTACTATTTGGCGTGTTTTGCATTGCAGAGCTCGGTGCAATGTTTCCGGAGTCCGGCGGGCCATTTGTATGGTTAGAAAAAGTTTATGGGAAGCTCGTTTCTTTCCTTTACGGGTGGGCTTGCTTTACGGTCATACAAACAGCAGCCATTTCTTCTATCGCCTTTGTTTTTGCAGGCGCATTGAATACCTTTATCCCCTTACCCAGATTACCGGACAGCTACGAAGCGTTTCATATCCTTGGGCTGCATCCCTTAAATAATATCGGTGCCAAAATTATCTCTTGCTTGCTTATCATCGCTCTGACTCTGGTTAATATAACCGGAACGAAAAGAGGAGGAAACCTCAGCCTTGCTTTTACTTTTCTGATTGTACTGTCGCTCTTTGCCGTAATAGCCGGCGCCTTTGGAAGCAGTGCCGGCAGCCTTTCCACATTTGAAACTTATTCCGGGAGCTATCCTGAACAAGGGTTTACGGTCTTCGCCTTTATTAGTGCTATGGTACTGGCCATGCGCGCTGCTTTCTGGGGATATGAAGGCTGGCTGGGTTTAGGCTTTATCGGGGAAGAGGTCCAAAACCCGCAAAAAAACCTTCCCCGTGCTTTGTTCATCGGTATTTCGATGATCATCCTGCTTTACCTGTTGGTTAATGCCGCTTATTTTTATATCATGCCGGTTGATGAAATGCTGGCTGCCATCCATCAGGATGAAAATCATATAGCAGCGGTATTGGTCATTGATAAGATATTAGGTTCCGGCGGCGCCTATGTCATTAGTGCAATGATACTGGTCTCCACTTTCGGGTGTACGAATGCCACCATACTTGTTTCTTCCCGGATCTATTATGCTATGGCCCAGAAGAGATTGTTTTTCAGAAAAGCGGCTCAAACGCATCCCAACAACCAAACTCCGAAATATGCATTGATCTATCAAGGTATCTGGGCTTGTCTGCTCGTTTTTTCCGGTTCTTTCGAACTGCTGACAGATCTGGTTATTATTGCTGCTTTTATCTTTAACGGGTTAATCGCTTTTGGCGTAATATGGCTACGGATCAAAATGAAGGAAACACCCCGGCCCTATAAAATGCCATGGTACCCCTTTGTGCCGGTTGTCTTTATCCTGTTTTGTATAGTATTGACCGCTATCTCATTCTACGAATCGCCATCAAAATCCAGCATGGGTATATTGCTCATTGTTTCTGGTTTGCCTTTTTATTACTACTGGCGAAAAAATGTGCAGAAACAATAATTGCAGCAAACATTATTCCTCTATTAGGCAAAATAGCTGATAGCGTTTTATACCTTGAGCGAAGGACATTTCGAGAGCCTCAATGACACATTTCGAGGGGCCTCAATGACACATTTCGAGGGGCCTCAATGACACATTTCGAGAGCCTCAATGACACATTTCGAGCGACCCCGTTCCCCTGAGACTCCCCGTTCCCTGAGGCTCTCGAAGGGAAACGGGGAGCCTCGGTACAGAAGATTTTAAACAACCGCCCCAAAGTACTCATGTAGCAGAAAGCGGTTAATACCGCCTAATGCTCAATAATCCGCTTATCCACGTAATCACAATTCATTAAGCGCAAAATGCCCATATAGTCCAGGTCAAACTCTATTAAACTACCTACTTCATATTGTTCCGCATTTTCGCCCAGATCTACTACCATCATATCAGAACTTGATCCGACAATTTTCAAACCACTGTCTGTAGGTTTAATATGGCTTGCCTCCACATCCAACAGCCCGACATCTATAAGGGCCCGGTGAGAAGTATCATTAGCCTTGTCATCAAAATTCAAAACATCACCTGTAAGATTTTGCCCGAGATCCCCATCCGGTATCATGGGCTTTTCTCTGAGCTCAATAATTTCAGCATACAACCTGAATACATCCTGATGCATATCGGGATGAGGCGCACTGTTATAAACATCAGTACCCAAAAATAAAGTTTCACCTACTCTGAAATGATTGACAGCCCCCGGAAGCAGTCCGCGTGTGATGAGTGGAATCGTTACGGACGTACCTCCCGTAATATAGGGAATCACCTTATTGAACCTGGCCTCAATCAGTTGTTCGTAAAGACAGAGCTGCAGTAATTTATCCTGACTCGGCAATACGCCATACATACAAGTCAGATTAGTCCCTAATCCGGCTACTTCAATATTGGGTAGATTAAAAACCTTGGCATAAAAGTCAATAAACTCTTCACGCATCACACCTTCCCGCAGCTCTCCCAGCTCAATCATAATAATGATTTTGTGTACCTTGCCTTGCCTCGCTGCTTCGTCAGACAACATCCGGATCGTTTCAAATTCCGTATTAAAGCTGGCATCTGCATATTTCACTACGCTGGGGATATAGCGCTTTGCAGGCGGTTTAATGAAAACGGTCTCGATATCGGGATTAAGCGATTTTATAATTTTCAGATTAGTGATTCGGCTGTCACAGATCTGCCGTATACCTAAATCGATAATCTCTTTGAGATACGTTTTAGAACCGCAGAAAACTTTGGACACCACTCCCCATTCAATTTTATGAGCAGAAAAAAGCCGGTTCAGGTATTGATAGTTTTCCCGCAGTTTCTTCCTGTTGAGTACTATATGTGCCATGATAATTATTTGATCAGTCTCATCTCAAGATATTTGCTGGTAAAACCCAGTTTTTCATACAACAGCCTGGCCGGGTTGTCGGGTTCTACATGCAAGGCTATATTTCCTTTTGTATGTGCAATGGCCATCTGCATCAGCTTTTTACCGATGCCCTGCCCCCTGTAACTATGGTGTGTAGCGATATACACCAAAATATTCCCGGGTATATAGCCATCCATTCCCGTATAGTTTACAATTATGGCCCCCAAAAGATCAGGTCCGTCTTTTGCTGTAAAAAGTATACCTCCGGGCTTGCTATTTCTACACAAAGCATAATCCATACATTTTTGTATGTCGGGTTTGGCATCGCCATATTGCCCGAGATGTTGAAACAAAAAATCTACAATTTGCATTTCCATTTCAGCAGAAACTTCCTGAGGTCGGTTATAATATTTGTATTCAACCATAATAAAAATAAATGCACAAGCAATGCCTGTGACAAATTTGATTATTCGATTTTTCAAAAAGACAGTAAACTTTATACTGCACGAAGCCAAAAGAAATTAATCTTGAAGCATGATAACGATTAGACTATTTTGGAACTAAAATGCCTGATACATCGCTATGTAAAATATAAGCGCAAAGGTAGCAAAAAATATACAAAAGGGTTTTCGACCCGGCAAAGGGTCCGGACTATTCTATACCTAAGCCCGAACCCAGAGGTTCTCAATTGCAGCGCTGCGGGCCCTGAGACCGAGCCCTGAGGCTCTCGATTGCAGCGCTGCGGGCCCTGAGGCCTCTCGAAGGGCTGCGGGTAGGTAAACGATATGCCCGGTTAGCAGCAATAAACTAAATATAGCAGAACCGACTTCCGCTCGTTTCGAGTGCCTCAACGACCGGACTGCGGTTAAAGCAGCGTTGCGGGCCCTGAGGCCTCTCGAAGGGCTTGCGGGTAGGTAAACGATATGCCCGGTTAGCAGCAATAAACTAAGTATGGTAGAACCGACTTCCGCTCGTTTCGA
>JBEBVI010000307.1:0-5533 GCA_040392805.1 Taibaiella helva
GTTATCTGATGATGTTGGTTATTATATTTTATTATTGTAGTTTTTTGGGTAATGTTATTTCGTTTGGGTTTAACTTTTTGGTGGTTATAAAATCGAAAATGGAAATGGTGTAGCCACCGATGAGGCCGGTAATGTGTATGTCACCGGCTATATCGGAATAGGTAAAGCGGAATTCAATGGCGGCGCCAGCAACGGGTCTGTTACTTCTGCGGGCAGTAATGATATATTTTTGGCCAAATATGATGCCGACGGGAATTTCCTGTGGGTGAAAGGTATGGGCGGCAGCCAGGCAGACGATGCGCGGTCGGTAGCCGTCGACAAAGACGGGAATGCATATATAACAGGCGGGTTCAAATCAATTCCTGCAGAGTTCGACCGGGGCGGAACAGGCAACGGCTCTATCAGCAATACGGGAAGCACAAAGAATTCGGATATATTCCTGGCCAAATATGACAAAGACGGCAATTTTCTCTGGGTCAATAAAATGGGCGGAACAGGCAATGACAATGGTTATGGCGTAGCCATAGACGGCAGCGGTAAAGTATATGTAGTGGGTGCCTTTAGCGGGAATGCAGAATTTGACCCTTCAGGTAGCGGAGGCATGTTGGCTTCCAGTGGTGGCTATGATATCTTTTTAGCCAAATATGATACGAACGGCGACCTGATAAAAGCTCAGGGTGTGGGAAGCAGCGGTGCAGATCACGGTCTGGGCGTGGCTGTTGACCGGGAAGATAACGTACTGATCACGGGGTATTTCGCCTCTGCGACATTAGATTTTAATTCCGGTGGCATCATTAAAAACACCAATACATCCATTGATATATTTCTGGCAAAGTACGATTCCAGCGGCACTGCACTCTGGGCTAAAAGTATGGGCGGGGCCAAACAGGACCACAGCCAGGCCATTGCGGTGGATGGTATTGGAAATGTTTACATTACCGGAACTTTCGAATCGCCGGACGCAGATTTTAACCGGGAAGGCAACAATGGCTCTGTTAACAATGCCGGGTCATACAATGTATTTTTAGCTAAATATGATCCGCAAGGAAATTATCTGTGGGCTAAAAGTATGGGTGGAAGCGAGTATGACTGGGGCCTGGCGGTGACGGTAGACAATAGGATGGGCGGTATTTACATGGCAGGCTACTTCAGCTCCCCGAAAGTGGATTTTAACCCGGATGGCACAGGCGGCATACTTGCTACAGAAGGCGGCTACGACGGATTTGTTGTGAAATTTACCTGCTCTGATACCTCTTTATCCCAACTTACCGTATCCACCTGCGAAAGGAGCTATACCCTTAATGACAGCGTTTATACTACCGATGGTATTTATGCCCAGCATTTTCGCAATATCGCAGGCTGTGACAGTACGGTAAGCCTTGAGTTAAGCTTCTATCGCTTAGAACCATCAATTACAACCGATAGCTTTATATTAGGTGTGAATGGCGATTACACCACTTACCAATGGCTCAGGAATAACGAACCTATTCCCGGGGCAACGGAAAGAACTTATGAGGTAACGGAAAACGGCAATTACCGGGTAATTGTCACTAATGAGCAGGGTTGTGTGGATACCTCGGCAGTTTACCCGATAACAAATTATACGGGAATTGAAGCAATGACAACCCTGGCACGGCAAATAAATATTTACCCCAACCCGGCTACCGGCGATGTAATATATATCCACGCTCCGGTTAAGGTTAATGCGATCATTACCGATATACAGGGCCGCACGATCAGGGAAATTAAAAATGCACAAAGCATATTGCTGAGCAACCTGGCCGGAGGCATATACCTGTTTCGGATAACAGATGAGGAAGGCAACTTAATTAAAGTGGCAAAGGTGGTTAAGTAAACATAACACAGTAACAGAAAGCCGGCAATATGATTAAACTAATCATATTGCCGGCTTTCTGTTATTCGGGACGCTGGCCATACGAAAGAAAGGCACAATCAGTTTCTCTACTATACGACCGGTTTCTCAATGGTTACATTCATCATTACTACAACCCCGCTTTGATCCTGTATTTTACGTGCACCCTGCATTGCAATTCTTTATCCGTTGTTTTACGGCAGGTACCTGACACCCGGTAGGAAAATTGATTAGCGTTCATAAAATAATCTTTCAACTCCAATTCAGGATTGGAAACAGGCAGATCGAGTTTATTATTTGCTTCATCAGGATTATCTTTGATTTCAGCAATAGTGATAAAAGAAGGATTAACATTGGATGCTAATGCCAGTTTACAGGATTCCAGCACCGAAAAATTATTTTGCTCATCGCCATTCAATAATTCCAACGAACATTCAATAATCCTTACCTCTTTAATATTACCGACACCTACTTCTGCATTCTGATCTTTAATCAAGCTGTCTAAATTGATATACACCTGGTCTGCATCAAATGTCACCGTGCCCGTGGTCGTCAATACCGGAATGGTAAATTCGCCCTCGGCGCTATCCATATTAAAATTTACCGACGCCAGCTCCTTGACCTTATCACAGGATGAAAGTACAGCCAATACTGTACATAAAAATAATAGCTTTTTCATATTATATAAATTTAAACACTAAAGTAATATTTATTCTGCATTCATGTAAAAATAATTTCTATGAACATAGAAACTATGTTTTTTACCGGCCAGATTATTAAAACGATATTTTTCGCAGCGCTCAATTACACAGCGATATTTCTATAACAATCCAGGAACTAAAGCTACCTTTCAACAACAACGAAGATGTGGGAATAATGGTATACAGAAAGGGCTCAGAGGCTGTTTAAAATAATAACATCCTCCCTGAGATAACACAGATCCCGGCAGACAGACCTTTGCTATGGTCTTCTCCCCCATACCCTGAATACCCGGGGCAGGCTGATGATCGTGCTTTCATCCTCCGTAAATGCTTTCAGCTTTGCAAGGGTTTGCTCCATTTCACTTTCTGTGGCTAAGTCTTGCTTCAATAACGCCGCTCTGATACGATCCATGGTATAATAGGCCATCCATTTGCCCTGCCCTTTATTAAAACAAGGCTGGATCACATCAAACTGGACATCTTTAACACCAGCACCGGTAAACATACTGAACAGCGACAAACCAATATGTGCATTGTGGCCGTTGTTTCCCGCCGCGGTCGCAAAATAATGCAGATAATCGTCAAAAGCTTTACTGGGAGGGTAGCAAAAGTGGCCACTGAAATCAATATCTTCTATAATAATCCGCCCACCGGGTTTCAGGCTTTCCATTAATTTATGCAAAACCCGAACCGGATCCTGCAGGTGCGATAATAAAAAACGGGCATAAACTATATCGAATAACCCGGAATAATCCAGATTGTGGACGTCCTGCGCAATATACCTGATATTAGAAATACCCTTTACCTCTGTATCCTGCTCAGCCAGGGTAATAATATCCCGGTCAAAATCTACAGCGGTGACGCTGCCGCTCTGCCCTACCAACCCGGCGGCCATTATAGCAACATCGCCACTGCCGCTACCCACATCCAGCACCGACTGTCCCTCGATGGACCCTTCCCGCAGTAATAACTGCCTGGTATATTCGCTCAGAATTTCAGAAAGCACATGCAGACGTTTCTTACCTTCAGCACCACCTTCAATGATATAGTTATTACCCTTTTTCATAAATATGTTTTTGGATTTTGAGAAGATATGAAAAGGGAAGTATCACAGATACCCACCTGATCACAAATATTGCGAAATATACATATTTACTCTTAAATATTTGATTAAAGCGACCATCTGATCTTCCGGCATTATTAAGTTTTACCCACACCTGTCTATCACATAGCATTAATTTTACGATGACATACTACAATACGCTTTTTGCAACATAGAGGTTCAGACAGGCAATCAATGCGCTACAAGGTTAAATCTAAATTGTCGTACATTGACGAAAATTTCTTAGTTATGAAAGATTATAAAGACGTAATAACCATTGAACCGGGAAAAAGAGGCGGGAAACCCACTATTCGTGGCATGAGGATAACGGTGAGCGATATCCTGAGCTGGTTGGCATCAGGAATGACCATTACCGAAATCTTATCTGATTTCGATGAGCTAAGGGAAGAAGATATTTTTGCTGCACTTAGCTATGCTACGGACAGGGAAAATAAAATCTATCAAATTGCAGTATGAAGCTACTGTTCGACCAAACATTTCTCACAGAATTCCGGCAAAAACGGACTATTTCACCTCTACTTCAGGCTTCCCCCGGGTACACATCTGTCACATAAAATTATTTCCCAATAAATACATAAAATACAGGAAGAACAAGCCTGACATGCGTACTAATTTTCTGACATAAGTTACCTCGTTATTTAGTACCTTTGCGCCACTTTCTAAACATTTGCAATGGAGGAAAATACAAATAATACCCTTCCTCCCGAAGGGGAAAATAACCGCATTGTTTCGGTAAATATTGAAGAACAAATGAAAACGGCATACATAGATTATTCTATGTCCGTTATCGTAGGCCGCGCCCTGCCGGATGCCCGCGACGGGCTTAAGCCTGTTCACAGACGTGTCCTGTTCGCTATGAACGAATTAGGCATGCAGTTCAATAAACCCTATAAAAAATCGGCCAGGGTGGTTGGTGAAGTTTTGGGTAAATACCACCCGCACGGCGATGCTTCTGTATATGATGCCATGGTCCGGATGGCACAACCCTGGAGCCTGCGTTATATGCTGGTAGATGGCCAGGGTAACTTCGGCTCACAAGATGGTGATGGCCCGGCGGCCATGCGTTATACCGAGGCAAGACTGCAAAAATATGCGGAAAGCATGCTGGAGGATATCGATAAGGAAACGGTTGATTTCCAGCTGAACTTTGACGATACCCTGCAGGAACCTACCGTACTGCCTACCCGTGTACCGCAGTTGTTAGTCAATGGTTCCAGCGGTATAGCCGTAGGTATGGCCACCAATATGCTTCCTCATAACCTCAGCGAAGTAATAGACGGTTGTATTGCTTATATTGACAATAATGAGATCACTATAGACGAGCTGATGAAATTTGTCAAGGCTCCGGATTTCCCTACAGGCGGTATCATCTATGGTATAGACGGTATTAAAGCCGGGATGCACACCGGTCGTGGAAGGGTTGTGCTCAGAGGTAAGGTCAATATAGAAACCACCAAAAGCGGCAAAGAACAAATTGTTATCACCGAAGTGCCTTACCAGATCAGCCGTGATGCACTTACGGAAAAAATAGGGGTGCTGGTAAACAATAAGGTGATCGAAGGGATCAGCAATGTAGCCAACGAATCCAACAAAGACGGCACGCGGGTAGTCGTAGAGCTGAAGAGAGATGCAGTGGCACAGGTTGTTGTGAACCAGCTATACAAATACAGCGAACTGCAGACTTCCTATGGTATCAATAATGTGGCCCTGGTAAAAGGTCGTCCCCGCACACTCAACCTGAAAGACCTGATCTCCGAATTTGTCTCTTTCCGTCACGAAGTTGTGACCAGGCGCACACAGTTTGAGCTGAGAGAAGCCGAAAAACGCGCTCATATA
>JBEBVI010000308.1:0-5513 GCA_040392805.1 Taibaiella helva
GTACTTACTTCGACACAGCTCAGTACAAGTGAGGAAGTTATTTTGACTATTATACAAATAAGAGCGGATCAAATTTTCGTTCAGGGCTTATAGGTTTTGACTTAACCCTACTTATTGTTTTGCAGCTCCGCAATCATCCCGTTTATAGCATCAAGCAAGGCCTGTTTTGCTTCCGGGTCGGATAGGGCAGATTTCAGTATCTTGTTTGATTTTAGCTGCTTGATAATTTTAAAGTATTCTTCCTTTTGGGCGGCATTGTCTTTGAGGAAATCACTTTGCGCTGTTATCCCTTTGGTGCCGAAGTCTCCAAGGTTATTAAAGTGCAGCGTTTCCTTCCTTGTTACACCTTCCGCATCTTCAAAGTCTACGCCTATCTCCGGCTTATAGTGCGCAAATACCTGTTCAATAGTTTGCAGGCCATGCACCACTTCGGGTTTTACCGGCGCATCTTTAGTCAGCTTTTCGGCTATCAAGGTTCTGTTCTGGGGAATATCTACAAAGGCTTCGCTGGCATCAGTTTTTACCTCGTTGCCGCCTATACCATAATTATTGTCCATAATAGTTGTTTATTTTAGATGTATGTGATATTAACTTACTACGAAAATACAAAGATTTAGTCTGATTAGAATACGTATAAAAACGTATTTTACTTAAACTTTCTTTTTTAACATAGCAGCAGGTCCGTAATCAATAGATTTTGCTTCACAGAATAGTTTCTTTTGGCAAAGAACGAGTGGATAGTTGATGCTATTCAAAAAAAAACTATTTAGCAGCCTGTACTTATTCGGCTTTCAAAAAGATGATAATGCTAATCATTGTTATGGCACTTCATGCAGGTCTCCAAGTCTATTGTCGCTATAGGTAACATTGGAAATGGCTACATCGCTTGATGGCTTCTTTACTATGCCATATCCATCACTATGTGAAACAGTTAGATTGGTTAATGTTGCTTTACTGTTAATTGTTACTGCAATATTTGTTTTAGCCAATGTTCCATTGAAAGGCGCCTGTCCTCCATGTCTGATATCAGCATTTGTGATGGAATTTTCAGTATTATTATTGTCAAAAGTTATTCCTTTCCAGGAGCCGGCTAACCCCTGACTACCTTCAATAACCACTCTTTCTGATTCTGTACCGGAAATTTTAATATATCCACCTGAGTAAGCACCGGTAAAAAGCGCACTGTTAGATGCCATTTTTAGATTAACACCTTCTCTTATGGTTAAATTTCCCATGTTTTCATAATAACCCACCTCTACATTGCCAGAAATGGTATAAGGTACGGAAGTTTTACTCCATACATGATCACCGACCAATCGTCCATCCATTACTTTAATGGTGTTGTACGTATTACCTGAATAGACAGTGTTTATGTCTCCTAATGATTTTAGTGCGGAGGCCGGCACTACTATTGCATATCCTTCATTGCTCTCAAAATTATTATTTGAAAAAGCGCTGAAGGGATCTGTAGATGTTGAAAAAATACTATTTATGAATATTCCGTCTCTCCCGCTGTTGCTAACCGTTGTGTGATTAAGCACTAATTTGCTTGAAGGCTCAAGGCGTAAACCCGCTTTAATATCATGCCCGTTAAAGCTATTGCTGCCCGCCCCGCTAATAGTACAATGAGTAATTGCATTAGAAGGACTGTTACTGATAATATATAAACCTAACCATGTTCCTTTACCGGCATTGGTACCTCTGAGCGTAATGGGATTATCTGCCGTGCCGGATATTTTAATGCTTCCATCTGATGCCACTTCAATACCCGTATTATTATCAAAAATTACCTCTACTCCCGGCTCAACAGTAAGATCAGATTCTACTACTATCGGACAGGTAATTTTATAATCAGGTCCGGAACGGTCATTTTTCCATACCGTGGGCGTTTTTATATTTCCACAAACCTCTTCAGGATTGCCGTTAGAAGGAAGAGGATCTTCATTTTTGGAACAAGAATTTAAGGAGACTGTTCCCGCTAAAATAACCGTAGTTGTTATTAAATTAAAAAGTATATTTTTCATGTTCTTGTAATTTTTATGTGGCGAATATAATATATATACTATTCATTTATAAAACAAAATCGACGAAATGCTATTAAAAATCGACAAAACTTCTTTCCAAGTTCTTTATAGCTTTATGAAGAATATGCGGCCTCATTTACTTTAAAAACTTATATCTGTTTTTTCAGGATTGAAAACTGAGAAAGCTTCATTTGCAAGAAAGTTTAGAAAAGAGCATTCTGTCAAAGTTACTATAGGTTGTAAAATATTTAATCAGGTTATTTTCCAATCCAACTCCTTGCTATGCTCCGTTTCTTTAACACTTACCGAAACGGTATCTCCTTTCTTTATTTCTTCATTAATGATCATTCTGCTCAGCGGTTTACGTAATGCCGTACGGATTGCGCCTTTCAGGGGGCGAACACCGTATTTGGGCGTAAAGCCTAAGTGTGCCAAATGGTCGGCTGCTTCGGGTAGCACTTTTAAGGTAATGCCTTGTAGCTCTAATTGTTTTACCAATGGTTTCAGGTGGATATTGAAAATCTTAACCACATTCTCAATGCTTACCGGTGCAAACGGAATAATTTCGGTCAGGCGTGCCAAAAACTCCGGGCGGAAAAAACGGGACATGATCTCCATAAGCTCATCGCTTTTGGGTATGTTACCTTCGCCAAAACTATTAATGATATGCTCTGCGCCGATGTTGGAGGTAAACAGGATTACAGCATTTGAAAAATCGCCTTCTTTGCCTAAGCGGTCGTGCATTTTACCTTCGTCCAGAATTTGTAAAAAGATATCGAAAACAGAGGCATGCGCTTTTTCTATTTCGTCGAAAAGCAAGATGGCATAAGGTTGCTGGCGAATTTTATTAACCAGCATACCGCCTTCTTCGTAACCTACATAACCGGGAGGCGCGCCATAAAGTAATGCCGCAGAATGTTCTTCTTTAAACTCCGACATATCGAAACGGATAATGGAATTTTCGTCCTGGAACAGGAACTCTGCCAATGATTTGGCTAATTCGGTTTTACCTGTACCGGTAGGCCCCAGGAAGAAGAATGATGCAATGGGCTGCCCGGCTTTGTTTAAACCCGAACGCGATTCCAAAATGGCTTCTGATACGGTTTTAAGCGCATGATCCTGGCCTATTACACGATGGCGTAAATGGTCTTCCATATTCACCAGGCGCTGCTGCTCTTTAGTTTGTATTTTACCAATTGGAATACCGGTAACATTGGCCACCACGGCGCTGATGTCTGTGTTATCTATCTCTTCTTTAACGTTTTGGGCTACGGCTTCCAGATTATTAAACAGCGATTCTAAATAACCGAACATTTCGGCTGTGTCTAATATTTTATTAAACTCCTTTTCTTCATCGTTTCGTGCCAAAAGTGTAGGGCTAAGGCCTGTTTGCGCCTCATGATATACCCAACGTAAATCTTCTTCCGATGCATTGTTACCCAATTCCGTCAGCTTAGCTTTTAAGTTAGCTACATCCTGGCTTGCCGTATCTATCATCATCCTGCACACGGCCAAAGTTCTGTCCATTAAGTCGAGGGCAGAATCGGGTAGTTTCCTGTCTTTGATAAAGCGTTTTGCCAGGCGAATGGTTTCGCCGAAAACGGTATCGTTTATTTTCAGGTTATGGTGTTGTTCGTAATGCTCCGCCTGGTTGCGCAACATTTTTTCGGCAATGGCCGCATCGGGCTCATTAACCTTAACTACCTCAAACCTACGGCTAAAAGTTTCGTCTTTTTCTATACTTTTCCTATATTCATCGATAGTGGTGGTGCCGATTACGGTGAGTATTCCTTTGGCTAATTCGGCTTTTAAAATGCTGGTAACACCACTGTTTGGGTTTTGCTTATCAATTAATGTATGAATTTCATCAATGAACAAAACCGGCTTTTCCAGATTGGAAAGCTCTCTTATAATTTTACGGATACGGTCTTCTATTTCGCCTTTGTAACTGGCGCCGGCTAATAAAGCCCCGTTGTCTAATTCGTAAATAGATACATTTTGCAAATGCTTAGGTACATGCCCGTTAACCACGGCTAATACAAAGCCATTGAGCAAGGCGGTTTTACCTACACCGGCTTCACCGGTTATGATTACATTGGATTTGCTTTTACGGCTGATGATTTCGCATATTTGCCTGATCTCTTTATCCCGGCCTATTACTTCATGAATTTCACCGTTTTTTGCTTGTGCCAGCTTATCGGTACAGTATTTGTTTATGGCATCAAAACTGGCTTTTTGTGAAGGGGATAAGCTGTTATTGGTTGTGGCTTGTCCGTTACCGGCATTGTTGTTGGGCACACCTGCCTCGTACCACTGTAATACCTGGGCACTGCTCACCGGGAATGTTTTCAGCTGCTCATAGGCAAAAGCAACGCCGGGTGTAGCAAGGGCTATAAAAAAACATTCCGGTTCAATACTGTTGTAATTCAGCTTTAAATGCAAATGATCGGCTTCGTTAAATACCGCTTCCAGATCATCATCCGGTTGAGGATCTGATGTTACTTTTCCATCGCGGGGATATTGTTCAATTCTGATTTCTGCCCACTCTTCCAGATAGTACACATCTACACCTTTGGCTTCTAAGTTTTTTAGCAAAGGCAGGTCTTTGTGCAATAATGCCTTTAGCAAATGCGCCGAAGAGTAATGTCCGTGCATATTTTCTTTAGCTATCCGGGCAGCTATATGTAAGGCCTGTTTGGCCTGGTCGGATAATTGAAAGGATGATAATACGATCATAATTTAATTTTGTTTTTTAATAACCACCTATTATTTGTAGGTCCACTCCCGGTGCTAACAGCCCTAAGCTCGCTTCATTTATATATGCCCAGCACATAGGGCTGTCAAATATATACTGTAAGTAATCTATTGCAATTTGTTGTATTTCTAATCCCCACTCTGTTATTTCTCTCATAGCTTCGTCCCTACGTGCAGGGATTGAAGCTATCCTTGCTATATCTTCAAGTATTGTTCTGATTGAGAAATCTGTTGCTGTTAGCTGGTTATATAGCACCCTTATCCTGTTGTACAGTGCATTAAGCCTGGCGATAAGCGCACGCGGAGGGGTAAGATTGTTTAAAAAAACCAGATTAAAAGCTACACCTGCTATAGCTTGTGCCGAAAAGCGCAAAACACTTATAGTTGTATTGCTCAGGCTTTGATTACCTAAATACTTCGTGTCATAGTGACCAACCCCTCTAAAGAGCCTACATGATGAACTAAACCCTGATTCAAAGTCATTATAGTAATCTACTATATCTGACGCAACACTTCCGACCAGGCTTCTTAAACCATTTGCTGCCATACGGACTATACCGCTTGTAGCAGCTCCAAAGGAAAGCCCGAAAACACTTTTAGTATATGTTTGTCGAGGGCCAAAATAACTTCTTTGAATACCTGGGGAAAGGTTCTCGAATTGATTCAAAATAGCATCATGGTCGCTTCTGATGAGCTGTCCGAAATGCCCGTCGTTACTTATACGGCTGTCAGACA
>JBEBVI010000309.1:0-5508 GCA_040392805.1 Taibaiella helva
CTTTATTTCTGTTTTTAATATGCGTTGTAGCTCGTCAAGCGTCGGCTCAATATGATAACAGGAAAAATAGTATATGGGCTTTCGGCTCCGGTTTAGGCCTGGACTTCAACAGTGGAAATCCTGTTCCTATATCTACAGCCCAGAACACAGGTGGCGGAGGAAATTCCACCGAGGCTAATGCTTCGGTATGTGACGATCAGGGTAATTTACTGTTTTACAGCAATGGTTCCAGGGTGTGGGATAAAAACCATAATCTTATGCCTGGGTCCACAAACAGCCTTCACGGTCTTGGTACGAGTTTCGACTATTATACACGCAGTTCTACCCAAGGTGCTTTAATTGTTCCCATACCAGGCGACAGCCGTCGGTATTATCTTTTCTCCATAACCGACCAGGCTGTGGAAAACCCGCTTTACCACGCCAAACTGTACTACTCTGTTATCAATATGGATGCGAACAATAAATTAGGGGATGTAGAAACCGGTAAGAAATGGATCTACATGGATTCGTCCGTAACAGAGAAAATGGTCGCCGTACGAGGCTCCTGTAATAATATCTGGCTCATCGTGCATAGCATTGACTCCAACCTGTTTAAAGCGTATGAAATAACCCGGCTCGGTATAAGCACACAGCCTGTTATTTCCAGCGTTGGAATAGTTGGCTACACTCCGCTACAGACCTTATACGGACGCATTGTGAATTTTTACTATACTGTAGGTCAAATGGCAGCCTCTCCGGATGGTGAACGTCTTGCCGCAACTTATTCCGGTGGTTTTGCTGCCGTATATCACTTTGATAATAGGACAGGTAAAGTATCAAACGAGATTATCCTGTCAAAAACCTCCAGCTATTATGGTTGTGCATTTTCCGGCGATAGTAAGAAAGTATATATAGCCAATAACCTGCAGACCTTACAATATAATCTTAATGCTAATTCACCTCAGAATATAGTCAGCTCTCAGTATACCGTAAGTCGCAACGGGCAAACACAGCTAAGGTTAGCTCCCAATGGAAAGATCTATTTTAAATCGGCACGCCAGGGCTTTATTGGCGCTATAAATAACCCTGACCTGGCCGGCGCGGCTTGTAATGTTGATTCAGCAGCGCTTGCACTTAGTAGGATACCGGGCATTTTAGCCTGGCCTACCGAAGTGACAACTATAGTAACTAAACCTGCAGAAACGGTTACACACCACGACACGGTTTCCTGCATAAAGCCGGAACAAACGCTGATTGCGCCGACAAGAAGGTCAACATACCTCTGGGATGACGGCTCACAAAATAGTATCCGGACCATTTCTAAACCAGGCACATATTGGGTACAAAGTATGCAGGATTGTGAGCTTAGGATAGACTCCTTTATTGTACACCAGACAGGAGATCTGCAATTTGCACTGGGTAATGATACCGTACTTTGCTCTTTCCAGGCGATCACACTGAATGCTCCTATACCTGATGCGGATTACCTGTGGCAAAACGGCTATACCGGCAGCTCTATTCAAGTAACGGAACCGGGTAAATACTGGTTGCAGATCACTAAAGCCAACTGCAAAGCAAGTGATACTATTTTAATAAGGTATGCGGATATTAAACAGCAATTGGGAAAGGATGAGCAATTTTGCGAAGACGATATCATTGATATTACATTGCATGCCCGGTCTGACGAGTACAGCAGAGTACTGTGGAGCAACGGTGCAGAAACCAATTCCATACATGTGGAGAATAGCGGCCTGTATTACGTAACCGTACAAGATGGCTCTTGTGTGGAAAGCGATACCATAAACATTAAACGAATATTATGTTCGTGCAAGCTGATGTTCCCTACGGCATTTTCTCCTAACGGGGATGGAAATAATGAAATATTCAGGCCTTTTTTCCAGGCAGGTTGTCCCATTACCAGCTACGCTTTGCGTATATATAACAGGTACGGGCAAATGGTATTCCAAAGTGTCGATCCTCTCCTGGGATGGAACGGTACGATAAAAGGTCTGCCGGCGGAAATCGGTACCTATATGTTTGAGGCGTACTATAGCTCTCTTTATAAAAAAGAACAACACGCTGTAAAAGGCGACCTGACACTCATCAGATAAAACCAATTTTTAAAAATAAAAACGTAGCGATATGATAAAACAGATATACAAGGTTGCGGTACTCCTTTTAGCCATGCAACCTGTACTGACACACGCCCAGAAACCTTCTGTTGAATGGGATAAGACCATCGGCGGCAAAGATGCCGATAATATAACTTCCATAGCCCTCACCCCTGATGGCGGATATATTGTGGGCGGCTATACCTCTTCGGGCCAGGACGGTGATAAGACCATCGGCTCAAAAGGTAATAATGATTACTGGATCATAAAGCTCAGTGCTTCCGGTACTATAGAATGGCAGAAAGGTTTTGGTGGGAAAGGTGACGACTATCTGCGCTCTATCAAAACAACCCCGGACGGCGGATATATAGCAGGTGGCACTTCCAATTCGGGAAAAGAAGATGACAAATCTGATGTGTCGAGAGGTGGAGATGATTACTGGATTATAAAACTGGATGCCAAAGGAAACAAAGAGTGGGATAAAACCATCGGTGGCGACAATGTCGATCAGTTAGCCGGCGTATGGCCTTCAGATGATGGCGGATATATTGTGGGCGGCACTTCAAGCTCCAACAAATCCGGGGAAAAATCAGCGAATAAGAAAGGCGGTGACCCGCGTGACCCCAGCGTAGCAGCAGACTACTGGATCGTAAAGCTGGATGCCAAAGGCGGCGTACAATGGGACAAAACTTTTGGCGGCGGCAGTGGCTCGGCAAGATTCCAGGACCTGGCTATTGTGAAAGACGGCTATCTGTTAGCCGGCTACAGCATGTCGCCTAAGGCTAATGACAAATCGGAAAACTCAAGAGGGCAATATGATTACTGGATCATCAGAACAGATCTGAACGGAAACCTGAAATGGGATAAAACCATAGGAGGCGCCTCCTCTGATCAGTTACAGTCTGTAATAACTACCGATGACGGCGGATTCTTATTAGGTGGTAATTCGGGTTCAAACAAATCCGGTGAAAAAACAGAAGATGCTATGGGATCTGATTACTGGATCGTGAAGCTGAAAAGTGATGGAGGTATAGAATGGGATAAAACCATAGGATCCAAGGGCGAGGACTACGTAAGCTCTATGCAGGTGACAAAAGACAAAGGTTACATTTTTTCCGGCCAGTCCGGCGGAGGTATTTCCGGCGATAAGACGGAAGATGTACGCTCCGTAAACGGCACTAATTACTGGCTGGTCAAGACAGACAATAAAGGAAAAGTAGAATGGGATAAAACCATAGGCTCAAAAAATGACCTTACGCCACGCGCCCTGCAAACCGCTGACAATGGATACATCATTGCCGGCAGCTCAAACGGGGATAAAAAAGATGAAAAGTCGGAAAACTCAAGAGGCAGTTTTGATTACTGGATCGTGAAGCTAGGCGTTTGTAAAGCCGTTACTACCGAAGTAAAGGCTGCTATATGCGAGGGAGAAACTTATACTTTACCCTGGGGAAATAAAGTAAGCAAGGCCGGAACTTATAAAGATACTCTGGTCAGCGTATCCAAATGCGACAGCTTTGTAATAACCCACTTAGAAGTAAATAAGCCTTTCGAAACAGAATTAACGGCAAAGATCTGCAACGGGGAAAAATATCTTTTACCCGACGGTTCAGACGTATCGACTGCAGGCGTTTACGAAGTAAAACTCAGGGCCGTTACCGGATGCGATAGTATTATCATCACAACGCTAACACAAACTGTTATTGATACTGTAGTACAGGTTAATGACAACAAACTAACGGCAGCTGAAGCTTCAGCTGAAAGCTATCAATGGATCAATTGCGATAAAAATGAAGCGATTGCCGGGGCAACTGAACAATCTCTATCTGTTGAGGAGAGCGGTAGTTACAAAGTGGTTATAACTAAAGACGGTTGCTCAGATACTTCTTCATGCTTTACAGTAAAAGTCAAGGAAGAAGATGATGATGAGGACGGCGACGGGGATGTGCATATCCGTTACCTTTCCGATAATGAACAAGCCATCAGGGTATTTCCCAACCCGGCTGATCAATCTGTATTCATCCATAATCAGACTGAAAGCCCGGTTCAATATATAAAGTTGGTAGATATCGCCGGTAAAACGGTATGGGAAGAAAAATTTGTTCGCCCTTCGGCTGTATCAGAGATCAACATCAGCACCTTAGCAAACGGAATGTATTTCCTGAATATCTCAACCGGGAATAGTCAACACTATATGAAGAAAGTAATAAAGAAGTAAAAGCATCAATATCATTAACATTAACTATCAGGAAAATATATGCTCACAGATAACGCAGATATATGCAAATCTGTGTTATCTGTGAGTTCAATTCTTTAAGTTAATGATCTTACCACTACCATCTGAATTATTGACAGCGAAAATATAAACAGTATAAATCTATCCAATAGACAAAACAGTAAAAGGAACAAAGTACACATCTTCTTTACGCTCATCTTTATTATAGAACCTATATTCCTGCTTTTTTAATATTCATCTTAAATGAGAGATGTCAGTCCATCAACCCCATTTGACGTGCTACCCGTATAAGCCCCACGGTGTTTTTGACATCCAGTTTTTGCAATAGGTTGTAACGATGTGTTTCCACCGTTCTCAGGCTGATGAATAAAAGATCGGCAATTTGCTGGTTACTATGCTCTTTTGCAATTAACCCAAGCACTTCTTTTTCCCGTTGTGTGATTTTGGGATTGAATTTATTGGCTTGTCTTTTAGTTACCAGCATTTCCTGCAGTAATTGCTCTTTAAGCGATGCATCAAGAAACAATTCACCGGCATAAACCTGCTTGATTGCGGTAATCAGTATAGTCTGGTTAGTAGCGCTTTTTAAAAGATATCCTTTACATCCTTTATGCATCATCTCTTTAATATAGGAAGAAGATTCCATACCGCTTAATATCAGGATATTTAACCCGGGATATTGCTTTAACAATACCGGTATTAATTCATTTCCGGTTTTATCCGGCAGCTGAAGATCCAATAGCAAAACATCCGCTTCTTTTTGTTGCAGGCCGTTAAATAATTCTTTAGCATTAAGATAAGTTCCGGTAATAGTAATATCGGGATGCGGGTAAAGCGCATTCCTGATCCCATCAATCACCATAGGATGATCATCTGTAATAGCAACTCTTATAGGCATTTTCATAAAAATTAATCGTTGATAAATATACCGGATCTATAGTAAATGTTGTATGTCAAATTCCATATAGACAGTCGTTCCCTTACCTTTTGCGCTTTTCAGGTCCAGGTGCCCTTTCAGTGCATGAACCCGTTTTTCAATATGCTGCAAGCCAACTCCTTCACCAGTCTCTTCCACTATAAACCCAATGCCGTTATCTTCTACGGTAATATTAAGTATGGTGTCAATACAGCTTAATTGTACCAGCAATTGCGTAGCGCCTTTTGCATGCTTCAGGACATATT
>JBEBVI010000310.1:0-5503 GCA_040392805.1 Taibaiella helva
ACAAGTTCGTCGCGGCAGCCAACCAGCGGCCGGAGCTTCAGGGCGTGTTCTCCTTCTTTACGGCTAAAACACCTGCTTACCGGGTAGACGTCAACAGGGAATTAGCTAAAAAAATGGGTGTCAATCTTACCGATGTATACCAGACCCTGCAAACCTTCCTCGGCAGCTCCTATGTCAATGATTTCACCACCTACGGTCGCAATTTCCGTGTAGTGGCACAGGCTGATGTAGCATATAGAAGCGATATAAACGACCTGTCGAAATACTATGTCAAAAACAATTCCGGTAACATGGTTCCCCTTAGCGCGATCACAACCTATAAAGTCATTGAAAATGCACCGGTAATATCACACTTCAACATTTTCAGGAATGCCGAGATCAATGGTAATGCAGCACCGGGCTACAGCAGCGGCCAGGCCATTGAAGCGCTGAAACAGCTGGCGGCAGAAGAACTGCCCGACGGCTATGGCTATGAATTTGCAGGCATGAGCCGGGAAGAAATACTTTCCGGTAACAGCACCATGATCATCTTTTCATTATCCATATTATTTGTTTTTCTTTTCCTGGCCGCCTTATACGAAAGCTGGTCTATTCCGTTTTCCGTACTACTGGCCGTTCCCATCGGGGCGTTTGGTGCCATTCTTACCCTATACTTCATCCCGAAGCTGACCAATAACATCTATGCCCAGATCGGCCTCATTACCCTGATCGGGTTAGCTGCAAAAAATGCCATCCTCATTGTCGAATATGCAAAAGAAAGGGTGGATAGAAATATAGCAGTAGTACCCGCCACACTCGATGCCGTCAGGCTGCGTTTACGTCCCATTATAATGACATCACTGGCATTTATACTTGGTATCCTGCCCCTGGTCTTTTCCGATGGTGCGGGGGCCATATCCCGTCAAACAATCGGCTGGACTGTATTGGGCGGTATGCTGGCCGCTACCCTATTAGCCATATTCTTCGTTCCTGTATTATTTGTTGTTATTACTAAAATAGCCTATAGCAAAAAGCTGAAGAAAAATAAATCCGCACAGCTCTTTTATGACAGTGACGATGATGTCGGGTAATGTCATATGGAAAGCCCACCATAAAACCATACATGAATAACCGGGGCCTGGCACATTTGATCGCCAGGCTCCGGTTTTAATAGCGCTCAACAAAACGCCGCCCCCTCCCTCAGTTTCCGGGAATACCCTATGAAAATTGAAAATACCCCATCATTTAATAAATACCCGATCAGAACCGGGAATAATATATACTTCGTGTGGGGTAAAATATGCAAGGGTTCGATTTCCTGTCATGCCAACGCGTTCTTATCATTCCGACGCCAGGAGGAATCTCTCACGAGCGTTCAGAGATGCTTCTTGACGTCAGCATGACAATGAGTGCTGTGGTTTTCTTTAGAACATTGCACATTCTTATGTAGCGTAAAGTATATCACAACAAAATCACCCAATCAGCAAACCGGAATTGTATAAAAATAAGCCATATATAGACACCTGTAATAGCTATTGTGTAAAATATAATAGTGCATTTACGTTTTATTGCGCTTAGGATTCCTACCTTTATCCTATACCTATATAATTAACAGTGCACATTTTATGAGCAAAAAGAAGAAAAGCAAACGAAAACATACAACCAAAAAACAGAAAACCCCATCGCCGTTTAACGGAAAAACAGTTACCGGCCGGATAGATGTTTCAAGGACGGGTGGCCTGAGCTTTGTTATCGCAGATGGCTGGGACCAGGATATATTGATACGGGCGGAAGACAGGGCGCATGCGCTAAACGGAGATACAGTTGCAGTAAAGATTAAAGGTGTTTCTTCTAACGGGCGTACGGAAGGCGTAGTAACTGAAGTGCTGAAAAGGAACCAGACGGAATTTAGTGGTACTGTAGAAGTAAGCTCCAAATTCGCATTTCTCTTACCTGACAATGAACGCATGAAAGTGGATATTTTTATTCCTTTGCAGCTATTAAACGGTGCCCAAAACGGTGATAAGGCCATTGCGCGTATAATAGACTGGAAACAAAGCGCCAAAAGTCCTACCGGAGAAATCATAGAGGTGCTAACAGAAGCAAGGGAAAATGACATAGCCATGAAGAACATACTCATGGAGGCCGGATTCCCCCTGCATTTTCAGGAAGAGACACTTGAAGAAGCTGCCAGGATACCTGATATACCGGACAGCGATGAAATAAAAAGGCGAAAGGATTGCAGGAAGCTTCTCACACTGACCATTGATCCGCAGGATGCCAAGGATTTTGACGATGCGCTTTCCTTCCGTAAGCTGAAAAACGGAAACTTTGAGGTAGGCGTTCATATTGCTGATGTAAGTTATTATGTACACCCCGGAACCCATCTAGATCGCGAAGCATACGAAAGAGCCACGTCCGTTTATCTGCCAGACAGAGTATTGCCCATGCTCCCGGAGCATATATCAAATGTTCTTTGTTCGCTCCGGCCGGAGGAAGACAAGTTTGCTTTTTCGGTAATATTCCAGCTTACCGCATCCGGCATTATAAAGCAATATTGGATTGGACGCACGGTGATCCGTTCCCAGAGAAGATTTACCTATGAAGAAGCACAGCTGATCATCGAAACCGGGAAAGGAGATCACGCAGAGGAGATCACGCATTTACATCAGATCGCCCAGGCATTGAGAGCCAAACGGTTTGATAACGGGGCTATAAATTTTTCATCGCAGGAAATAAGGTTCCGATTGGATGAAAACAGTAAACCTGTCGGAATCGAAATAAAAGAGAACAAGTCCGCCAACCAGCTGATTGAGGAATTTATGCTATTGGCCAATAAGACAGTGGCACGGTTTGTAAACAAAAAAAACATCAACAAGCAGGCTATACCTTTTCCTTACCGTGTGCATGATGTTCCCGACGAGAATAAGCTGGCTGTATTTGCTGCCTTTGCTTCCCGCTTCGGGCATAAATTCAATTTAAACGCCCCGGAAAAAATAGCCGCTTCATTCAACCAGATGCTGAACGAAGTACAAGGTAAACCCGAACAGCACGTTCTGGAGCAATTGGGTATCCGTACCATGGCCAAAGCATTGTATACTACCCAGAATATCGGTCACTATGGCTTAGGTTTTGAAGACTATTGTCATTTTACATCTCCCATACGCCGCTACCCGGATATTATGGCCCACCGCATCATACAGCAATGTATTGATGAATCGGTAACTATAGACAAAGGAATGGAGGCCAAATGCAGGCATTGCAGTGAACAGGAACGGAAAGCCATGGAAGCGGAAAGGGCCGCCAATAAATACAAGCAAATTGAATTCATGGAGCAATATGTAGGCGATATATTTGACGCTGTTGTGAGCGGTGTATCGCCAATGGGCTTCTGGGCGGAGACGATCGAGCATAAGTGTGAAGGAATGGTATCCATAAGTAATCTTGCACTGGTTGACGAATTCATCTTTATTGAAAGCGACTATGCGTTGAAGGGATTGCATACCGGTATCCGGTTTCGTATAGGCGACAAGGTAAAGATCCAGGTAGTATCAGCAAATTTGGCTAAGCGCCAGATGGACTTTGAATATATTTCCGAAAAAGAGCAAAAGGGCCAGGAAAAACCTTCGAAAAAAGAAAAGAAACCCGCACTGAAAAAGAAGAAAAAAAGTAAAGAATAGATTCCCGGTACACTCACCGCAAATGCTTATATAAAGCTTCTTTTTTTATTGTGTGGGGTGTAAAAAAGGAAATGTGAAAGCATTTATGTCAAAAAAATGACCGGGAAAAGAAAAAAATATTATATTTACTCCCATTCTGGTAAAATTATATAATCATAAAATGAGAAAAATAGTTTTTGCGCTGGCAACATGCTCTATATTGGCTTCTTGCGTGAAAGAAGAAAATAAAAATCCTATAGATGTCTCCAAGACCACTTACCTAATGGATGGAAAGTGGCAGCTCAAAATGAGCACGATCGTAAAAGATATCACCGATCCATTGTCATTCCCGGAAGATACATACGCGGTTCTTCAGGAATGTGTAAAAGACAATTATTTTCAGTTTAAAAGCGAGTCGCTGGTTACAGATTACGAAAACGTGCGCTGCCAGAAAGATCAGCCGGACTACAGGGATCTGTATTATGCCCTGGAAGCAAACGAGGGTTATTTAAAAATATGGCTGGACCCTGAAAATCCGGACGGGAGCATCGTATTAGCGGGAGATATATCTTATTTGTCCATAGACACCTTCCAGGTAACATACGTTGGACGTAACCCTAATAACGAAGACCTTACCTCACGCTTTGTGAAAACGTATGTAAAGTTTAAATAAATAACATCTGAAGTAAAAATCAAAACAGGTAAGCAAGCAGCGAAGTTTGTACTTTCTGTTTAGAGTAAAAACATTTATCAAAAGAGGCTGTCCAAAAAGGTCAGCCTCTTTTGATGTTAGTGGAATGGTGATAATCGACTTGTAGATGACACGGCTAAGATATTAGCTAATGTGTCAAAACAATTTATTACCTGATATGTTATATCTGATAATTTTAACAAAAATTAAATTATGAAAAAAGCTATTTTGATGATCGCGATAGCAGCTATACTAACAGCCTGCAACAACAATGATGCACAAAACGCCAATGTGGACAATCCGGTTACCGCAACTGCATCAACTCCGGATGTTCTCTTAGGAAAAGAATGGAAATTATCTGAGCTGAACGGTGTGCCTAGAGTGCCGGACACAACTTTTCCAAAGAAACCACTTCTCATCTTTGAAAATGAAAGCCGTATTTCGGGTAACCTAGGTTGTAACGGCTTCGGCGGAAATTATGAACTTCAGGAAAATAACAGTATAAAGTTTTCTGACATTGCTGCCACACAAATGGCCTGTCCTAATCTGGAAATAGAGCAGTCATTTCTTGAAGCATTAAATACTACAAAAAGCTTTCGCATAGAAAACAATACCCTCCTGTTCAGCAACGAAAAACAGGAAGTAATTGCAAAACTTGAAGCTGCTGAATAGGTAATATCACAGGAACATATTCCGAGCAACAAACAGACGATATAAATGCTTATTTGAGCTTACAGAAAAGAGACGGGCAGCTTACACTTACACTTCCCGGATTAGCATTTAAGTCGTTCAATTTTCCTTTTCAATGTTTGTTTTTCCGCTTTGGATTTTGTTAGATTTATTGCTGTTTCATAGTGAAAAATCGCTTTCTTAATGTTTGTATCCGAATACAGATAACCTAATAACTCATGATAATAATTACTATCAATCAAGCTTAATTTTTCGGCTTCGGTAATGGCTTTTTCATTTCCGTAAACTTTGGCAAAAGCGAATGTTCTGTTCAGTGTTGTGATTGGCGAATACTCAATTAAAATAAGCTGGTTATAAAGTTGTAAAATGTGTTTCCATTTATTTTCACCTGTTGGTGTAGTGTGCCAATAAGCAATACCCGCTTCCAGATGATATCTTGAGAGTTCGTTGCTGTTTGTGGCATTCATCAAATAATAATTTCCTC
>JBEBVI010000311.1:0-5486 GCA_040392805.1 Taibaiella helva
GAACTTATAGCCGTATCAGTTCTCTAAAAAGAGGCGCCAAAGATGGCATAAAAATTGTCATATCGCTCATACCTGTTTTTATCGCAGCAGCATTTTTCGAAGGTTATATAACACGGCATACCGATATGCCGGTTTTTATAAGCATCGCCATATTATCTTTTTCACTCCTGTTCATTATAGGATATTTCTTTGTATACCCTGCTATTGTATATAAAAAAGAAACAACGAAACCACTACAAAACGAAACCGGCAACATCACTGCTTCACATCTAAATTTAAAACAATGATCAAAAGCATTAACACATTTCTCTCATTGATAACAGTAACAGTAATCTTTACAGCTTCTTCCTGCAGCCAGGGAAACCTGTCGCATACTGCCAGCCCGAATACAAGTGCAAACGACAGTGCCCGGGAAGTGTTCCTGCAATTCAGCGATCAGTTCCTCGACAGCTTATGGTTCCATTATCCCGAATGGGCTACCTCCATAGGATACCATAAATACGACAGCCTGCTTCCCATACCAGACGAAGCACAGATCCAGACACAACTATACTTTATCCGCTCATGGAAAAGCAGGCTGACTACTTTTAATCCGAATACGCTCGATGATGAAAACAGGATCAGCTATGAAATGATAAAGAACATGCTGGAGATGAAAGAATGGGAGCTGGTTTCCCTGAAAGAATATGAGTGGAACCCTTCCCTCTATAATGTAAGCGGTACCATTTCATATATGCTGTCCGAGCCCTATGCGCCATTGGAAGAACGGTTGATGAATAGTTACAAAAGGATAAAAAGCATCCCGGAATATTATAAAGCAGCCAAACTACGGGTTAAAAATCCGGTGGAAGAACTAAAGATACTGGCTATTGACCAGTGTAAAGGCGGGCTTACGGTTTTCTCAAAAGACTACATCGACTCCGTAAAGCGGTCGAAGCTACCACAGGCAGATCAAACAGAAATGATCCATGCTGCCCAAACGGCCATTCAATCTGTGAACGATTACGTCAGCTTCCTGCAAAAGATAAGGGAAGATGGCAGAAGCTTTCGCTTAGGGAAGGAGCTGTATGAAGAAAAATTCAGGTTTTATATAGAATCTGAATATACCGCCGGGCAGATGTATGCAACCGCTATCGAAAGAAAAAATTATATACATGCAGAGATGGTAAAGCTGAGCAGGAGCCTGTGGCCTAAATATTTTGGTAAGGCCACCCCGCCGGACGACTCCCTCGCACTGGTCAGAATGGTGATCGATACCCTGTCGGCTGCACATGTAAAGCCGGAAGCATTCCAAACAGCCATCGAAAAACAACTGCCTGAGCTGGTACAATTTGTAAATGAAAAGAACCTCCTCTACCTCGATCCTTCCAAACCCTTAGTAGTGCGTAAAGAACCGGCATATATGGCGGGGCTGGCCGGCGCATCCATAAGCGCCCCCGGACCATATGATAAAGACGGCAATACCTATTACAATGTCGGAAGCCTGGAAGGCTGGTCGAGCGAAAAAGCAGAAAGCTATTTAAGAGAATACAATAACTACACACTGCAAATACTGAATATACATGAAGCTATACCCGGCCACTATACCCAACTGGTATATGCCAACCGTAATCCCAGTATTGTAAAATCGGTATTTGCCAATAACGCAACAATTGAAGGATGGGCCGTTTATGCAGAGCAGATGATGCTGGAAAACGGTTACGGTAATAATACACCTGAGATGTGGCTGATGTGGTATAAATGGCATTTACGTACTGTCTGCAATATGATACTCGATTACGAAGTACATGCCAATAACCTGTCCAGAGAAGCAGCAATGGACCTGTTAATACGGCAGGCCTTTCAACAGCAGGCCGAAGCAGACGGAAAATGGAGAAGGGTAAGCATAAGCAGTATACAGTTAACCAGCTACTACAGCGGCTACAAAGCCATATATGATCTCCGTACAAAAATCAAAGAGAAAGAAGAAAAGCACTTCGATCTGCGCGTATTCCATGAAAAGTTTCTAAGCTTCGGCAATACACCTGTAAAATATATCAGCAGCGTCATGCTACAAAAATAAATGCCGGAGTTGTCTAAGAAATTATAGTACTCTTTTTATAAGCTTATTTCGCCCAAAGCAAACAAAGGGCACTACGAAACAAAGAACGTAGTGCCTTTGTAACCTTAGTTTCTTTGTGTGAAATTGATGCACTTTTCAGACAGCTTCCACTATTGTATCGCTTCCAACGATAACCGCCCTTAATGCTGTCAAAAAAAACAGTCAAAGATACCCTATACACGGTATTGGCATTACCATTTATTTTTACTTTTTTGTGCTGTTATTTTACCTTAGTAACCGTGTCAAAATAACTTCCCGACTTCATAGCTTGGGAGATGCCTCCGCGGAGTTTACCCTGTGAGATAGTAAACATCTCATAGAGTTTATCCTGAGCGTGAGCGTAGGGGTCGGCATGACGTTACTTGGGGTAGTTATTTTGACTATTATACTTATACAAAAATGTACGGCACCAGATCAAGCATATTTTACCATCATTGTACAATTGAAATCGCTACCCTGTTGCAGGAAACGTCCGGCCCCTCATATTTTAACATAACACTAATGCTCATCCCGTTCAACAATAATCGAAAATGAAAAAACTATTCATCCTGATCGCACTTACCACACTTATTCAACCTTCATTCGGAGGCCTGTACAATGATAGTATGTACCATATTATCAATAACAAGCTGATAAGCGGTAAGGAGAAATTACCGTTCTACCGGGAACTCCTGGGAAAGTACGTAAGGTTGCAACCCGACGACTGCCTGGAAATAGCAGATGCAGGTATCCGGTTGGCCATGCAGGAGAACGATTCGATAACACTGGCTACTCTATATCGCCAGAAAGGTGTGGCATTTGTCACCACCGGAGCAAGGGACAGTGCTATATTTTATTATGATAAAGCCCTGCACATCCTGGAACACTCGAAAGATGACAATAAAAAAGCAGAGATCTACAACGATATTGCCCGTTTTTACCGGAAAACAGAACCGGACAGGGCGATCGGGTATTATGATGAGGCCATGAAGCTATACAAACAGGCAGATAATGCCGAAGGTATCGCCACTATTTACAACGAATCAGGTGTAGCTTTTGAATATAAAGGAGATTTAGAAGAAGCTATAAAAAGATATGAAGCTTCATTAGCTATCCAAAAAAAGAGAGGAGATCAGGTAGGGATCGGGTACAGCCTCGAATTCTTAAGCGGGGCATACCTTAAAAAAAAGGAATACGCCCTGGCCCGGAAATATATCTTTGATGCTTTAACCTACCGGGAAGCAACAAAAGACACTTTTGCCCTCTGCATCAATTATACCAATATCGGTGACTTGCTCACCGAAACAGGGAATATGGAAGAAGCCATTCTCTATTATCTCAAAAGTAACGATATTGCCTACAGCATAAGATACCTTGATATTATCTCCTACAATTACGGGCGTATTGCAGCAGCATACGAAAAGCTCATGCAGTATAATAAAGCATACGATAACCTGCAACAGCATATCCGGTACAAAGACTCCCTGTTCAATATTGAAAAAAATAAACAGATCGAAGAACTAAGCCTGAAATTTGAAACAGAGAAACATAAATCCAGGATCCGGCAGCAACAGTTCGAAATCAGTAAAAGAAATTACTGGATCTACAGTATTATTTTTCTCACAATCGTATCCGCTTTTATAGCTTACTTATACTACCGCCGCTACAGGCTGAAACAACAGAACAAGCTACAGGCCGCCATTCTCGAACAACAGGAGTATGCCACCAGGGCCGTACTGGAAGCAGAAGAAGAGGAAAGACAAAGAATAGCCCGCGACCTGCATGACGGCATCGGCCAGATGATGAGCGTGGCGCGAATGAACCTCTCATCATTTGAAGACAAAATGACCCTGAATGAAGAAGAGGAACAGGAGTTTGAAAAAGTAAAATATCTGATAGATGAAAGCTGCCGGGAAATACGCAATGTATCACACAATATGATGCCCAACAGCCTCCTCAAAAAAAGCCTGGCGTCCGCAGTACGTGATTTTATCGATAAGATGGACAAAAAATCCATCGAGATCCACCTGTATACCGAAGGGCTGGACAGCCGGATTGACAGTAATATTGAAACCGTGTTTTACCGCGTGATACAGGAATGTGTAAATAATGTGATCAAGCATTCCAGGGCCAGCAAGTTAGATATTTCTATTATGAAGGAACCGGATGGTATCACAGCTACCATAGAAGACAACGGTATCGGCTTTGACACTTCGACAATAGATTTGTTTGAAGGTATAGGGCTTAAAAATATAACATCACGGGTAAGCTATTTAAAAGGTACGGTCGATATTGATTCCGCACCGGGCAGGGGAACTTTATTAGCCATATATATTCCTCTGCAATAAAAAATTCCGGCTTGTCTGTTTTATAAAAAGATGGAAATATTACCTTTACACCCACATGAAGGTAAAGGTTGCCATAGTAGACGATCATCAGATTGTCGTGGACGGTATTATCGCGTTGCTGCAGGGCCACCCGGTAATTCAAATTGCCTTTACCACTACGGCTCCCGGTCAGGTCAAAAGCTTACTGGAGCAATCTGAAGTGGACATATTACTTACAGACATCATGATGCCGCAGTACTCCGGCCTCGACCTGGCCAAAGATATCAGAAAGGATTTTCCGGGGTTAAAAATTATCGCCTTGTCTATGAATAACGACTGGCAGGTCGTTGATGCGCTTATTAATGAAGTGGACATTTCCGGCTATATTCTGAAAAATATGGGCAAGGAAACATTAATTCAGGCAATCTCAAAAGTTGCGGAAGGTGGTATCTACTTCAGCGAAGAAGTCCTGGACGGCATCAGGAAACAGGAATCTATAAAAAGCCAGAATGACCACATACACCTCACCGCAAGAGAAATCGAGATCATCCGGCTGATAGAACAGGAATACAACAACAGCGCCATTGCCGCCAGGCTATACATCAGCGAAAGAACGGTGGAAACGCACCGGAAAAATATCTTCAGGAAAACCGGTACTAATTCAGTATTAGGCCTTGTCAAATACGCTTATGAGCAAAGATTAGTGTAAGCGCATCTTTAAGTCAAAATACAGGTACAGTTCTTTTATTATTATCTAATTCTATCCCCTGCCGCTTTTCTCCTCATCCCGGGATATAAATAATCCAACAACAACGTTATACCATAAAGGAGCACAATAAAGAGATAAAAGCCTCCCGGGAAGAAACAGGCAGGTATCAGGAAGATGAATACGAATGAATCATTGAAGAAGTAACGAAACGTGGGAACATGCTACAAAACAGGCGTATGCAACGGAGTCGGGACAAGTACGCCAGCCGCCTGCTTAGTAAAATAGTCAAAATAAATTCCTCACTTGTACTGAGCTGTGTCGAAGTAAGTACCGTCATGCCGAGTTGGGTATTTTTGGCCCACCAAAAAAT
>JBEBVI010000312.1:0-5476 GCA_040392805.1 Taibaiella helva
CATGAGATGTGTACTATCTCATGGGGCTTGGAAACGTGGAAGTTATTTCGACACAATTACTTAGGGTCTGCTAAATAACTAACATTTTATTGAATACTAACGAATTGAGCAATATCTCTTCATACTTCTATGCAAGAGTTTTAGCCATTCAGCCTTAAAACCTTGCGGATATATTCCAGGCTTTTCCTGGAATATATACCTCCCTATCAAATGGCTACTTCTCTTGCACACTCCCCATAGTCATCCCGGAGGGATCTAAACGTCGCTACCACAACCTAACCAGGGCATTCGTCCTTAGCACCTATAGACGCTTCCACCTGTCCTGAGCCTGGTCGAAGGGGCGTGACAGCAGGACGAGGAAGAGCTACTGTCTATGTAAGAAAATACAGTTATTTAGCAGGCCCTACTTAATGAGATGATTTAAAGAATATCAGCTATCCGGTTCTAATAAATTCAGCTCAAATGCTTTAGTTACCAGGCCGGCAGCATTTTTTACATCTAATTTCTGGAACAGGTTATAGCGGTGATTTTCGATAGTGCGCAGGCTTAAAAATAACTTATCTGCGATTTGCTGGCTTGAATATTGCTTCGTGATCAGGGTGAGTATCTCTATCTCCCTGGTAGTGAGGCTCGGGATTTGTTTTCCATGTTTTAAGGGATGATCTGTAAGCTTGTTTTTTATTGATTCCTCAAAGTACTGTTCCCCGTTATAAATAGCTTTAATGGCGGTAACCAGTGTCTCCTGGTCTGTATTTTTCAGCAGGTAACCCTGTACGCCGTTTTGTACCATTTTCCGGATATAATGTATCGTGTCGAAATTGGTTAATACCAGGATTTTAATCTGCGGGTATGTTTCCGATATAAAGGCGGCTATTTCATCACCTTCAATTTGAGGCATCCTGATATCCAGGAGCAACAGGTCCGGTACTTCGTTCCTGAGCGTGCTCAGTAATTCTTCCTTGGTTTTACAAACCCCTGTCAGCTTTATTTCTTTGTTGTTATGGAGCATTTGCTGTACGCCGTTAAGCACAATGAGCTGGTCATCCAGTATGGAAACTTTTATCATTTTTAAAATTTGTTTTTAAAATTCTGAATATCAAATTCTATATAAATGTGTGTCCTGGAAATTTTTTTGCTTTCAATAGAAAAGTGCCCGTTCAGCAGTGCTATTTTTTCTCTTAAATTTTCAAGCCCCTTTCCGTTGTTAAAGTTAATGTCATCCAGGTTATCACGGAAGCCCACACCATTGTCTTCAATAGTAATGGTAAACAGATCATGCTGAGCACTTAACTGGATTAATACATAAGTTGCGGATGCATGTTTGATCACATTATTGATCAGTTCCTGTATTATCCTGTAGACGAACAATTCAAAATTTTTATCGAAATGATCAAAGTCGCCGTAAAACTGATGTTCTATATTAAAGCTGGCATTAGAGATCCGTTCGCAAAACGAGATTATAGCCAGCTTCAACCCGTCCTGGAACAAAAACCGGGGCATAAGGTTATGAGCAGTTGTGCGCAATTCGTTTGCGGCATCATTCAATAATACTATAATATTATCATAAACGTATTTATCTGAAGGTTCTATCTTTAAAGTGCTGAAGTTCATTTTAACAGCAGAGATAATACTGCCTATGCCATCATGTAAAATATCTGCCAGCCGGTTACGCTCGTTTTCTTCACCTTCCATCGTTGCCTTTAACAGTTCTATGCGCTTTTCATTTTGTATCACCAATATTTGCTGCCGCTGTAAGAACTGTTTATGACGATAGGTCCGGATACTCACCACTAATAAGATGAACAAAATCAAAGTGCTGAAAGACGCTGTCACGATCCATATATCTTTTTTTCTCAACGCATTTTGCTGTTGATTGACAACCAGCTTTTTTTCAACGATCTCTTTGTCTTTTTGGGCAGTCCGGTATCTTATCTCCAGTAGATTTATATTCTTGATCTTTTCCTTTTCGCTTAATCTCTTATCTATCTCCTCGAACTTTAGACGGTTTTGATAAGCCTCTTTGTAATTATTTTTAGCTTCGTGTAGCATGGATAATTCATAGTATGCCAAAACTTCAAGAGATTCGGAGCGGATTTCCTTTGCCAGTGACAATGTTTGATAAAGATGCTTTTCTGCGAGATGCAAATGCTGTAGTTTTAAGTAAGTCTGCCCGATCAGCAAATGCAGTGAGGTCGAGTAATATGGGTTCTGAAAAGCATTCATTTCCATTGCCTTATTTAAGTAAGACAGCGCTGTGTCGAAAACACCTTTATCGCAATACACCTCGCCCAGATACAGTAACGCCGATTGCTTTAATTCGTCAGGAGAGAAGCTGGTTTCATCGACAGATAATTTATTGGAGATCTGTTTACACAAGCGGATAGCTTCTTTGAGATTGTTAATTGCTGTGTCCCACTTGCGTTCTTCTTTATACAATTTGCCTTTGTTGATCAGAGTGACGATTGCATAAGCTTTATGGTGATTTTCGGTAACGATTGATTCCGCTTTCAGGGTATATTTTAGCGCTTTGTCGCGTTCACCTAAAGAGAGGAAGGTGACAGAAAGGTTGTTGTAAACTTTAGCCAGGAGCAATGAATTATTCCGGTCGTCATCGAGGCCTTCGGCGGCTAGATAAAAATAAAAAGTTGCCGAGTCAAAATCGCCCTTTAAAAGGTAAGCCGAGCCAATTGTATTGTACAGTTTCGACAGGTCGGCTTTGTTGCTTATTTTCTGTGTTGATCTTCTTAATGTATTAATGGACTTATTGTACTCTCCTTTGTAAAAGAGTATTCTGCCGGTTTCCAGGTCACTATAAGGATATTCCTTTACCGCAATAGACTGTTGTGCGGTTACTGAACCTGCATGTAATAATAAAAAGAATAAGAACGTGATTACTTTCATCTGATCTGTTTACATCAGCTCCTTGTTATAGTTGATCTTGTACGATGCAATCATAGTGAAAGTTTTTGTTAAATAAATTTAATAATTTATGCTGCGGATTAATCGGGTATCTTGAAAACCGAATACTTAAAGCGATCCTTTACTGCCGGAAGCTGTTCATGCGGGCTTTGCAGGCTTATGAAAATACTCAAAAGCAGAAAGTATTATGAGATGCTTATATAGCACCAATGGTAAAATTGAGTGTTTACCACCTTTCGGGAAAGAAGCCCGCTTTTTATCTTTACCATATATTTAAACTTAAAACGTTTGGTTATGGTAAAAATTTTTCTTGCTAAAAATAATGTACTTTTTTTATTGGCCATCTGTGTGCAACTAATCTGTTTGCCGGCACAAGGCCAACTTCAGTTTGACTGGACAGTTCAGATGGGTGGAAAGCTTTTAGACGAAGGTACTTCCATTGTAACCGATCCGGATAGGAATGTCATTGTTGTCGGAAACTTTAACGAAACGGCTGATTTCGGCTCCGGCGTGGGTGGCGGTACACTGGTATCAAAGGGAAGTACGGATGTGTTTATAGCTAAGCGTGATGCTTCCGGCCGGTTTTTATGGGCAAGAAGTATAGGAGCGGATAAAGGTGATCGCGGTGTTTCTGTAGCTACTGATAATTCGGGAAATGTATATGTAGCGGGCTATTTTGAGGGTACCGTTGATTTTGATCCGGATCAATCGGGATCCCATTTGGTAACGGCAATAGGCGGGGCTGATTTTTTTGTATTGAAGCTTGACGCCGATGGTAAATTCGTCTGGGCCAAAACAATGGGAGGTGATGCGTGGGATCAGGGTATTACATCCATAGCAGTAGATGATTCAGGTAATGTCTACACTACAGGCTTTTTTGTCTATACCGTTAACTTTAACCCTGACAGGAATAACCCGCACGAGCTTACCCCTAAAGGTGTAAGAGATGTATTCATCTCTAAGTTAGATGCCTCGGGAAATTTTGTGTGGGTAAAGCAGGTAGACGGTGACAAAAATATTTATAGTAATTCTGTTACTGTGGACCGGGAAGGGAATATTTATGCTACCGGGTCGTTTAACGGCCTGGCTAATTTTCATATGAAATCAGGTATCATAACGTTATCCGCCTTTGGAGGAAGCGGGGTGTTTGCACTTAAGATGGATGCTGCCGGTAATGCAATATGGGCAAAGCAGCTGGGTGGCAATACTGCCCAGGATGGCACTGAGGTAAGGGTAGATGTCGCAGGGAATGTGTATCTCACCGGTTGGTTTTATAATATCGTAGATTTCAACCCGGGAAAGGATACGTTTAACCTGGAGTCGAAAGGCAACAATGATGTTTATATTGTGAAGCTGGATGCGAACGGAGATTTTATCTGGGCTAAAAGTATTGGCGGCCCTTACAATGATATAGGAAGCTCAATAGCTCTGGATAGGTTGGGAAATGTATATACGATTGGGTATTTTAACGGCGTAACACCTGTTGATTTTGATCCTGACGAGGGCGGTCGCTTTTTACCCTTTCTTGGAAGCGTAGACGTGTTTATTTCTGTTCTTGATCCTTCAGGAAAATATAAATGGGCTGTCGCATTTGGCGGCACCGGTTTTGATTATGGAAATGATATTACTATTGATGGTTCGGGAAATGTGTTTGCTACCGGGTATTTTCAGAAAGAAGTAGAATTTAATCCCGGGCAGGCATCTTCTAAATTCACGTCTTTTGGTGATGAAGATGTGTTTGTATATAAGCTTGTATGTGCGGATACATCTTCCAGCCTTGTCAGAATTGTACTTTGTGAAGATACCTATGTGTTTAATAATGTGGAGTATAACAGTACAGGCATTTACAGCCAGCAATATCCCAATAGTGCAGGCTGCGACAGCACCGTACAGCTGGATGTTACGCTGAACGGGAAGCTGACGGAGCCGGATATTGTTGTGGACGGGTTGGTATTGAGAACTATGGAGATCTATGATAAATATCAATGGCTGTTGAATGATACTATTATTCCCGGAGCTACCGGCAGGGAATATACGGTTAAGGAGAACGGAGATTATAAAGTTATTGTTGAAAATGAGAAGGGCTGCAGCGATACCTCGGATAGTTATATTATCAATAACGTACCGGGAAATACTATCGGGCCTGTTACAGGAAATAGCAATGCGGTGACTATTTTTCCTAATCCGGTGAAAGATATTCTCTATCTCAGTACCGGAGAAAAATGGAACTTAATCGTAAGAAGTATAGACGGACGTGTGGTGCGGCGCGTCCGTAATACAAACAATATTGATGTATCCATATTGCCCCAGGGTCTATATATAATGCAGGCGCTGACTTTTGATGGTGCGGTAGTCTTTACGGGTAAATTCTCAAGGCAGGATTAATGGGAAAAGGATTGTAGCAAAAAAGATCATTTTTCTTAAAAAAACAAAGGAGCTTAAAAATTGTGGCTCCTTTATTTTTTGCTATCGGAATTAAGGAAGATTTTCAATACCCTGCTCACGTCATGTCGAGTAAGTAACCGGGCGGGCCTGGATCATAAGGAGATGACAAGTT
>JBEBVI010000313.1:0-5472 GCA_040392805.1 Taibaiella helva
GTCAAATTTCATCACGACCGCTTTACCGTCATACGCGTCATCCGAATAAGCCACAAAAGGCTCTCCGCTGGGATTAAATGCCAATGAGGTGTAGGAAACCAAGCCTGATGAAAATCCTGCCGAACCTACGTTTACCCAATTTGCTTCGTTAAATTTTTTTACTGTTGCTTTGGATGAATAAGCTATATAAGGCGCTCCGGTGGGATCAAATGCCAATGATATATAGGCAGCCCCACCGGATGAAACTGCCGCACCCACGTTTACCCAATCTACTCCGTTAAATTTTTTCACTACTGCTTTATTCTGATTATCCCTATAAGCTAAATAAGGTTCTCCGGATGGGCTGAATGCTAATGATGTCCAACGGACTTCAATTCCTGAAAATCCCACTTCACCTACATTCACCCAATCCGTACCGTTAAATTTCATCACCTCTGCTTCGCCTCTATACCCATTATTGCCGTAAGCTACATAAGGCGTTCCTGTAGGACTGAACACCAATGATATATCGTATACAGGCCCCGATGAAAAACCCGATGCACCTACGTTCGCCCAGTTTGTCCCGTCAAACTTCATCACTGTAGCTGCATGTGAGTTTGCATGATCCCTATAAGCCACATAAAGCGCTCCATCAGGGCTAAATGCCAATGACGTATAGGCTGCCATACCTTCCGATAAACCTGCCGGACCTACATCTACCCAGTCCGCACCATCAAATTTCTTCACCACTACTTTCTCTAACTTCGCATCGAAATAAGCTACATAGGGTGCTCCTTCCGGACCGAATGCCAATGAGGTAGATTGTACCTCACCTTCCGAAAATCCATACCTTCCTACTGTCTCCCATTTTTGTGCGTTTGTGCTATATACAGCTATTAAAGCTACAACTACCGAAAATAAAATCTTCTTCATGTTGTTTGTTTTTCATGTTGTCAATAGCTCAAAGTTAACTTTTATTACCATATATAGGTAACAAACTTTTGATTGGCCGTTTTGAGTAAAGAAACAACACACTACTTCATCCGCCCCCTCAATACATCCGTTACATCAGACATGCTATACCCCTTTGCTCTCAACAGGATAAGATAATGGAAAAATAAATCAGCACTTTCATTCAGAAATAATTCATCATTATTATCCTTAGCTTCAATGACCATTTCTACCGCCTCTTCTCCCACTTTCTGCGCTATCTTATTTATTCCTTTTTCAAATAAAGAATAGACGTACGAGTCCTTATCCTGCCCCGCCCTGCGGCCCTCTATTGTTTGTTCTAACCTGCGTATCATTCCTTCCATCGATTGATTAGGTTGTTGCCAACAGGTATCTGCCCCAGTATGGCAAACCGGCCCGGCAGGATTGGCTAAAACCAGTAAAGTATCCTGATCGCAATCCAGCAATATATCTTCCAGGTAAAGAAAGTGGCCGCTCTCCTCGCCTTTCACCCATAAGCGTTGTTTGCTTCTGCTATAAAAGGTTACCTTTTTTGTTTCTATAGTCTGCTTTAAAGCTTCTTCATTCATGTATCCTAACATAAGTACCTTATGGGTAAGCACATCCTGGATAATTGCAGGGACAAGGCCATTGCTTTTAGAAAAATTTATGTTTTGCATCATATACGTATTTATAAACGCACGGGAATATGCTCCTGTGCCAGGTATTGTTTTAATTCCTTAATATTAATTGATCCATAATGAAACACACTCGCTGCCAGGGCAGCATCTGCATGTCCATACACAAAAGCATCTTTAAAGTCCTGCATCGTGCCGGCTCCTCCGGAAGCGACTACCGGCACATTCACCTTTTGCGACAAAGCATATAACGCCTCATTGGCATAGCCACTTTTAGAGCCGTCATGCGTCATGGAAGTAAACAAAATTTCACCGGCGCCGTATGCCACCCCTTGTTCTGCCCATTCCAACAAGTTATAGTCCGTAGCTATTTTTCCGCCTGAGATGAATACTTTCCACTCCTCCCCTATTTGCTTTGCATCAATAGCCAGCACAATGCATTGATTACCGAAATAGGCCGATAGCTCTTTAATCAATTCCGGCCGTCTGACTGCCGCCGAATTTAAAGATACCTTATCGGCACCCGCTCTCAATAAACGATACACATCATCAATAGAGTCAATACCGCCACCTACGGTAAAAGGTATATGAATAGCCCGGGCGACTTCTTCCACAATCTTAACCCATGTCTTTCTACCGTCAGCCGTGGCTGTAATATCCAATAACACAAGCTCATCTGCACCATTATCGGCATAAGTAGCAGCAAACGCCACCGGGTCTCCGGCATCCCTCAATTCTTCAAAGCAAACGCCTTTTACCGTTCTTCCATCTTTTACATCCAGGCAAGGGATAATTCTTTTAGTCAACATAACGCTGTAATTCTTTTAAAGAAATTTGGTTCTCATATAAAGCCTTGCCAACAATAACACCATCTACCCCTATAAGCGAAAGTTCTTCCAGTTCTGCAACACTACTTACACCACCGCTGGCAATAAGCTTTACATCCGGATATTGTTGCCGGATTTTTCGGTACATATCAAGTGCGCTACCCTGCAAAAGCCCGTCTTTACTAATATCCGTACAAATGACATATTGTATACCTGCATCCACATAATTGGCCAGAAAGTCGAAAAGGTGGAGCTCCGAACTTTCTAACCATCCGTTTATGGCTATATGTTCATTCCGGACATCAGCGCCCAAAATAATCTTATCTGCCCCATATCGTTGTAACCATGAGGTAAATAAGGATTTATTTTTCACAGCTATACTGCCACCCGTCACCTGCCGGGCGCCACATTCAAATGCAATACGTATAGCTTCATCAGACTTAATACCACCTCCAAAATCTACCTTCAGATTGGTTCGTGTTACAATTTTCTCCAGGATAGCGGCGTTGACAATATTTTGAGAGCGGGCACCATCCAGGTCAACCAAATGAAGATAGCGTATGCCCGCAGCTTCAAATTGCTTTGCTACTTCTAAAGGATCTTCATTATAAATTTTCTTTTTATTATAATCACCCTGGGTCAGACGTACACACTTACCATCAATAATGTCAATTGCAGGAATAATTCTCATCATAATCAGTTTGAAATATCAGGAAAGAGATAAAAAGTTTTTCAGAATCTGTGCCCCGGTTTCAGCACTTTTTTCGGGATGAAACTGGCAGGCATAAAAATTGTCCTTTTTCAAAGCCGCAGAAAAAGGTAAGGAATAAGAACAGGTAGCTATAGTATAGGCACAAAGTGGCACATAATAACTATGCACATAGTATACATAATTCGGCTGATCTATATCCCGGAATAACTCCTGATGATCAAAAATCAGATTATTCCATCCCATATGCGGTACCTTTTGTGTTTCATCAAAGCGAACAACATCTATCGGAAATATATTCATTCCCGTGGTGTTACCCTCCTCGGAATAGCGGCACAGCAATTGCATACCGAGGCAAATACCTAAAAAAGGTTGCTTCAGCCCGGGAATCAATGTAGTCAGCTCTTTCTCCTTTAATGTCTGCATAGCTGTAGCAGCCTCTCCAACACCGGGAAAAATGATGCGGTCTGCGCTTCTTATTATTTCCGGATGGCTGCTGGTAACAGCGGTAACACCCAAACGCTCTAATGCAAACTGAACGGAACGAACATTGCCGGCACCATAATCAATAATTACAAGATTCATTACAATATTCCTTTTGTTGACGGTAAAACCATATTATTTAAATCACGGCGTATGGCCATTTTGATCGCTTTAGCAAATGCTTTAAAAATAGCTTCAATCTTATGGTGTTCATTGTCGCCGCTGGCCTGAATATTTAAATTACAGGAAGCGCCATCACTGAACGATTTAAAGAAATGAGCAAACATTTCAGTAGGCATTTTTCCAATCATTTCCCGCTTAAATACCGTATCCCAAACCAGCCAGTTTCTACCTCCGAAATCGATAGCAACCTGTGCCAGGCAATCATCCATAGGTAAACAGAAACCATAGCGTTCAATGCCGGCCTTATTACCCAAAGCACGGGAAAAAGCAGTACCCAATACGATACCTGTATCCTCTATTGTATGATGTTCGTCAACATGCAGATCGCCCTGAACGCGTATGTTTAAATCAACCAAGGCATGTTTACTGATTTGCTCCAGCATATGATCAAAGAATGCAATTCCCGTAGATACAGAAGCTTTCCCTATTCCATCCAGGTTTAGCTCAATGGCAATATCCGTTTCCCTAGTTTTACGATTAACCGAAGCGATTCTAAGTCCGAATCTTAAAAAGGTATAAATCTCTTTCCAGTTTGTCGCTTTCAGCGCCTGTACAGCAGGATCATATTCCTTATCCTGCTCGGGGGTAAGCAGTATCCCCTTACATCCCAGGTTCCTGGCCAATTCCATATCGGTAATACGATCGCCGATCACAAAAGAGTGTTCCAAATCGTACTCACCATTAAAATATTTTGTTAGCATTGCCGTTCCGGGCTTACGCGTTGGCACATTATCTTCAGGAAAGCTCCGGTCAATAAATACTTGAGCAAAGTAAATACCTTCCTGTTCAAATGCTTCTATTATTTTATTTTGTGCAGGCCAGAAAGTATCTTCCGGAAAAGATGCCGTTCCTAAACCGTCCTGGTTGGTGACCATCACTAATTCATAATCCAATGTTTCTGCTATTAGTGACAAGTAGCGGAAAACGCCCGGGTAATAACGCAGTTTTTCTAAACTGTCTAACTGTAAATCAACAGGTGGTTCAATCACTAATGTACCGTCACGGTCAATAAAGAGTACTTTTTTCATGTAAGTATAAGTCAAAATTAAAAAGTCAGAAGTCAAAAGTCAAAAACCCGCATAGATGCAGCTATGGCCTATTGGTAAAAAAAGACATCATTGTTCATTATTCATTGTTCCATCATAGTCTTTTAAAGCAAGCAGCAAGGTATCATTTTCTTCCTTAAGACCGACTGTAATGCGTAAACAGTTTAAACATAAAGGTTGAGTAGACCTGTTTCTTAATACAATTCCCCTATCTACAAGGAATTGATACACAACATTAGCTTGATCAAACTCCACCAGTAGAAAGTTAGCATCCGAACTATGGACTTTATGTACAAAGGGCAATATCGATAAACATGAAATCAACCTTTCTTTCTCGCTTAAGATAAAAGATAGCCGCTCTTTAAAGCCTTCTTCATCCTGAAGCAAAGTCTCTGCCCTATCAAGACTTAAGCCGTTTATATTATAAGGTGGCTTTATCTTTTTTAAATAGTGAATAATATTTTCAGCAGCGATACCAATACCCACCCTAAGACCTGCCATTCCCCAGGCTTTAGATAAAGTTTGGCAGATTACCAGATTAGGAAATTCATCCAAACGATCAACAAAGGAAGCATCTTTTGCAAAATCAATATACGCTTCGTCCAACAGAACAATACCTTTAAATTGCTTTAATAATATCTCCGCTTTATCTGTAC
>JBEBVI010000314.1:0-5468 GCA_040392805.1 Taibaiella helva
CTTATCCAGAAAGGTGGAGGGAAATGGCCCGATGAAACCTTGGCAACCTATACTACAGATATAAGGTGCTAATTCCATCCCGGTTAAAAACGGGATAGATAAGTCAGGTAAAAGCTTAAAAGATTTTTTTTGAAAAATATTTAAAGGCTCATCTGATTTATCAGGTGAGCTTTTTTTATGCTCAGCTGGTAAATGATCTTTCTGGATAAGGCGGCAAAAAATGTATAATCAATTTTTTAACCACTGTTTAATCCAAAAGAAAATGAGCACAAGCACTCAAATCCTGACAAGCATTCCTTCTGATCCGCTGACCGGTTCTATCAGCGTACCTATTTACCAGACATCCACTTTCATACAGGAAGCTCCCGGCGTACATAAAGGTTATGAATACGCACGAAGCGCCAATCCGACACGTACCGTACTGGAAAATGTATTGGCTAAACTGGAAGAGGGGAGTACCGGCCTTGCATTTGCCAGTGGCCTTGCCGCCATAGATGCTGTATTGAAGCTGTTAAAATCCGGTGATGAAATACTTGCTGTAGAAGATATATACGGCGGTGCTTACCGTTTGTTCACCCATGTATATGAGAAGTTGGGTATAAAAGTAAATTATGTAGATACCACAGACCTCAACCAGGTACTTAATGCCTTAACACCGCAGACCCGGTTAGTTTGGCTGGAATCTCCTACCAATCCCACATTACAGATTTCAGATATTGCTGCCATAGCCCGGCTGGCACATCAGCACGGCGCTTTACTTTGTGTGGACAATACGTTCGCTTCTCCCGTATTACAAAAGCCTTTGACATTGGGTGCTGATATAGTAGTACATAGTGCGACCAAATACCTGGGTGGCCACAGCGATCTTATTGCCGGAGCTGTTATTACCAAAGACGAGGCTTTAGGCGAGCAAATAAAGTTTTTACAGAATGCCGGAGGCAATATCCTGGGCCCCTTTGACAGCTGGCTGATACTGCGCGGTCTCGAAACCATTACATTAAGAGTGCGGCAGCAATCGGCCTCCGCTCTTACTATTGCCCAATATCTGGAGCAACATCCTGCAGTTGAAAGAGTGTACTATCCGGGCTTAACTTCTCATCCTAACCATGATATAGCACAAAAGCAACAGAAAGCATTCGGAGGTATTGTCAGCTTCCGCTTAAAAGAGGATACCCAGGAAGCTGCAGAAGCTTTTCTCAGATCGTGCAGACTCTTTCACCTTGCCGAAAGCCTCGGTGGCGTAAAGAGCCTGTCCTGTCTGCCCACTGAAATGACACACAAATCAGTGCCCCTGGAAAAGAAACTGCAAACCGGTATAACCGGCGGCTTTATCCGCCTGTCCGTCGGCATAGAAGAAACAAACGATCTCATCCAGGATCTCGACCAGGCGCTGAAAGCCGTTAACCAGCTGACGGTATTAAGTCAAAATTAAAAAGTTGAAAAATCTTAAAATCAAAAAAAGAAATTTGGAAATCACGAAAAAGATATAGCTTTGCCGGATCTTCAGCATTAATAGTGCCGATATAATGAACGCGAAACAACATACAATACTGTCTTTGCATACAGCTACTCCGGCTGATATGGCGTGTTGTTGTTGCTGTTGTATGTGCTAAGCTGCACCTTTTCCGATTTTCCATTACAAATAATTATTTCAGCTTTTCCTGGTACAGGAGGTTTGATTCGTTCTCTGTTTAAAAATTATTTACTGTGACTAAGTTACATTTTTCCTTCTCAGGTGGAAGTATCCGTGCTTCAGGGTTAACGCCCGTACTGCGCCCTTCCCGGTTGGTGTTCGATTTAAAGGATGCCCTGCGCCCGGTTAATAAAACCGGTTATTCCGTTGAATACTTCTATTCTACACAAAAGTGTATGTATGATTTTATCGAAACGATCCGGCTGGCCGCTATCAGCCACGACGTACCGGTCGAAAAATTAGGCATAACCATTGAAGGCAGCATTCATACTGCGGATACAGACCGATGTGATAAAAGGACAGTATTCAACCAATTGACGGTATCTTTTAATGTTGATGAAGATGTCAGCTATTCCCTGTTGGAAGAGGTGCTTGGCCAGGCAAGGGAATTATATGCCCTGCAGGCAAGCTTCCCGGATGAATTGCAATTTCATTATCCCTTAGGTTCTATTATACATTTAAATTAAAAACAACAAAAACTTATAAAATGTCAGAAAGTAAAAAATTAGTAATTGGCTTATTCGGTTTTGGCGTGGTAGGTGAGGGGCTTTATAAAGTATTGCAACAAACACCTTCTCTTAACGGAGAAATAAAGAAGGTTTGCATTAAACATCCGTATAAAAAGAGAGAAGCGCCTCTTTCCCTCTTTACTGTAGACAAAGACGAGTTGCTTTATGATGAAGAGATCAATGTTATAGTAGAAGTAATCGATGATGCCGATGCCGCTTTCGAAATTGTGAGAACGGCTTTAAAGAATGGTAAGGCAGTAGTCAGTGCCAGCAAAAAGATGATAGCGGAACATCTTGCAGAGATATTGCAACTGCAACAGGAAACAGGATTACCCTTTCTATACGAAAGCGCCGCATGTGCTTCCATACCGGTGATCAGGAACCTGGAAGAATATTATGATAACGACTTGTTACATTCCATTAAGGCCATAGTTAATGGTTCTACTAATTTTATCCTTACCCGCATCTTTGAAGACCAGCTTGAATTTGACCGTGCATTAAAACTGGCGCAAGACCTCGGATTTGCAGAGAGCAACCCGGTACTGGATGTTGAAGGTTATGATGCGGTAAACAAATGGACTTTCTTGCTGACACATGCCTACGGTATCGTACCTAAAGTTGGGGAATTACTTTTTAACGGTATCCAGAATATACAACTGGGCGATGCACAGGTAGCGAAGGAAAAAGGTTATGATATTAAATTAGTGGCACAGGCTAAGAAGTTGTCGGATGGCACTGTGGCAGCATTGGTATTACCTCAGTTTATACCGCAAACAGATCCCCTGGTATTTGTAAAGAATGAATACAATGGTGTTGTGATAGAAAGCGGTTTTGCGGACAGGCAATTCTTTTATGGCAAAGGTGCGGGCAGCTTCCCAACGGCATCGGCTGTTTTGAGTGATATTTCCGCACTTAGGTATGATTATAAATATGAGTATAAGAAGCTTCACCAACATGAATCGCTACAATTGTCGCAGGATTTTTACTTACGTGTATTTATCAGTGTGGAAGACTGGAACCAGTTGCCCAAGCATGAGTTGGAGTGGGTGGATGAGTGGCATAGCGGGCAGGAGAGAAGCTATCTTACCGGTGTGATCCATTATGCTAAACTGCGTGACCATAATTGGTGGAAGCAAAAGGGGGTATCCCTTATTGTAGCGCCGGACGCTATTGTGGAGAAAGCGGACCTGGAAAAGATCAGGCCTTCTAAAGCTTTGCATGCCTTAGAGGAAGTAATTATTTAGTAATCGTGTCAAAATAACTTCCCGGTTTCAAAGTCTGGGAGATGCCTCCACTACGGTCGGCATGACGGTACTTGGGGTAGTTATTTTGACTATTTTACTTAATTCCATTTCAAACAACGTTTTTATTTTTTAACCTTCAAAAACATATATTATGTCATTAAGACTTGGAGATGAAGCGCCCGACTTCAAAGCAAAATCGAGTATCGGGGAAATTAACTTTCATGAATACCTGGGTGATAGCTGGGGTGTTTTATTTTCTCATCCTGCCGATTTTACGCCTGTCTGCACTACCGAATTGGGAAGGACGGCACAACTGAACGATGAATTTGCCAAACGTAACGTAAAAGTGCTGGCATTAAGTGTAGACCCGGTAGATAGTCATTTAGGCTGGATCAATGATATCAATGAAACCCAGAAAACCAATGTGGATTTCCCCATTATCGCAGATGATGACCGTAAAGTAGCTTCGCTGTATGATATGATCCATCCCAATGCTTCGGCTACCGCTACTGTACGTTCTCTTTTTGTTATCGGGCCGGATAAGAAGCTGAAACTATCCATCACTTACCCTGCATCTACCGGACGTAATTTTAATGAAGTGCTACGTGTGATCGATTCATTGCAACTAACAGCAAAACACAGTGTCGCTACGCCTGCCGACTGGAAACAAGGTGAGGACGTTATCGTTGCCCCTTCTGTAAGCGATGAGGTTGCCCAACAGAAATTTCCTAAAGGCGTAAACACAATTAAACCTTATCTGCGCTATACTCCTCAGCCGCAGTAAAGGCTGTTAAGCATCCCGGAAGAATTATGCCGGGTTATGAGCCATCATGTGAAAGCAAGCATAGTCATTGCTGAACATCCGTTAATAAAAAACAAAGCAAGTGGAACAAAAGACAAGTATAGGATTATTGGGATACGGTGTTGTGGGTAAGGGTTTTTTTGAGCTCCTGGCAGATAAAGAAGCTTTTAATATACATCGTATAGCTGTAAAACATCCCGGGTTACATAGTGATATTCCCGCCGGATTGTTGGCAGCATCAGGATATGATATTATTTCTGACCCGGAAGTCGATGTTATTATAGAGGCGATAGATGATGCGGAAGAGGCTTTCGAATTATTGAAGTTTGCGTTGAAGGCCGGCAAGCCGTTCATCACTGCCAATAAGAAAATGATCGCTACGCATCTGCCGGAGATCATAGCCTTACAGTCGGCATATGGTGTTCCTGTCCTGTACGAAGCCGCTTGTTGTGCCGGTATTCCTGTTATACGTACTGCCGAGGACTATTATACAGATCTGGTCAACGGGATTACCGGTATTATTAACGGTTCTACTAATTATATCCTGACGGCAATGGGGCGTTACCGGTACCGTTTTAGCCATGCCCTTCAGCTGGCCCAGGAAGCCGGTTTTGCAGAGCGCGATGCCTCCCTTGATATTGAAGGTAAAGATGCAGCGTGCAAGCTCAGTATCCTTATCACACATCTTTGGGGTATATATATTGCTCCTGATGAAATATTGTATACAGGCATACAGAATATACTCCCGCAGGATTTACGTCTTGCGGAACATACCGGGGGAAGCATAAAACTGGTTGCACATGCCTGTAAGACGAACGAAGATCGCTTTGTTAGCTATATCCTGCCCAAACTGGTATTCCGGGAAAATATACTATACTCCGTAACGCACGAATTTAACGGCCTTGTGTTATCTGATACTTACGGGGATGAACATTTGCTGTATGGAAAAGGATCGGGTGCACGACCTACCGCAATGGGATTATGGAATGACCTTCAGGCTTTCCTGCGAGGATATAAATACAGGTATAAAAAACAGGTAAAGCCCGAACAATTCAATAATGATTATTTACTGACCGTCCATGTATCCATACCTATTGGTTTGAAATTACCTAAAGACCTGGATCTGGTTGCCTATTCCGATGATAGCAGGTATGTTTATTATACGGGCACACTAAGTCTGCGACAATTAAGTGAAAATGACTGGTGGAAGCATAAAGGTA
>JBEBVI010000315.1:0-5462 GCA_040392805.1 Taibaiella helva
AAAACCCCGGGCTGCTTTCCCGAAACTATCTAAAAGAGAAATAGAAATACTCGCTCTTATTGTCAACGAGCTGAGCAGCCAGGAAATAGCAGACCGTCTTCATATAAGTAAAAAAACGGTGGACAACCACCGGAGCAGCATACTGATGAAAACAGGCGTCAAAAATAATTTTGCACTCATGAAGATTGCCATGCAGCTAAAGCTGATCTAAATCAGAAATTCCCCGGATAAGCATGCAAAAAAGTCGCTTATTTTTTTCTTTGGAGAAATTGTTTTCTTTAATATTTTTCTATATTTGCAGCCGGTCTTTACAAAACCCGTTGCAACAGTGATACAAAAATGCGTTTTTGTATTTTTTTTAGCTACAAATACTACTAATATGGTAGCATTAATAGCATTTATAAAAAGAGGATTATATTGGCGTAACAAGACAGGCCGTTAAAAATTGATACAATTACCAAACAGATATGAAAATTAAGTATTTTCAACACGCTCCTCCCGCCAGCTCAATTGCTCCGGCGCATCAATTGAAACTTACCGTTTCAAAGAAAGCTTCCCTGTTCGCTACTCCTCTCTTTTATTGTTGTTGTTGCCCCTCTCTCTAACAGCATTCCGCTGACATAACCATTTTGCTACATCTATAATATTTACTTACAATCCATTAGGTATCTGTAAGTATAATTAAATTATGCTTATACCTGTATTGTCTGTTTTTACAGAGACAGGTACAAGGTAAGGTATCTTCCACCCCGGAAAACGGGTTAAAAGTATACATTCGATAAACGTCTCCAGGCCATGCAGTATAAGTGCTCAGGCTATAGCAAACCAGGTTGGCAAGCAGCAGAATTCAGCCATTTCATAATAAAAACCGGGAATAATATTCCACCCGGAAACTTCAGGTATTAACGGCATATAGCCTTACCGCTTCATACCCCTGTACAAATGCATCTTTTAATAACCAATACAATTATTTTTTATGACTAAAAACAAACACTTCGGCAAAGCAATATTATTGCTCTCATTTTCGCTCAGCCTTTTGCAGGCTGCAGCACAGGACACACCCTCCCTGTCCGGCATACTGAAAAACCGGGAAGGACAGGCAGTACCGCAAGCCTTCATAAGTATTGAGGACAATGTGGCCACTACTTTTAGTGACGATAATGGACACTTTCTTTTAAAAACCGTCTTAACTCCTCCCTTCAAAATTTACGTTTCTACGGAAAATTATAAGTTTCAGACCATCAGCTATACCGGCGGAGCATCCGATCTGGATATTACCCTGGAACCGCTTTCCGATGTTCTGAATGAAGTAGCTATTACAGCACGCCGCAGGATAGAACGTACACAGGATGTGCCTATTGCTATATCTGTCGTTAGCGGCGCTACGGTTAATGATGCAGGCGCCTTTAATGTAAACCGTGTTAAGGAGCTGGTGCCCAGCGTTCAGCTATACTCGTCCAACCCCCGGAATACGACCTTAAACATACGCGGGCTGGGATCTACCTTCGGTCTAACCAATGATGGTATTGACCCTGGTGTCGGCTTCTACGTGGATGGCATTTATTATGCACGCCCGGCAGCCACTACGCTCGATTTTATAGATGTAGAGCGTATAGAGGTACTACGTGGCCCACAGGGCACATTGTTCGGCAAAAACACAACAGCGGGCGCTTTTAATATCACCACAAAAAGACCGGGCTTTACTCCGGAAGCTACTTTTGAAGCCAGCTATGGCAACTTCGGATATATACAGGCTAAGACTTCCGTTACGGGAGCACTTTCTAAAAAATGGGCCGGCCGTATTTCCTTCTCCGGCACACAGAGAGATGGTTTGGTCTACAACCAGGCTACAGATAAATATGTAAACGACCTAAACAATCTTGGTTTGAGGGCGCAGCTCCTTTACAAACCTTCTGAGCGCGTCAACATATTATTCGCAGGTGATGCTACCCGCCAGCGCCCTGATGGCTATGCCCAGGTATATGCGGGCGCAGTACAGACACAACGTGCAGATTACCGGCAATTCAATAGCATCATTAAAGATCTTAATTATTCCCTGCCCAGCCTTAATCCATTCGACAGGATCATAGACCATAATACAACCTGGCGCTCCAATAACGACCTGGGAGGCGCTTCGGTAAATATAGATGCCAAAATAGGTGAAGGGACTTTAACCGCTACCTCTGCCTGGCGTTACTGGAATTGGGATCCCTCCAACGACAGGGATTTTACCGGGCTTGCTATGTTGTCCAAATCACAAGCTCCTTCCAAACATCAGCAATGGTCTCAGGAGATCCGCTATGCAGGAAATATATCATCACGCATTAGTGGTGTAATTGGCGTGTATGCTATTTATCAAACCCTGAAATCCGATCCGTACCATACAGAAGAGGCCGGGGATGCACAATGGCGCTTTTCACAAAACTCACAAAGTCCTTTATGGCAGACACCCGGGCTTTTTGACGGCTATGGCATACGCACTACCTCACAACTAAACTCGTTCAGCGGGGCGCTTTTCACACAGCTGGACTGGGAAATTGCCAACAAGCTGCATGTATTGCCCGGCCTGAGATTAAATTATGACCTGAAAGATGTAGACTACAACCGTGAAGTGTACGGGGGGCTCCAAACCGATGATCCCGCATTGCTTGCCTTACTAAATTCGGTATACAGTAACCAGGCGTTTAAAACTAATGTAAGGAACAGCAACATATCCGGGCAGCTGACCCTTTCGTACGTCGTAAACAATAATATCAACACTTATGCTACTTATTCCACCGCTTACAAGCCTATAGGTATCAACCTGGGCGGTTTGCCCCAGTCTAACGGTGAAGTAATGATTGAGCTGGCAGAAATAAAACCGGAGTATGTGAGCCATATAGAGGCCGGGATAAAATCCACGCCCCTCCCTGGTCTTACACTGAATGTCAGCGTATTCAATACCGACATCAAAGATTACCAGACACTGGTACAAACGGCGGAGCTCGGCGTCAACCGCGGCTACTTAGCCAATGCAGAAAAAGTACGCGTAACCGGAGCCGAACTGGATATCAACGCACAGGTGGGTAAATATTTCTCCTTCTTCGGGGCTTTAAGCTATACCGATGCAAAATATGTAGCATTTACAAACGCACCGGTGCCTTTAGAAGAAACAGGAGCATCCGTATCTTTCAAAGATATATCCGGAGGCAAGCTGCCCGGAGTATCCAAATGGGCAGGTGCTCTGGGTGGTGAAATAGCAGCACCGGTAAACTTTATAGGACAGAGAGGTAAAGTCTTCCTTGCTTTGGAATCGTCTTTCAGATCTTCTTTTTCCTCTAGCCCCTCTCCCTCCCAATATCTGAATATTGATGGCTACTTCCTGCTAAATGGCCGTGCAGGATTCCGGGCTACAAGGGGGACTTCTATATTCGTTTGGAGCCGGAACCTGCTGGATAAAAACTATTTTGAGCAACTGCTTCCCGGTGCCGGTAATGCGGGACATTATGCCGCCGTATTGGGTGATCAGCGTACTTATGGTGTTACTTTGCGCCTGACTTTGTAGATGTTTGCTTCTATTGTAGAGACGCGATAAATCGCGTCTCTAACTCCTCCCTTCATATTATTTTTCATTATTCTGAATTTAAAGTGCATAAATGGCTCTTTGTTTTAGGAAGTATTAAAGTGATATAAATAGCTATAGCAATCTTTGCTATCCTCCAAGTGGTTTTTCAAAAGAGAAATTGTTTTGCTGAATTAGTATATTATCATTTTGCCCCGCTGTACGAGGAGTTACGTGAAACATACTCTCTGTACTGATAATAAAGCAAAGTCTTGATTCTATACGTTATCTACGAGTCGGAGACATTATTTATTTATACATCCCGGGCAGCTCCGCCCAGGGCAGGTGCCAGAACAGACAAAGTAGATAATCAATTTACTAAGTGACTAAGTGACTAAGTGCATGTTGCATAAAGCACTAAACATCCGCATAATGAGGTTAAGACGGTTCCATTAATCATTTGTGTATAATACAGTGCTGTATCAAAAAAACTCTGATCAAATCATATTATTATTTAAAAATTCCATTTTTACATTTTTTTGCAAAAATGGAATTTTATTCCATTTTTACATATTTTTTCAAAAATGGAATTTCATGATTAAAAGGCATATCCAGGAAGAAGCCCGGCTTCTGTCTACACAATTCAGATCCATAAGCATTATAGGGCCACGGCAAAGTGGTAAAACTACCTTAGGCAAATGGCTGTTTAAAGGTAAGCCTTATATTAATTTTGAGAATCCCGATGTGCAGCTGGCAGCAGAAGATAATCCTAAACAGTTTCTAAAACAATATCCCAGGGGAGCCATCCTGGATGAAGTACAAAGGGTGCCGGATATTTTCAGATACCTTCAGGAAATACTGGATAATGCGAAACAAAGCGGGAAGTTTATACTAACAGGTTCCAATAATTTTTTGCTACAGGAGAAAATATCTCAATCATTAGCAGGCCGTATCGGCTATTTACAGCTTTTACCTCTTTCGTATGCCGAATTAAAAGCTGCAGGGCTCGCAGAGGAAAATGTACTGAAGCATATACTAACAGGCGGCTACCCGGAAATATGGGATAAGAAACTACTGCCACATAAATGGATGGCATCTTATGTGCAGACTTATGTACAGCGGGATGTACGGCTGTTACGTAACATTACCAACCTGGCCGCCTTTAACCGGTTTATTATGTTATGCGCTCATCATGCAGGACAAATCCTGAACCGGCAGGAGCTGGCACGAGATGTAGGTGTAGATACCAAAACCATTCAATCCTGGCTTGCCGTATTAGAAAGTTCTTACATTATTTTCCTGTTACAACCCTGGTACAATAATCTAAGTAAGCGCATCATTAAAAGTCCTAAACTTTATTTCTATGATACCGGGTTATTATGTTATTTAACCGGTATTACCTCGCAAAGTGCCTTACAAAATCATGCCCAATATGGCGCTTTTTTTGAAAACTGGATAATTGCCGAAATCCAGAAAAACCGGTTTAACCAGGGCATTAACGAACCCATGTATTACTTTAGAGACAGCGCCGGTAATGAAGTTGATTTAATCATCAGGAAGCAGGAAACAACTATGGGCATTGAAATAAAAGCAGCAAAAAAGATAACCTCTTCTATGACGGCCGGGCTTAGGTACTGGCAGAAAAACTTTAAAAATGGTCAAACCTTATTAATATATGGAGGGAATAAAGAAGTCCAGGTCAATGAAAGCACAACGGCTATAAGCTGGAATACTGTTGATGAAATTTAGTCCTCCTGTTACATGTATATCTGCTCACACTATACTTAGTGAACATTGCACTTTTTACCCTTAGGAATCGTGTCAAAATAAGTTCCCAATTTAAAGATCCGGTTTCGAAATATATTCCTTGGCGTCATGTCGACCGCAGCACCAGCGGAGTGGAGACATCTCCTCATTTACT
>JBEBVI010000316.1:0-5435 GCA_040392805.1 Taibaiella helva
AACGGGCAATATATTTATTTTTCTTCTCCGGGCAGGGATATATCCAATATGAGAGATGTATTCCGGGTTTCTGTAAAAGGCGGCACACCAATGCCGGTTACGGCAAGCAGATATGTCAATGAATTTTTTGCCGCTCCCTCACCCGACGGTAAAACTCTGGCATTTTCTGCCCGTGGTGTAGCTTCCCATCAATGGTGGCGCAACGGGCACAGCCACCTCGACGAATCGGAGCTGTGGCTGATGGAGATCGACGGGAAAGACAGCTATAAGCAAATTACCGAAAGAGGCGCCAAGCACCTCTGGCCTATGTGGCATCCCGATGGTCAGTCACTGTACTTCATTTCCGACCGTGAGGGGGCAGAGAACCTGTATGTCCGCAGCCACGAAGGCAAGATACAACAGCTTACCCAATTCCGCAGCGGAAGATGCCTCTGGCCCAATATATCAGCCAACGGGAAAACCATTGTATTCGAAAGAGATTTCCAGATCTGGGTATATGATATCGCATCCGGTAAAACATACCGGCCTGATATCAGCTGTCGCGGATCGGCTACCGATACGGAACTTCGTCATGTACAGCTGACCAGCGGCTTTAAAAATGCCACCCTCTCGCCCGACCGTAAAAAGATGGCTTTTACCATAAGGGGAAAAATATTCGTAGCCCCGGTACAGGAAGAAAGTAATGCAAAAAACATTACCGGGTCAGGTATTGCATCAGATATCACCTGGGACAGCAGCAGCAATATATTGCTCTACTCCTGCAATAAGGAGGGCACTACTCATATATACGAATATAATTTTTTAACACAGCAGGAAACAAAAATTACGGAAGGAACCGCTGACTATGAAGCCCCCCGCATCTCGCCTGATGGCCGCATGCTGTCTTTTATAAAAGACGGTACCGAGCTCATTGTAATGAACAGGGTTAGCAAATCCCGGTATACCATAGCTAAAGGATATATCGGGAGACCCCCGTTCTCATCTATCAATGGTTATTCATGGTCGCCCGACAGTAAATGGATAGCCTACGCCGCATACGGAAAAAAAGCATTCCGGAATATTTACATCACCGAAGTGGCAAACGGCCAAAGCCGGGAGGTAAGTTTCCTGGCCAACTCTTTCAGCGATAATGTAACCTGGAGCAAAGACGGGAAATTTATACTTTTTAATACCGGACAGCGGACAGAGAACGGTGCTATCGCAAGGATAGACCTGGTACCGCGCATTCCGCAATTTACGGAAAAACAGTTCCAGGATCTTTTTGCAGCGCCCCCTCCTCCCGAACATATTGATGAGAAAAAGAAAAACAATGCTTCCACTTCAAAAAGCAAAAAGAAACCGGCTACCGGTAAAGAAAGTATACAAATAAAATGGGAAGATATAAAACAAAGGATACAGCTTTTACCGATCGGTGCGGACATTGCAAGCCATACCATCAGCCCCGACGGGAATACACTGGCACTTGTGGCGTCTGTGGCCGAGCAACAAAATATTTTTATTTATTCGCTTGACGAAAAAGCCACAGAGCCTGCCGTATTGAAACAGATCACCTCTTCCGCATTTCCAAAAACCAATATCCAGTTTACCGAAGATGGAAAAGATATCTATTTCACCGGCCAGGGTAAAATATTTTCCGTAAATGTAGAATCACAACAGGTCAAGCCGTTGGCTGCGACAGCGGAGATGGATATTGATTTCAACAAAGATAAACATGCGCTTTTTGAACTAACCTGGGATATACTGAACAAAGGCTTTTACGATACCGGTTTCCACGGTGCGGACTGGAATGCAATAAAAGCACAATACGAGCCGGTAGCCGGCGGGGCACGTAATATAGAGGACCTGAGACGTACTCTTTCATTAATGGTAGGAGAACTGAACGCTTCACACTTAGGAATAGGCGGCACGGCCCAACAATTCAATACCGGACGTATCGGCTTGCTGTATGACCGCGTAACATATGAAGAAATCGGGAAGCTGAAAATCACCGAAGTTATCAGCTCCGGTCCGGCCGACATTGCAGGCAACATTAATGTTGGCGAATACCTTCTGACCATAGACGATATACCTGTCGATAAATCAACGAATATAGACGCCCTGCTGATGAACAAAGGTGGTAAAATGGTAACATTAGGTATTTCGGCTGCAGCAGACGACAGGAATCTTAAAAAAATAGCTGTAAGGCCCGTCAGCTATGCAGCGGAAAAAGGGCTGTTATACAAACAATGGGTAAACCAGAGAAGGGAATATGTAAACCGGATAAGCAATAACCGGCTGGGATATGTGCACATGTTCGACATGACCCAGGAATCTCTTGACCGGTTCTACCTGGATATTGACGCAGAAAACCATGCTAAGGAAGGCGTAGTAGTCGATATACGGAATAATAACGGCGGATTCGTAAATGCCTATGCCCTGGACGTATTATCCAGGAAAGGATATATGACCATGACCGTGCGCGGGCTCCCTTCTGCACCGGCAAGAGTACAGCTGGGACAACGCTCGCTGGAAGCGCCCACTATACTAATCACCAATCAGCACTCCCTGTCCGATGCCGAAGATTTCAGCGAAGGATACCGGAAAATGCAGCTGGGGAAAATAGTAGGAGAGCCTACCGGAGGATGGATTATTTATACAGGCAACCTGACCCTCTTTGATGGTACGGTGGTGCGTTTACCTTTCATTAAAATTACCGACAGCAAAGGCGAAGATATGGAGCTTAATCCCAGGCCGGTAGATATAGAAGTTTCCAACCCCTTAGGTCAGCCGGATAAGGACAACCAGCTGGATACAGCAGTGACAGAGTTGCTGAAAGAAATAGATACCCGTTAATCCTTCTGCAACAGCAGCACGATATTCCAGAATAAAAATACGGCGATTACACACAACCGGTAGTAATCGCCGTAAAATTATAACAGACTGTGTATTCTTAACTTACAAAAGGCAGCTTCACTACCTTTGCCTTCAGGCCTTTATCCCTTATAGACACAAACACCTCCGATCCTTCTGCGGCAAAAGGAACCGTAACATAGCCCAATGCTATAGCCTTGCCCAGCGTAGGCGATTGAGTACCGGAAGTGATATACCCAATTTCATTGCCCTCATTATCCTGTATTTTATAATGATGGCGGGGTATACCCCTGTCTATCATCTCCAATGCTACCAACTTACGTTTCACACCTTCCGCCTTCTGTTGTTCCAGCACTGATTTAGCGGTAAAATCCTTGGTAAATTTAGTAATCCAGCCCAGGCCGGCCTCTAAAGGAGTAGTTGTATCATCAATATCATTACCATAAAGGCAAAAACCCTTTTCCAGCCGTAAAGTATCCCTGGCGCCCAGTCCTATAGGCTTCAATCCTTTCGGACCGCCTACCCTAAAAATCGCTTCCCAGATCTTTTCCGCATTATCATCTTTATCTTCAAAATATATTTCTATACCCCCGCTTCCTGTATATCCGGTAGCACTGATCAGAACATTACTCACACCTGCAAAAACACCCTTAGCAAAAGTGTAATATTTCAGATTAACCAAATCTACATCCGTAAGCTCCTGCATATATTCAACAGCCTTGGGGCCCTGTATGGCAAGCAAGGCCGTACGTTCCGAAATATTCTCCATATCCACACCACCCGTGTTATGCGCTGTGATCCAGTTCCAGTCTTTCTCAATATTAGCTGCATTCACTACCAACAAATAAACGGCATTCTCCTCCAGGCAATAAACGATCAGGTCATCCACAATCCCCCCCTGTTCGTTGGGCAGGCAGGAATACTGCGCCTTGCCGGCTGTCAGCTTTGATGCGTCATTGGAAGTAACGCGCTGTATCAGCTCCAATGCCCCCGGGCCTTTCAGGATGAATTCGCCCATATGGCTCACATCAAAAACGCCTGCATTGGTACGCACAGTAGCGTGCTCGTCATTAATTCCGGAATAGGAGATCGGCATGTTGTATCCGGCAAACTCAGCCATTTTAGCGCCAAGCGCAATGTGTTTCTCAGTAAACGGTGTGTTCTTCATTTAAATAATAAATTTTCTTCTTTAGCCTCAGCAAACTGTATAAGGCTGCCAAAAGTAAGACTAAACTGCGTCTTTTAAAATAAGTGCAATAAAATTTATTAAAATCCGTTTAGCAACAAACCGTTATTTTTGTATCCCTTACTTATTGGCATGTACAAAAAACAGTTGTATAAAATTAATCATGTTTCGATTCCAGCATATTGAATATTTGTGGCTACTGTGGGTCATACCCGCACTTATCCTTATCTACCTGCTGCACCTGCAATGGCGCAGAGCCGGCATCAGGAAGCTTGGAGAAAGCGGCCTCATCCGCCATCTCCTTACCGGCCGTATAAAAGGCCGTGCCACTACCAAATTTGTCCTGGTCGCCATAGCTATCTTCCTAGCCATATTCGGCTTCGCCAATCTGCAGAGAGGCGCACAGACGGAAAAAGCTGAAAGAAAGGGAGTAGATGTCTTTTTTGCTCTTGATGTCAGCAAAAGCATGCTGGCACAGGATATACAACCCGACCGCCTGACGCGCTCCAAACAATTAATAGCGCGGATGATGGACAAAATGACTAACGACCGCGTTGGTCTGGTTGTTTTTGCAGGAAAATCATACCTGCAGGTACCCCTCACCATAGACTATGGTGCTGCTAAAATGCTGCTGGAAACCGTAAGCCCGGATCTGGTACCGACACAGGGCACTGTGCTGGCAGATGCTATTGACCTGGCCACGGCATCATTCAGCCAGAAAGAAAAAAAATACAAAGCCGTCGTTTTAATATCCGATGGAGAAGACCATGATGAAAAAGCTCTTGAAGCCGCTAAAAAGGCTGCAGAACAAGGCGCTATCATATATACCGTAGGTGTAGGCTCACCACAGGGCACCACATTAACAGACCCTGTCAGCGGATCGCCCAAGCTGGATCAGTCCGGTATGCCTGTGGTCACCAAACTGAACGAGCAGGAATTAAGAGAAATTGCAAATGTAACGGGAGGAAGTTATACACTCTTGTCCAATACCAACCAGATAGCCGACAACCTGGTGAATATTATAGATGAGATGGAAGGTAAAAGTTACGGCAGTGTATTATTTACCGACTACAACAGCTATTTTCAATATTTTATAGCGCTGGCTGTTATACTGCTGGTAATAGACTGGTTATTGCCGGCTGCAGGCAGATTGAAGAAACAAGCCATCCGGCGTTAAAAGACGAGATAATATTCTAATGATGAAATTGCTTATTGCCACATTTGTATTCGTAACGGCAGGCTGCTTTACGCTATCCGCACAACAGAAACAAAATGTCAGAACAGAATTGCGTCAGGGGAACCGGCTATACAAGGAAAAAAAATACAAAGAAGCCCAGGAAGCTTATTTAAAAGCAGTACAAAAAGACCCATCCAATTATACCGGCGCTTTTAACCTTGG
>JBEBVI010000317.1:0-5397 GCA_040392805.1 Taibaiella helva
CGACGTTCTTATGCAAAGACGTGCTGTTTTTGTTTAAAAACGTGACGATCTGCATTAAAGGAAGCGATGTCCTTGCCCAAAGACGTGATCATCTGCCCCAAGCAGGTGACGTCTTTGTATGAGTTTGTGGCGTTTTGGTTCGAGCTTATGACGTTTTTGTACGAGATAATGCTCCTTTACAGTAAAAAAAGGAGGGCGTAAAATCAAAACGAAGCACTAAACCTGCTATATCTGATAAAAAAATAGCAATGATCATTATCTCCCTTTGGACTTTAAAGAAGAAAAATCCATTAAAAACGGGGTAAAAATATGCAATCATTATTTTTCATTGCTTGTTTGTGGATGCGTAAGAAGTCCGGTCAGGCTGAGATGTTGGTGAAAACACCATAGCCGTGGAACTTAAGGAAAGTTGCACTATAAAACACCCCGACAGGGGTATAATTTGAATAGCCATCGATGCAACCGGTGGACAAAATGAACAGTTTTGCTATTGAACCCTGAAGGGGTTCAATTAAAGAATCGACATTTTTATTGTGAGTTTCACTCACGGCTATTCAAATTCAAGCCCTCCGGGCTTAGGTTGACAGCTATGGTGAAAACACCAACATCAGCGGTCGCTGTTGCGGGTGAAAACACCCGCAACTATCCGAAGCCATAAGTTAATGACATTGAAGCGAGAAGTATCAATAGCTTCATCTCCGGAAATATTCATAAAAATATTTTTATATTTAAGGGAATAATTTGTAATATAGTGTTCTAATTCCCTTCTTATGAATGAATACTTGCTCCAGTTTCTGTGGAAAAATGTGCTTTTTAAACCCGGAAACTTATTAACGAACTGTGGCAAGCCAGTCACTGTAATTCATCCCGGAAAACACAATACTAATGCCGGACCGGACTTCCTCGAAGCTAAAATTAAAATAGGAGACACTTTATGGGTGGGCAATGTGGAGCTGCATGTCTGTACGTCAGACTGGATAAAGCACCGGCATGATGATGACCCGTTATACCAGAATATTATTCTGCACGTAGTATATAAGCATGATACGGAAATAGGGCACGAAAAATTTTCTACGCTTTTGCTGAAGGATCATATAGATGAAAGGGTGGTGGAGCGTTACCGTTATCTGGCAGGGCTTCCGGGCCATATTCCCTGTGGTGCGCAGATAAACCAGGTACCGGAAATTATATGGTTTGCCTGGCTGGAGCGGCTGCTGGCCGAACGATGGGAGCAAAAGCTGGCCGAATGGGAGGAGCTTTGGGAGCAATCGGGCAAAGACTGGCGTACTTTATTGTATTACAGGCTGGCGGCTAATTTCGGCTTCTATGTTAACCGTGATGCTTTCCTGGAACTGGCTTTGTCGCTACCGCTTAATATACTGGTACGGCACAGGGACAGTTTATTGCAGGTAGAGGCACTTTTATTAGGTCAGGCAGGGTTTTTAGCATCTGTGGAGAGACAGGACGAATATGTTTCCAGACTTCAGGCGGAATACCAGTATTTAAAAGGAAAATATAATCTGACCCCGATGAATGTCATGCGATGGAAATTTCTGCGCCTGCGTCCGGCTAATTTCCCTACGATACGTATCGCACAATTCGCCATGCTGATACATAAAAGTATAGGGCTCTTTTCCCGGCTTATGGAGGTGGAGCACATCAGGCACCTTGAAACGCTTTTGCAAATCAGGGCAAGCGAATATTGGGATAGTCATTACCGGCTGGCAGAACTTTCAAAGGAAATCCATGCCAAGTACTTAGGTACGGAGGCACTTCGCAATATAGTGATTAACACGGTAGCGCCGATGCAGTACCTGTATGCACGCTTGCAGGGCAGGGAAATCCTTCATGAACGAAGTATGTCTCTGCTACAGTCGGTACCGGCAGAAAAGAACCGGATTATCAGGGAATGGGAAAAGCTAGGCATTACCGTAACCGATGCGGCACAATCGCAGGCCTTATTACAGTTATTTAACAATTACTGTATTGTGAAGAGCTGCCTGAATTGTGCTGTTGGTAACAGGCTTGTGCGTTGTGGCTGATGAGGCTTTAATCCCAATGAAACGTTACCGTTTTGGTAATATCCGGGCTCAGGCTGAGGTAAACGGGACAAGTGAGTGCGGCATTTTGCAATATAGCCTTTTCTTTGTCTGAAAATTCAGATTGTCCTTTCATATATATATCTACAATAATTTCACTGATTTTTCTTGGGGCGGCCGACATGATTTTGGTTACATGACATTCTGTTTGTTCGATATTCATATGATGTGTACGCGATGCAATACCCATAATAGAAACCATGCAGCTACCTAAAGCTGTGGCTACAAGGTCTGTAGGTGAAAAACGTTCTCCTTTTCCCTGGTTATCTTTAGGTGCGTCTGTTTCTATTTCTGTGCCGGATTGCAGGTGTGTTGCTGTTGTTCTGAGCGAGCCGTTATAAATAATTTTGGATGTCATTTCGTATTTTTACTTAAATTTACAACTGCTAATTTCCTACTAATGCTCATAAGCTCCAAAAATATTTTATTGCTGATGCTTGCTGTATTTCCTATGGCAGTGTATGCACAGCAAAGTAAAATACAATTCAGGGACAGGCTTGGCGACTCATTAGTGGTGGTGAATACGGCAGTGAAGCCGCCTAAGGTAAAGGGACCTTCTGCATTAAGAGGGGAACTGAGCGGTGGCTTGCGGTTATCTACAGACGGGTACGGTATTTTTGTTGATAAAGGCTGGATAAAGGGTGATGCTTTTCCCAACAATAAAGAGAGCCGGTTTTATCATGTGCGCCTGCTGCAGGTAGAACTGAGTGAACGGAAACATCCGAAGGAGATGAAGACGAACAGCGCTTTCGGAGGTTTGGGTTTAGAACCGTCGTCTTATATACTGGGTAAAATAAATAATTTTTATACGTTGCGTGTCGGCTACGGACGGCGCCAGATGATTGCCGGTAAGCCTGACCCGGGAACAGTAGCCGTACATTGGGTATATGTTGGTGGCCTGTCATTGGGTTTGGTGAAGCCTTATTATCTTGAACTTCAAAGTTTGGGCACAAGAAAATATACGGACAGTATTATCAATGAATTTACCTCTGAAATGCAAATTTTAGGTAAGGCCAGCTTTACAAAAGGGTTTAATGAATTAAAATTTGTACCCGGCGCTTATGTTAAGTCCGGTCTGCATTTCGATTTTGCCAATAAGCGTAAAGGATTAATGGCCCTGGAAGTCGGTGCAAGTGCAGAGCTGTATATTAAAAAAGTAGAACAAATGGTCTTACAGGAACCGAAAGCCATTTTCTTTAATTTCTACGGATCTTTCCAGTTGGGCAAGCGGTGGTAGCACCTAATTCCCGAAAAGGTATCTGGTCAACTTGCCCCTGCAAGATATCTTCTCTCTGATAAGTGAATATAGAGAAGCGCCACCGGAATAATTATTTTATCAAATAGTTCATCTTTTCCCGCAAAGCCGCTAAGGAGTGCAACGAGGAAACGATTTAGCGATATGGGTAGTTATTTAACCTGTAACGGGCTAAGGAGTACAACGAAGAAATGATTTAGCGGGATTATCCTCTGTATAAATGGTATTATTTCTTCACCACCTTCTGCGAAAAGAGCGGAGTACCTTCTTCAGAAATTATCTGAAAATAATACACGCCGTCAATCAGGTCATCTAATGACAGAACAAGCTGGATGTCGTTACTCTTATGTTGTTTTACCATTTTGCCCAGTGCATCATAAACCGTTACGGTTTCTTTGCCCGTTAAACCGGTGATATTTACGATATTGCTGGTGGGGTTAGGGTAGATACAAATATTCCGGTCGGCATTGAATACTATCGTACGCACAAGACTGTACTGATATTTACCATCGTAGTCCATTTGCTTTAGCCTGTAAAAGTTTATGCCTTGCGCAGGTGTAAGGTGCTTATACACATAGTTCAATAGCTGTGTGCTATTGCCGTTTTCGGCGAGTGATGGCCGGAACGTTATTTTTTCCCAGTTCTTACCATTAAGACTATGCTCCACATCAAAACCTTTATTGTTTCGCTCAGTTATTGTTGTCCATTGCAGCAATACGGCAGCGCCCTGCTTTTGCACGGTGAATGACAGTAATTCTACAGGTAACACTTCTCCTCTTATCGTTAAATATAAGGTATCAGAGCTCGGACAACCATCAGCATTAGTGTAATCATAAATATAAACACCGCTTTCCGTATAAGTTGTATCATTCCACACAAAGCTGTCAGGCGCTGTTTGGATTTCAATATTATGTGTACCGTTATTAATGGTCAGCTGTAAGGTATCTGTACTGAGACAGCCGTTGGCATTAGTATAACTATAAGTATAGATACCACTTGTCGTATAAGTTGTGCCATTCCATACAAAGCTTTCGCAGGCTGTTTGGTTTTCTGTAGTGTGTGCACCGTTATTAACCGTTAAATATAAGGTATCGATGCTTGGACAACCGTTCAGATTGATGTAGTCGTAAGTATAAACACCGCCTGTTGTATAGGTTGTACCATTCCATACCAAACTTTCACATGTTGTCTGGCTCTCCGTATTGTGTGTACCATTGTTTATTGTCAAATGTAAAGTATCTGTACTCATACAACCATTAGCATTGGTGTAATCATAAGTATAAACACCGCTTACTGTGTATGTTCTGCCATTCCACACAAAACTTTCACATGCTGTCTGGCTCTCCGTATTGTGTGTGCCTTTGTTAATCGTCAAATGTAAAGTATCCGTTCCCGGACAACCGCTTGTGCTGGTATAAGTGTATGTACCGCTTGTTGTATAAGTTGTACCGTTCCAGACAAAGCTCTCGCAGGCTGTTTGGCTTTCAGTGTTATGTGTACCGTTATTTATCATTAAATGCAAGGTGTCCGTACTTGGGCAACCGTTGGCATTGGTGTAGTTATAAATATAAACCCCGGTTGTCGCATAGGTCGTACCATTCCATATAAAGCTTTCACAAGTGGTCTGATGCTCTGTGTTGTGTGTGCCGTAGTTAATCGTTAAATGCAGAGTATCTGTGCTTGGGCAACCATTTGTATTGGTGTAATTGTACATATAAACACCGCTCGTTGTGTAAGCTGCTCCATTCCATACAAAGCTTTCGCAAGCTGTCTGGCTTTCTGTGTTATACGTGCCGTTATTAATCATTAAATGCAAGGTATCCGTACTCAGACAACCGTTTGCACTGGTGTAGTTATAAATGTAAACCCCGGTTGTTGTATAGGTTGTACCATTCCATATAAAACTTTCGCAAGCGTCCTGATATTCTGTATTGTGCGTGCCGTGGTTAATCGTTAAATGTAAAGTATCCGTACTCAGACAACCTTTTACGTTGGTATAATCGTAGGTATAAACACCGTTTGTAGTATAGGTTGTACCGTTCC
>JBEBVI010000318.1:0-5377 GCA_040392805.1 Taibaiella helva
AAAAAGAGCCGGGTAGTACAATACCACCCGGCTCTTTTTTAAAACTGCTTTTATCCTCTCGTAATGGACTTAACTTATTTCTTCCCACTCCTTTTTTCGTTCCACTCCAACACCTCTAAGATATTGCTATGATCCAGGCCTTTGCCCACGATCTTTTTGTCTTTATCCAATAAGTATATTTGTGGTGTACTAGACACATCGTACTTAGACCGGTAGCCTGTATTGTGTTGGGCATCTACCACAAGGATCCACTCCATAATTTTAAGCTCCTGAACTTTTTTCTGGATATCGCTCAGATCGCCTTCCGTAGATACACCGTAAATTTTAATTCCTTTATCTTTCAGAACAGCGCGATAAAGTGAGTCAACCTGTGGCACTTCTTTCAAACAGTGGCTGCACTCTTTAGACCAGAAAACAACAAGCGTATAAGAGGCCGGTACCTCCAGTAAGCGGATATCCTGCAGGCTCCATATATCCTGCATCGTTACATCCGGAGCTATATTGCCCAAAACGTTAGGTGCGATCTTCTTAGCCCGGTCTTCATATTTTGAAAGACTGGCACTGTCTAACCAATAGGCATCTCCACGCATATAATATTTCTCAATCAGGTGCACAAAAACTTCGTCCATTCCCATTACCTTACTTGTTTCGGCATTACGGGCTAACCAATGTAAGGTATATTTGAATAATTCCTTTGCTTTACGTGTGCGGGCCAGGAGGGTGTCTGCTTCTGCATTTACAGAGTCAGGCAGTGGAAGTACCAGGCGGTTGAAATATTCATCCAGCTTCGCATCATATACAGGCGAATACATAAGACGGTTATCTGTGAAGTCGAGTTTATCCCAGTAATGCTTTTTGTAATAATCATAGGCATAATTAGAATCTACAGTTTGTGTACCGGGTATATAATGTACCCCTTCCGGAACCTGGGGAACTTCCAGGGCGTTAAATATATTACTCAGGTAAGTACGCGGATGTTTTTTTACATAGTCCTGCCGGTATGCCCTTAGCTCCTTGCTTAATTGCGCTGCCTTATCGCGGATAGCCTGGGAGTCTGCCGCAGTTTTTGCCGATTTCATATTTTCATTGAGCTGCTGCTGTTGCATACCATACTGCATCAGGTATTTTTCATAAGCGACATAGCGCGTATTTTCCGGGCTGTTTTTAAAAGTAATATTAACCGGCAGATCAGTAGTATCAATGGTCATTTCCATAGCATCACCATTGTCTAATATAAACTCGGCATATTTAGACCGGTTTTCAAACAATATCATATAAATACCGCCTAAGATGCTGTCCTTCGACTGGATTACTGCAGTACGCTTATTGATAACACGGGCAGAGTCTGTTTTATAAATAGTAGGTAAAGGTTTGGCGTAGTAATGTGCCAGATAGATAAAGGTATCGGATACGTCATGTTTAAATTTTACTTCTATCTTATATCCGTTCTTTGCAAATGAAGCTAAACTCATGGCCATTATCATGGCGGAGCATAATAGTCTTTTCATTAATTATAGTTATTTGTTTTTTTATGTCAACAATTCTGGATGTTGATGATAACACCACCACCGGCAGTCGCCTTGATTAACTACTGCGAAAATATTAAATTAATCCTTCTTCCCATATTACTGCATCAATAATCAAAACTAAACAACGATTTCAGTGAACAAGAAAAATCGGGCTACCTTTGCAAAGGATTAACAAGCAATACAACATTGGCGAGAAAAAAGAAAAAGACGGTGATTCCTGCGATAAAGTTGGAAAGATATGCCGCGGAAGGAAAGTCCATAGCACATATGGAGGACGGGAAAACAATAATGATAGAGGGGGCCGTACCAGGTGATATTGCCGAGGTAATGGTGACCAAAAACAAGAAAAGCTATGCGGAAGGAAAGGTACTGAAAATTGTAAGCCCCTCCCCGGACAGGGTCACTCCTTTTTGTGAGCACTTTGGGATATGCGGCGGCTGCAAGTGGCAGATGCTGCCGTATGAAAAGCAATTGGAGTACAAGCAAATCCAGGTCAGCGACCAGCTAAACCGCATCGGCCATATAGCATTACCCGAGATAAATACCATAACGGGAAGCGATAAGCAAAAATGGTACCGCAACAAGCTGGAATTTACCTTCAGCACGCAGGAATACCTGACACGTGAACAGCTAGATGCCGCGGGGGGTAAGGAAATAGAGCGTAAACCGGTATTAGGCTTTCACGCCCCCGGTATGTTTGACAAAGTAGTGGACATCCGCACCTGCTACCTGCAACCTGAACCGACCAACGCTATTAAAAATCTTTTACGTTCATTGGCCATCCGCCATAACCTGCCTTTCTACGACCAGAGAAAACAGGAAGGCTGGCTGCGTAATGTAATCGTCAGGGTAGCGACTACCGGCGAAGTAATGGTTAACCTGATTGTACAGCATGAGCGCGAAGAGCTGAAAATGATACTGGATACTCTTCTGGAGGAAATACCGGGTATCACATCTCTGCATTATACTATAAATCCGAAGGTAAATGACACGATATATGACCTGGAGGTAACTACTTACAGCGGCAAAGGGTATATAGAAGAATATCTGGAGAATTTCCGCTTTAAAATATCTCCAAAGTCTTTTTTCCAGACCAACACCCTACAGGCGGAAAAGCTCTACCGGATTACCCGCGAATTTGCCGGGCTCACTGGCAACGAAATTGTATATGACCTTTATTGCGGCACGGGTAGTATCGGTATTTTTCTTTCCAAAGAAGCAAAGAAAGTGATCGGTATAGAAGCAGTTGCCGATGCTATTAAAGATGCAAAAATTAATGCTTCCCGGAATAATATTGAGCATTGTCATTTTTACACGGGTGATGTAGCAGATATTGCTACTGAAGATTTTTTTGCCGAACACGGACAACCGGATGTCATCATAACCGACCCACCCAGGGCGGGTATGCATGAGAAGCTGGTAAAACAACTTCTGCGGATACGTGCACCACGTGTGGTATATGTAAGCTGCAACCCGGCAACGCAGGCACGTGATCTGCAGCTGCTGGATGAAGCATATACTGTTGTACGTTTGCAGCCGGTAGATATGTTCCCTCAAACACATCATATTGAAAATGTAGCATTGCTACAACTGAGGGGGAAATAAAATAAGAACCACTTATTATGGACAAACCACGTTCTTCGAAAACGTCATACGGCCGGAACAAAAGTTATTGCGTGAAGTATAAAAATACAGCAGGAGATATCTCCACTTCGCTATTGCTTCGGTCGACATGACGAGGAAGAAGATAGAAATGGAATTCATTCAGATAATCAAAATTAAAGATCAGAAAGTTATTTTGACGAGATCACATAACCATATACAGTTACAGAATATGACAGAAAAGCCGATATTGGAGGTATGCTTATCGCCCGCTTTATTGCATTTATATGACACCCGTAATACTATAGTTGTCATTATTGATATTTTTCGTGCAACGTCGACAATAGCAGCAGCACTTCATAACGGTGCGCGGAATGTTATACCCGTTGCATCTGTAGAAGAATGCATTGCGCTGAACCAGGAGTTGGAAAATGGTATTACAGCGGGGGAAAGGGATGGTAAGGTGGCACCAGGACTGCAATACGGTAACTCACCATTAGAGTATCCACCGTCATTTATAAAGGGTAAAACTTTAGCGCTGACCACAACAAACGGTACAAGGCTGTTACACATGGTAAAAGATGCTTATGCATTGGTAACCGGTTCCTTCCTTAATCTTACTGCCTTATGTGCGTACCTGCTTAATGAAAAGAAAAAAACCTTACTGGCCTGTTCGGCATGGAAAGACCGTGCAAACATGGAAGATACCTTGTTTGCCGGTGCTGTAGTGGACAAAATACGGAGCGGATTTACGGTTTCATGCGACAGTGCCCGGATGGCTCAGCTACAATACAGGCAGGCGTTAACTTACCCTGCTTTGCTGGATGCATTAAAAGACAGCTCACACTACAATCGCTTATCCGGCTTTGGCTTATTAAAAGATATGGAATATTGTACAACACCTGACCTGCATCCCGTCGTGCCACTATATAATGGGAAAGAGCTGGAAATTGCAGAGATTACAGGAACTTTATAAGTATAGAAAAGAATAAAATGCAACCTATACATACTTATCAGAAAAACATCACAAATTACTGTCATGTCGACCCCTTCGGCTATGCTCAGGGCGAGCTTCGTGGAGACATCTCCCCGGCTTCAGAACAGGCATTCGTTTTGGCATGACTACTTACTTATATTATATAGGCATAACAAAAACACAACAATGAGGATAATATCATATAACGTCAATGGGATACGGAGCGCTATTAATAAAGGCTTCCTGGAATGGCTGGCAACAGATCCGGCCGATATGATCTGCCTGCAGGAAATAAAGGCGCACAAAGAAAATGTGGACTATCAAAGTATAGAAGCTTTAGGGTATCATACTTTCTGGTACCCGGCTGAGAAAAAGGGATATAGCGGTGTTGCGCTGTTCACTAAAATAAAGCCTGATAATGTACAATGTGGTAACGGCTATATGCAGAGCGATGCCGAAGGGCGGGTGATCAGGGCCGACTTTGGCACGCTTACCCTGATCAATGCTTACTTCCCAAGCGGCTCCAGCGGGGATATCAGGCAGACGTACAAATACCAGTGGCTGGAGGAATTTTTCGGGTATATACATGAACTGAAGAAGGAGCGTCCCCATCTGATTGTGACGGGCGACTATAATATCTGTCATAAGCCTGTAGATATTCATAATCCTGTAAGTAATAAAGACAGTAGCGGATTCCTGCCGGAAGAAAGGGCCTGGATGGATAAGTGGTTTGGCAGCGGATTCATAGATACTTTCCGCTTTTTCAATCCGCATCCGCATCAGTACAGTTGGTGGAGCTTTCGTGCTAATGCAAGAGCGAATAATAAAGGCTGGCGTATCGATTATATCAGCGTCAGCGCAAGCCTGGAAAAGCAGTTAAAAAACAGTGCTATCTATCCGGATGTGATCCATTCGGACCACTGTCCGGTATATGCGGAAATTGATTGGGAATAGCCGGATTCCGGTTATAAGTAATACCAGCATGATTTATTAAGTTGTGTGCAGTTTTGCTGTGGCTGCCACAAATCCTAAAAGCAAAGGAAAACCAGAAATGTTCAGACATCGGGGTAAGACCCGGACTTTAAGCCATAATCCAAGAATCGCTTCGTTGTTATCTTTTGTTGCAGGCATCGTAAATGTTGCAGGCTTTTTTGCCGTTCAGCGATTAACCACTAATGTAACAGGGCACTTTGCCTTTTTTGTAGAGGAAGTTTTTAAGTAAAATAGTCAAAATAAATTCCTCACTTGTACTGAGCCCGTTCGACAAGCT
>JBEBVI010000319.1:0-5351 GCA_040392805.1 Taibaiella helva
CCTTGTATTTTTTTGCCAACAAAAAAAGGTCTTCCCCGGTTGCAACTACATGTTCCAGAAAAGGCCTTCTTTCTATTTGCTTTACCCATAATGAATCTTGCGCACAAAGTCTGTTGACCAGCACTACAAAAAAGAAAATCAGGTATATTCTCATCAGATCAATTTTTCATTACAACCCGTCAATACCAGCCTGCCTTCCGGGTCGTACAAAAAAAAAGACAGGTTACCGGAACCCATAAAATACAGCTAATGTATACCCCTGGATACAAAACCGGCAACCTCTCTCATTATGCAAACTTACTGCATAGGTTCTTTCTCTGCCAGCCTGGCCGTACGCTCAACGCTTGTATTGACCCCGGTTATATCTTCGCCGTTCATATTCGTTAGCTGTAATTTCACAGTAACATCACCCATCGGTGCATTTTGTATAAAATAAGGCTTCCACTGATCAATCACAAAAACAGTGCCATTGACGTCGGCAGTCACTTTTGCATCTTTTCCCAATGTTGCATTATACACATAGAAGTCAAGCAGCAGGTTGCGTGTATCCTCACCCAGGTAATCACCCTTGGGCCTGCTGTAAAATATCATCGGCGTAGTGGGTACACCCAGCTTCTGTACTTTACCCTGCTCATCTACACTAAAATGATAAAGTACTCCTGCACCGGGGGACTTAAGAGATTCATGGTACGAGCGGGAAAGAAAAGACATCAGGTAATGCTCAGATTTCAAAGGGACCATAAAAGTATGGGTAGGTTCATACAAGGCCGTGTAAGGCTGATTATCTAATATAAAATGAATATGTTGCCCATCCTTTGAATTATTGCAATTTTTACTTTCAGCATCTGTCGTCTGGTTTTTAAGCTCGTAATTCTTCACATCATATTCAATCGTCACCTTGGCGGAATCAGTACCTGACAAAGTAGCCGTTACATTTTTAATGCTTAACTGAGCGTCGGGAAATTCGGGGGAACCCTCTACCGGTGTAATGGTAATGGCGGCAGGCACATTTGCCGATACCGTATCGGCAACCTCGGCATTTTCGTTTCCGGTATTGTTACAAGCTGCAAGAGACGACAAGGCAACAATAGCTGCTGCGGGATACAAATTTTTGAGTTTCATAATTATTATGCTTTAAAAATTTTATGTAAAACTATGCTTTATCAAAGAGCGTATCAAAATTACGCTATTTATTTAACGCTATTTTTATAGTAGTTCCTTCTACTCCGTAGCCTGCCCTTCTAATACAATAATGATAAATAGGTAGGCAAAAATAAGCAGTAGCCCACAATCCCCACCTGGTAATAAACACTTTTCACGCACGTGATGTTTACGACAAAATGCAGTATAGATACAAAACAGGACTCCGTTCTGCACCACCAAAGAATATCCTGTTATCTGTCAGCTATTTAGTAATATTGCGAATTCTTTCACTATAGCAGATATATGGATAACTTTATTAAACCGGTAGATGATTTAAGTCGTTTAATAGAAGAAAAGTCGCAAATACTCTACCGGAAAATACAATCCCTGCCGGTACAAGAACTTGGCTTGCCGGAGGTTCCTTTGAAATACTACCTGACCTGCCACGATAAAAGAAAATTTTTCTCTGTACAAACCGCAGCCGAAATATTATACCGTTCCATCAAGCACAAAGGAAAGCCGCTAAGCGAATTGGTGGTCATGGATTATGGCGCCGGGTTGGGCTCACTGTTTATGCTGGCCAAAATGATAGGCATACGCACTGTGATATACAATGATATATTGGCAGAAATGACAGAAGCCGCAAAGATATTAAGCGACTATTTAGAAATCCCTATAGATCTTTTTATCGTAGGTGACCACGATCCGGCTATCGCAAGTCTTAAAGAAAATGGGCTAACTTGCGACATTATACTCAGCCGTAATGTGGTAGAGCATATTTATGATCTGGATGGTTTTTACAAAGCCATGGCGGCCGCGCAGCCTGAAGCCCTGCTTTACTTTTCTACTACGGCGAATTTTCAAAACCCGGCAATGAAATGGTACCATACCCGTCTGCATGCCCGCTTTGAAAAAGAATTTTTCTCTACAAGGAAAAGCCGGATTATCGAAAAAATTCCGGGGATAAATGATCCGGAGGCTACCAAACTGGCAGAAGCTACCCGAGGACTGGCCTTATATGATCTCGACGAAGCTATAGACCTGTATAAAAGTGATCGAAGCATACTTCCCGATCCTTCCATACATGGAACCAACACTTGTGATCCGTTAACCGGCTCCTGGGCAGAGCACCTGTTACCGGTTAAAGAGTACAAAAGAATAATTGAAACAAAAGGATATCGGCTGACCATACTACCGGCATTCTGGGACACCCATTACAACAGCGCAGTAAAAAACCTGTTTGCCAGAACGATGAACTGGTTGACGGTTAAACTGGGAAGGAAAATGGGGCTTGCGGCAACCGCCTTTATATATGTAATTGCAGAAAAGAAAGTATAAAATCTTATCCTTTACAAAACAGAACACATGATATTTTCAATGACAGGCTATGGCCGGGCAGAAGGACAAGCCGGAAACCGGCAAATAGTAGTAGAACTGAAATCCCTGAACGGTAAACAGTTTGAGCTGAACAGCAGGCTTACGCCCTTACTTAAAGCATATGAAGCCGAGATCCGCAATATTTTGTCACGCTTACTCAAGCGGGGCACTTTCGATCTTTCTGTAGCCATCAAACAAGATGGGGCACAAAAGCCCATGCAGGTCAATACAGTACTGGCAAAATATTACTTTAACGCCATACAGAATATATCGCGTGACTTGCACTTAGACATAGCGAACCGGCCGGACCAGATAATGGCAACGCTGATGCGCATGCCGGAAGTGGTAGTGGCGGAAAGCGACAGCTTACCTGAAGAGGAATGGAAGGAAATAGAAGCACTTATCATACAATCCGCCGAAGAGCTGACCCGTTACAGGCAGGAAGAAGGTCAGAATATAGGAATAGACCTCCTGGCAAACATAAAAGGGATAGAAACCCTTGTCGAAAAAATTGAAGTGTATGAGCCGGCAAGGCTGGAACGCATCCGCCAACGTATAAAGGGCACACTCGAAGAATTTATTGATAAAGATAAGATCGATAATAACAGGCTGGAACAGGAAATGATCTACTATATCGAAAAGATAGACTTTTCCGAAGAAAAACAACGCCTGCGCAGCCATTGCAGCTATTTCGCCACTTTACTGAAAGAAGGCGACCAGCAAGGCATAGGTAAAAAATTAGGCTTTGTGCTACAGGAAGTAGGAAGGGAGATCAATACCCTCGGCTCCAAAGCCAATGATGCTGATATTCAAAAAATAGTTGTAGACATGAAAGATGCGCTTGAGAAAGCAAAAGAACAGGTGCTTAATGTGCTGTAAACAACAGCACATTAATATAAACTTTTAACGATAAACATAACGTTGCGCCCGTAGTGCTTCCTTTGCACCGTTGCGGGAAACTGCTTATTAATTTGATTTTGAAATGAGACGTACACAAAAACGGTTTTCTGAAATACTGATCATAGCACTAAGCGTTTTCATCTGCTTTACCGTTTCCTGCGGAGTAAAATCGCCCTATTACCAGAAGCAGATGTCTATACCTGACGCCCGATGGGCCTATGCCTTTCAACCCGAATTTAAAATCAACATTGAGGACACGGCAGCACACTATGATATGATGCTGCTGGTGCGCCACGATGAGGGCTACCCTTATGCTAACTTATGGCTGCGTATGCATATAAAAGCACCGGGCGATACGACATTTAGTGAAGGGAAACGTATCGAATTGGAGCTGGCCGATGTAGAAGGCAAATGGAAAGGTTCCGGCATGGGTAGCATATGGGAGCATCGCATATTGCTTAACCGGAGCCAACAACCGACCTTCAAAGAACCAGGTACATACGAAATCAGGATAGAGCAGGTAATGCGCAATAATCCGCTTTCGTCCATATTGAATATCGGGCTCAGGATAGAAAAGAGAAGATTATAAAAGTGCCCTAAGAACAGGCTTTTTTCTATCACCCTTCTTAGCGCCCCGGTATATTGCGAATATATAAACGGATATAAGGCTCTGCAGGGACATAAGAAGTATCTTCCGTTTCTTTCGCCCTGTCGGTTAACAGTATTCCATACAGGTGGTCCACTTCATGCTGTACAATTACGGCAGTAAACCCTTCAATAATTTCATATTTCTTTTCACCGCTCAGGGTTTGATAAGCAAGCTGGATAACATAACTGCGGAGCACCTCCCCGCGTTCGGGAAAAGAGAGGTCACCTTCAGCCCCCTTGCGCGCCAGCTCGCTTTTCCAGAGGATACGAGGATTAAGAAATAGTTCAAAAGGTTTTCCTGCCTTATCATAACGCTGCACCCATATCAGGTTGCGGTTAATGCCTACCTGTGGCGCAGCGATACCCACACCACCCGTATTCGAATCGGTTACACAGAGATACATACGGTGGGCCAGGACGGGCAACAGCGGATCTGATGGATCAACATCAGCAGAAATACTTCGCAAAGCCCGGTTGCCCTCTTTACTCGACAGAGGTGGCATGGCCATAAGTAAAGAGGTATCGCCACTAAGTATAATCCTCTTTTCCCCGGCAGTAAAATGCGATGCTGCTATATCCTGCCCACCGGCAGCGAATGTTTTTACCGTCAGCATAAGGCTGATTATTATAAAGGCAGGCTTCATCGTCATTTATTTAAAAGCCGAAGATACAAAATAGGTGTGGGTCATAGTCCTGCCCAGTAAAACCACATTGGAATAAATTCCGGCCATCTGTACAGAGAGTTGGTGTAGTGCTCTGGTTACTTAAAATAAAGAGGGTCTTTGATTCGCTATTTACCAACAGTGAAAGAGGGTGCCTGAAAAGCGCTGTTTCATTGAAGAACACGACGAATATAGAGACAAAGAATATAATAATTTGACTTCAAAATAGTTATGTTGTAAACTTCACTTTCTTTGTTCACTTCAATATGTGAACTGCTCTCTTACGGAGCAAAAATGAACTGACTTTTTTGGACAGCCTCTTAACTTAACGTGAGTTCGACAATTAGGTCATTGATTATTAGTATTCCAGGCTAAAATTGCATCTGGTAATCAATGATGTAGGAGAACTGCCGGCGATGCTTTTTACATGGTAATGTCAGTGATAACAACGAAGCAGTAATGCTGCGGCTATGCCGCAATATAGAAGCCGGTACAACATTGTATGGAGATGCGGGACGGGATATGTTTCTCAAAGATTGTTTGAAGCATTCTTGGAGCAACAAGGCATTAAACCCAAATTTTGCAATAGAATAATTTTCTGATTTTTCTGACAGAATGTCT
>JBEBVI010000320.1:0-5340 GCA_040392805.1 Taibaiella helva
ATACACTATTTTTAAGCTCCGTTATCTTATACCTCACTCCAATATCAATAAAATGTTGCCTATATCGATCAAGAGATGAGTAGATTTTGTTCCCGGGATACATAGTCCAAGTATTATAGTCAGTAATATCTTGGTTATAAAATCTGTACGGTAACCTTGTATAACGCAATTCTAAGAGTAGTTTATTTTTATATACATCTCTTAATATTCCTGCGTGAAGCGGAAGCGTTTGTAGTTTGTTGTCCATATTTGTACCCATCATTCTTAACCCTATAACGTCATATCTGCCTATTCCAATTTCTATCCTGTTTTTTTGTGCCTGTGCAGCAAAGGCTGTTATCACTGCAAGTGTAAAGAGAAATACTTTTTTCATGTTAAAAATTATTTTGAGTTATAATTCAGTGACAGGCAAAACAGAATGTTTGGATGGGTATTTTATAATTAAAATCAATTGAAGCATCAGGAGGCTTCACTTTTTGGTTATCAATCTGAATGTACTAATCATATATTGTTGTCAGGAAATGAAAAATATCCCTTTCCTGACAACAACACCATTAATAAATCTTACGCTAATCCTACCAATGAGGCTGCATCAACTGACTGATAAAATACCTGCCATGAGTCGGATCAATAATCAACATAAACACGATCCCGAACAACGCTCCCCATAAGTGCGCATCATGATTGATAATTCCGATACCTTTTTTCGCAGAATAACCGCTATATACCAGGTACAATACGGCAAAGACAATACTGGGCATACCTATGGCGAAAAACAGGTAGAGCTTACTCCAGGGATTAAGGTAAATTGCAGCAAAGACAATAGCCGATACACCGCCTGAAGCCCCCAAAGAGCGATAGCCGGGGTTATTCTGTTTCTTGATATAAGAAGGAATACCGGCTACCACAATACCTATCAGGTATAACATTAAAAAATATACCGTCCCGATCTGACCCTGCAGTAAAATACCGAAGAAGTAAAAAGTGACCATATTAAAAATAAGATGGGTCATATCGGCATGTACAAAACCCGAAGTCAGGAAGCGGTAAAACTGGTTAACCTGTTGCATTCTGAAAGGCCAGAGCAACAGATCATCCATTAATTTCTGATTTCTGAAAGCCAATAGGGAAATACCTACAGTAACAATAATAATCCATACTACCATGCCGCGAAGGTAATCATTGCCCGCCATTTATGTATAGTATTGAGTCCATGTCATCATTGGGATGTTGGTGATAACCAATATAGGCGGTCAAAATTTCACACAAAGAAATAACGATTACAAAGGAGCCTCCCCCCAGCTCTTCCGGAAAAAGGGAGCAATACAACTTTGCGCCCGTTGCACTTCGTTGCATCGTTGCGTGAAACCAAAAATCGTTGCGTTCATTGCTTTTCTTTGCGCCCTTTGCGTGAAACAAGCCCAACCGTTAAAAGATTTGGGTATTTAAAAAGGATACCTTTATTTTTGCTCAACAACATTTTTAACCTGATTCCGCGATAATCAAAATCTAACACTTCATTTTGAATCTGTCCTTTATCATTGCACGGCGTATTGCTTCCAATCGTCAGGCATCTTTTTCCAGGTTCATTATCAGGCTGGGCACCCTGGCCACAGCATTGAGCGTGGCTATTATGATCATATCCGTAGCCGTGGTATTGGGTTTTAAAGAAACGATAAAAGAAAAGATGTTTATTTTCTGGGGGCATGTCCAGATCGCACCGTTTAATCCCAACCCCACCTCCATCATCACACCTGAGCCTTTTAAGCTGGATACCGGGTTGATTGCGCAGATCCGTACAGAGAAGGAAGTACTGTCCATAAACCCCTTTGCCGTAAAAGCCGCCATATTCAATTCTCCGACCACAATGCAGGGCATTAAAATGAAAGGTGTTGACCGCTCTTACAGCTTTACCGGTAATAATGCGATCACATTTGAAGGCAAAGCAATAGATTTTTCCCAACAGGGATATGCCTTCCAGACCATTATATCCCAATCCGTGCTGGATAAGCTGGAATTAAGCATTGGCGATTCGGTGTTCGTTTATTTTGTAGACCCGGAACAGGATATGCCCAGGATAAGAAAGCTCCAGGTAGCCGGTTCTTTCCACACGGGCATGGAAGAGGTGGACAATTCATTTGCGCTTTGCGACCTCAGACTTCTGCAAAGGATCAGCAACTGGGGGCCGGATGCCATCAACGGATACCAGGTCAATCTGAACGCTGATGCAGATGCACGGAAAGTAGCTGATGATATTTATCAGAAATACTTAGAATCGCCCCTTTCACGCACAACCATTGAGGAATTATATCCCAATATTTTTAACTGGCTCATACTGATGAATACCAATACCTATATCATCCTTATTATTATGGCTATCGTCGCCGTTATTAACCTGACCACAGCATTACTGATCTTTATCATGGAGCGTACTAATATGATCGGGATACTTAATGCGCTTGGTATGCCGGCACCGGAGATACAGAAGGTATTCCTTTACCATGCCGGCATGGTGGCTTCAAAAGGTATAATATGGGGAACATTGCTGGGCACGGCACTCTGCATACTGCAACAGTACACCCATTTCATCAGGCTGGACGAAACCGCTTACTATATGCAATATGTCCCTATAAAATTAGTAGCCTGGCATGTAGTAGCTATTGATTTATGTACTCTAGGCATATGCGTGTTGATCATGCTCCTGCCTTCCATTGTGGTCAGGAAAGTTAATATTTTAAAAGCGTTGCGCTTTAAATAGGCTGCATTAAGAATAAGTTTTAATTTGTGTACAGCGTGTTGCAAACAAATTTTTACTTTTGCTATCCTGGAAGCATCCGGTTAAAATAAAAAAAATGAAAAAAGCACATTCCTATATATATTCGGTGATCGGGATTTCTTTAGTACTCTTTCTGTTAGGCACTATCGGGTGGCTGGCCATCAACGGGCGCTCCTTATCCCGTTTTTTTAAAGAACAGGTAGAATTACAGGTCATACTTCACGATAACACCCGTGAAGAAAAAGCCATGAAATTAGACTCCATTCTTCAGCGACAACCTTTTGTGCACAAAACGATATATGTGAGCAAAGAGGATGCAGCCAAAGAAGTAGCCAAAGACCTGGGAGAAGATTTTACCGAATTGTTGGATTTTAACCCGCTCTATACTTCCATTAAATTGCGGCTCCATTCCGAGTACGTCAATAAGGACAGCATTGCGCGGATACAGCAATTTCTGTTGCAGAGCAATATTGTACGGGAGGTCGCCTACCAGGATATGGTTGTCGACCAGATGAACACCAACTTCCGTAAAATAGGCATTGTATTAGGCATTATAGCCCTGATCTTATTTATTGCCGTCATTGTCATCATCGATAATACCGTAAAGCTGGCTATGTTCAGCAACCGGCTCCTGATTAAAACGATGCAGATGGTAGGTGCTACCCGCTGGTTTATAGCCCGTCCTTTCGACACCAAAGCCTTAATTACCGGGCTTATCAGTGGCCTGATCGCTGTGGCGGGCCTCTTTGCTTTAGTTTATTTTGCAGAATCGGTATTTGCTGAGCTGCATTCCATACGGGATTACTTTTCACTCAGTCTTTTGGTCCTGGGTATATTAATATTAGGTATACTTATTTCCGTACTCAGTACCCATCGTTCGGTAGTCAAATACCTGAAATTAAAGCTGGACGATTTGTATTAAAAAGGTCAAAAATCAACACTTAAAAAGTGTGATATCGAAAAGTCCCGATATCCCCAAATGCCTTAAAGTCCTAATATCGAAAAATCCTAATATCAAGCCACAGAGGACAGAGAAAAGAGAGGTTTATTATTAAAAACATTATTTTTGTATCCGGTAAATAAAATATAATCATGGCAGTAAATACAACCAACAAGAAAAAGAGTAACCCGGTTTTCCTTTTTGATAAAGTAAATTATTACATCATGTTTGCCGGATTGGCTTTAATACTACTTGGATTTGTATTAATGGCCGGAGGTAAAAGCCCGGATCCGCATGTTTTTAATAAAGAGGAGATTTACAGCTTCCGCAGGATCACCCTGGCTCCCATTTTAATCATTGCAGGCTTCGTCGTTGAAGCAATTGCTATTATGAGAAAGCCTAAAACAAGCGAATAATTATTTTATAAAGCTTTTTCGTAGCTATTAAAAGCGTCCTCCCTAAACCGTCATTCCGACCGGAGCGATAGCGGAGTGGAGGAACTTTTCTCTTGCGAAGCAAAACCTCCCGAATTGCGGCGCATAAGTGCCTGTCAGAGATAAGGAGATGTTTCAGCCACACACTGTTTCACTCGACATGAAGATAACCTTTCAGACTTTTCTTCATTGTATCCTAAGGAGTGCTAATTGTATTATTTTCGTTTCGTAAATACCCAATCCTATCAAAATACTAACAAATGACGCCTAAGCATATTCTGGATAAAATGCTCGAAAACGACCGTTTTTCGGCCTGGTTAGGATTAGAAGTCGAAACCATTGATACCGGTTACTGTAAATTACATTTCCGCGTAAAAGAAGATATGCTTAACGGTTTCGGCAAAGTGCACGGTGGAATCCTCTTTGCCGCATCCGATTCCGCTTTTGCTTTTGCGTGCAATTCACATGGCTTTATCACGGTGGCACTGGATGTTTCTATTACATTTACCCTACCCGTACAGGTCAATGAAAAGCTGACTGTAGAGGCTAGGGAAATACATAAAGGGAACAAAACAGGCCTTTACCATATCCAGACGTTCAACGAACAGAATAAGCTGGTCTGTTTCTTTAAAGGAACGTCTTATAGCACCAGTACCAGCCATAGCAGATAACAAAGGCAGACCAGCTATCCGGTTGATACCTGTACCTCTTTATACAGATCGAGTTATCCTGATCATTCTTATTCGTCTGTACTGTCCGGATTTACTACTTCCTCCGGCATATCCAGCTCATCACCAATATCAAATAGTGACAGACCGTCCGCCATCTCATTCAAAGGATTCCCATCTTCATCGATATGATCCAGGAGCCTGATATTCTGACTTTCATCGCTGGACAAATCCATGGCACTCTCCTCCAGCAAACGCTTCTCCAGGTCGGTTACATTGTCGCCTTCATCTGAAATTGGCAGATTTTCTGAGGTATGATCATATTCCCCGTTCACATGCCATTCCATATCAAGCTGCGGCAGTTCGCGGGGCAGCCGGTAATCATCATCCGAATAAGCGAACTTTTCCATGGCACCATCGTCCAGGTATATCGTTCTCCGCTCTGTAGTGTTCTTGCTTATACCATCCTGAAGCTGATCATCAGGGAAGTTTTTATTCATTCCCATAACCAAAACATTTTAT
>JBEBVI010000321.1:0-5314 GCA_040392805.1 Taibaiella helva
TGCTGGATCAGTCATCTTCTTTATTAAGGAATACGGCACATAATTTAGTGCCCGATATATTACTGCATAGTGGTATAGACAACGGGCTAAACGAGTTGTGTAGGAAAACCGCACAGATGGAAAATATTTCCATTTTTTATCAGTCCTACGGTATTCCTATAGTTAATAAGTCTCAGGAAAAGGTTTTGTTCCGTATCATGCAGGAAATGCTTAAGATAATTATACAATACAGCAGGCCTGCACCCATATTATTGCAGCTCAACTGGCAGGAAAAGCTGTTGTATGTTACGATAGAAGCGCATCCCGGAGATGCCTCATTACCCTGGGAGGAGATAGAGAAAAGCCCGGACTGGATATTATTGAAGAAAAAAACGGAGGCTGCCAATGGTATGGTGACCGTAGATTCGCGCAAGGGAAAAGCTACTGTATGGGATCTTGAGTTTGAAACAGAAGCCGGTTAAAGTGATCTTTGCTTATCTGGAGAAGTACATACTATATGCTTAAGCACTTTTAGGTTCCCTATGGGAACGACAGATAGGGTTGTGCGAATGAACATGTCCGAATTAAATCTTTGCCTCATTGCCCTGTTGCGGAAAACATTCGGACTACTCAAGAAAACTACCTTACCTGGGAAAATGATTCCGAAGGTAAACTTCTATTATCAGCCCCGCTGTTAGCAACCTGGGAGATATTTCGACTACGTAAAAGGCACTCCACTCCGTTACATGTCTTTTACTTCGCTCAATATGACGGTTTTTATCTTTTATGATGGTTACTTTTTTTGCCACTAGAAATAGGCAAATTAACTTCTCGGGGTACCGTCATGTCGACCGCGCCCCGAGTTTGTCGAGGGGGCTGTGGAGACATCCTAAGCTTCGAAACCGGTGAGTTATTCTGACGCCGTTACCTGCCAAAAATTCTTATTAAAATAATATTTCGCAAGAATAATTTTCATTAAGCCGCAAAAGATTTATTTTTAAGGAAAAATGCCCGAGTATGAAGCGTACCATCAATGTAAGTATTATCGATGATCATCCTATTGTTATTACAGGCATAGAAAAGGTGCTTGCCCAGTACAGCCACATTTCCCTGACGGGATGTTACCAGGACGGAACCAGTCTTTTGAAAGATCTTGAAATAAAGCAGCCGGATGTTTTACTACTAGATATACAAATGCCGGATATTAATGGCGAGCAACTGGCTATGATTATACAGCAGAAGTATCCTCACGTCAACATACTGGTGCTTACGGGGTTCGATACTATTATCTATGTGCGAAGCATGATGCAAAAAGGCTGCAAGGGCTATATGTTAAAAAACACAGATCAGCAAACACTGATCAGGGCCATTGAAACGGTAGCTAAAGGTGAGCAGTATATAGAACCGGTGATTGAAAAAGAGCTGGTAAACAGTATGCTTAAGATAAATACCTCACCCAAAACGCCTTTAATACCCAAACTTACCGACCGGGAACGGGAAGTGCTCCGGCTTATCGTAGACGAATGTACCAGTAACGAAATAGCAGAGCGGCTCTTCTTAGGCCAGAGAACAGTTGAAAAATACAGGTTGCAGCTGCTGCAAAAACTACAGGTTAAAAATACAGCCGGCCTGGTCAAAGTGGCGCTTAAGATGAATTTATTGGGGGAGATGTGAGATTGGAGCTTTCGGATTGGGAATTTGAAGTAGTGTATCATTGGCTTTTTACTCTTCAAAAACCTTTGCGTCCGTTGTTCTCCTTTGCGCCCGTTGCGTGAAACTATCCGCTACATTTTAACTTAAAAATCAAAGTTAATACGCGCACGTACACCCCACTCCGGTACGTTTGGATGATGCAGATAAGTAAGTCGCCTGATCACATCCACCCGGATAAGGTTCAATATATTTTCCACACCCACACTTACTTCCATATAAGGTTGTTTTTCTAAAGAGTAAGTAGTAGTGACACCATCTTTATTTACGGGAAACAATAACTGGTTCGGGTTGTTTTCCGGGCGGTTTTCCGGACGCAGACTGCCATACAATAATTTAAAGCTGGCCACTTCCCTGAATTTCAGTTTTTTGAATAGCGGAATTTTATTGAGTATAAAACCATACATGTGATAATCGACATTCAGCTCCACATTCTTATCGCTCACAAATTCCAGGAAGTTCATCAGGTTATAGGAATAGAGTTGGTAAGCATAGGTCTGGTTAGCAGCAGGAATATTCAAAAGGGTATAAGGCAATGTGCCAAAAATATAAGCCCCGCCAACAGTCATATCCGCAAAACCCAATTGGGAGAGGTATAAACGCTTATAAATATTCGCACTTACGGACTGGTAGTTATATTGTCCGTTCAGGAAATCTTTCAGTCCCATATTAAACCGCAGCGTAATAATAGGATATATATTGGGTATAGGTGTCCGGTATAGCTTGCGCTGGAAGAACTGCTCATTCGGCGCCCAACGCCATTCCAGCCCCACCTCCGAAGTGGTGATGGAAGATAAGGTATCGTTCAACCCATCGGCTGTAACAAAATGCAGACCCCCTGCTGCTTCCTGTTTCCAGTTCTTATAGTCCATCTTCACGCGCATATGGTTGCCAAACTCATACACGTATTCAAGACGCCATATATCGTTGTACAGCCATTTATCATTCACCCCTCTTTTTATGGACAACAGGATATTATCTTCCTGCATAAAACGAAGCTCCTGCCCGGGTATTACCGTTTCCCTCTGGAAGCTGGCCCTGATATAATTCAGCGGGTAGCTGTATATGCTTTTATTATTGAGCGAGTAGGTACCGCTCAGAAAATATTTCCATCGCTCGTCTTTAAAACCATAGGCCAGGTAAGCCTCTGTATAAAAACGCTTGCTCAGCTCCGTGGTGGTACGGCCACCGAAGCGTAAACGGAAACCTTCAACAGGATTGTAACTGTAAAATGTGCTTAGCGGCCCGAATTCTACAGGACCATTTACATTGTACCCGGCCAGGAAAGTCGTTGTCCAGTACATCAGACGCTTAAACGACTTCATATTGTTCAGGCTATCCATGTTCCTGTAGGTATTGGCCTCTGCTTCCGTTAAAGCCTCAGGCCGCATGCGGTTCCAGAAGCTGTCCGACTGCCGGAGCTGCCCACTTTGATATTCCTTATTTTCGCTGTTGAATACAGAATCGGAAATTGCTGTAGTACTGAAATCGCGGATGGTAACCGTACGCTCCCCAAACAAACCTTTCTTCCCCTGGAAAAGCCCGAAGTTGGCCAGCAGGTTCGTGCGTGAAGGATGGTAACGCCCGTCGGCACTTCTCTGAAACTCGAGCGATAAGCTCAGGCCGGTTACCCAGTTCAGGTTAATATCTTTACTAACGCCCAGGTCAGCTTTCTGTACACCATAGTTGCCGTCTAACGTTACATACAGCTTACCCTGGAAAAGAAGGTCATTCTTATTGCGCGGGAAGAAAGAAAGCTCTACCAGGCGAATGCCATCCGCACTTACGGTATCGGTAATATAATATTTATAGAAAGTAGGTGCCATATCGGCTATTGGGCTCAGAAAGGAATTAGTCAGCACGTAGATGTTATTTTCATAAATATCCACATCCTGGTACAAGTGCTTCAGATAAGTCGATATGCTTTCATTATTGATAAAGCGCTCATCAAATTCCACGCGCTTACGGCCTTTGGGTATGGTTTTATTTTTTTCAGGCCGCTTCCTGAAGTACTTTTCCGAAAGGTTCTCTTCTAAATATAAAGGCAACAGCGCCTTACCCTCAAAACGTGTCGTGTCCACATTGTCCATCACAAACTGGTACTTCTTCAGCAGGGGGTTTTTCTTGACTGATTCAGGGGTATTGCTGATCGCCATCTGCATTTTCTCGTACTCCTGGTAAGAAACAAAATCATAGTGCTCCATGCGATTTTGCTTCTTATGGGCTATAACGGCTCTTATCAGCTCTACAGCAGGGTTATTCTTATTGCGGTAGCGCTCCTTCTTAGGACGTACCACTACTTCTTCCAACACCTTATTGTCCTCTTTCAGTTCAACATTAACGGTTTGGGTCTGTCCCACTACAAACGTGCGGATAACGGTTTCAAATCCCAAAAAGGAAAACTCAATCTTATTGACATTTTCGGAAGTCATTACTTCGTAGTTACCGTCCAGATCAGTGGTTGTCCCGGTAGTTGTTCCCTTTACAGCAACACTGACAAACGGCATGGGCTGCCCGGTAGCTGCCTCTTTAACCTTACCCCGGATAATGGTCTGGGCGCCCAGGTATGGAGAAACACACAGGAAGAGAATCAGCCATCCCCAAAAGCGGGTAGCTGTATGTCTGCCGGGAATACTATTTTCTAAAAACAAAAACTTTCTGAAGTACATAATTGTAACCGATACCTACGATTAAGGATGCCAATACTTTCGACATCCAGTATTTAATTCCAATAAAATCAGTACAGATATACAGTAGTAAGGCATTCAACACCAGATTGCCTACCCATACCAGTAAATACCTGAATGCCTGTACGGAAACCAATTCTTCCTTTGAGGCAAATGTCCAGTTTCTTCCGAGTAAAAAATTAGTGATGCCGCCACATATCGTGCCCATAATACCGGCTACTACGTAATACGCATCGAATACCTCTTTCAGCAACACCGTCACCGTAAAGTCTACCGCAGTGGAAAGAGCCGATGATATTTGTGCTTTAATAAACGTGGCCATTCTTCATTCAATTATGAATTATCAATTACGAATTACGAATTTTTCCTCTTGCTTTTCAAATAATCTCAATTGCTGGCTGCACTCACTATGGTTTTCCTGTAAGGGTATAAACCTATTTATTCACTCAAAAATCTTTCGTTCGCCGCTCTGCTTTTCTCTACTCTCCCTATCTTCCTGTATTTTTTATTCAATAAAACCCGGAGCGCTCAGATAAACCGCCACCTGCAAAAAAATATTAGCATATACACCGGCCAATATATCATCCGACATTACGCCCCATCCTCCCGGCAGTTTTTCCATTTTCCGGATATATAAAGGTTTGGCAATATCAAAAAAGCGGAACAATACAAAACCCGAGCATAGCCATATCCAATGTACCGGGACAAATAAAACGGCTATAAACATACCGGCCACTTCATCTATCACCACCCTGTAGCTATCCTTTCCCCACTCCCGCTCTACCCTGCTGCCCACGGCCACACCTACGACCGAAATAATAAATGTAAGCACCAGAGGCCATATATTACCGGTATGGTTTTTAAATAAAAGCCACCATATACATATAGCACAGGCGGCAGCAACCGTACCACCGCCTTTGCGTATATACCCTATTCCG
>JBEBVI010000322.1:0-5309 GCA_040392805.1 Taibaiella helva
TGTTTACGTTGCAGGATCCTTTCAAAATACTTTTAATACCGGAATTAATGGAGGCACATTGAGTAGTGCGGGCGATTATGATGGATTTTTATTAAAGTGTGATGCTGAAGGTAAATATCTGTGGGCCAGGAGAATGGGAGGGGGAGCTTTTGACTATATGAGGGATGTGCAGGTATATGGTGGAAATGTTTACATAACAGGATCATTTAATGGCATGGCAGACTTCAATTCAGGTCAGGGATCCCTTACTGCTGTTGGCGGGGACGATATATTCTTAGCCAAATATGATACCAGTGGTACCTATATCTGGGCTAAAGGAATAGGCGGAAGTTCGTATGATGCTGGAACGGGGTTGGCCTTAGATAGCGTGGGCAATATATACATGACAGGAACATTTGAGGGGGTTGTCGATTTTGATCCTGGTACCAGTGCTGGGGTCATCACTCCGCAAAGAGGGGGTGGATGGGATATTTTTGTAGCTAAATATAATGCTGAGGGTAAGTACCTTTGGGCTACAAGCATAGAGGGTACCGGTGCTTATGAAGCCAGCTTGGGCATAGCTCTTTATGGCGGTGGCAATGTATATGTAACCGGATATGTTAGTTCACCACAAATTCATTTTACGCCCGGTAGCACGGTGGGCACGCTTAACCGCATAGGTGGCGATGACGCATTTGTAGTGAAATATAATTGTAGTGATACCTCTACAATCCCCATGTCTGTAAAAGAGTGTGGCGATAGTTACCGGCTGAATGAAGAAGTATATACTGCAAGCGGTAATTATATGCAGCATTTCTTTAACACAGCAGGATGTGATAGTGTTGTTACGCTTGATTTGACACTATATCCGTTTGAGCAACCCTCTATTACTATTAATGAATTTGAACTGGGCGTAACCGGCACTTATGCTACTTACCAGTGGATTAAAAACGGCGAAGATATTCCGGGAGCTACCAACGCCACTTATACCGTTGCCGAAAATGCAGATTACCAGGTAAGGGTTACGGATAATAACGGTTGCGAAGGTTTGTCGAAAGCGTACCCTGTTAGCAATGTTAATATATATGATGTGGAGGGAAGCAGTCGTCAGGTCAGCATTTATCCGAATCCAGCTAACGAGTTGCTTTATATAAAAGGCCCTGCTGCTGTTCAGCTTTACCTGACAACATTGGATGGAAGAGCTATACGGAGTGCGACTAATGTTACTTCTATTTCTGTAAAAGGTCTGTCGGAGGGCATGTATTTACTTTCTGTATTTGATACGGAGAAAAGGTTAATTAAAATAGAGAAAGTAGTGGTTGGTCATTGAAATAGTATAGGCTAAGAACCCTCAGTATTCTGCGGTATTTATCCGGGGTGTATGTAACGGTGTCAAAATAACTTCCCCATTTCTGGTACTTCGGAGATGTCTCCACTCGTGTCGACATGACGATACTTACTTCGGCACGGCTCAGTACAGGTGAGGAAGTTATCTTGACCATTATAAGCCCTTACCAATTTGTTATTTTATGAAGGAAAAAATAAGAATTATTATCTTATCCGGATTATTTTTCTTTCTCTTTCTTTCGTCTTTCGGACAAGAAGAAAACATCTGGATTTTTGGCAGTGGGGCAGGATTGGATTTTAACTTTTCACCGCCTAAGGGCATAACCAGCAGCATACAGTCAAATGAAGGGTGTGCAAGTGTTTGTGATGAAAAAGGAAACCTTTTGTTTTATACAGACGGTTCTAATGTGTGGGATAGGAATCATTTAATCATGTCTAACGGCTTTAGTATCCAGCCTTATTCCAATGCCTGGGGAGCAGGAATTAGTAGTACCAGTCAGGGAGCGTTAATTGTGCCTGTCCCCGGTAGCGAAAGTAGATATTATATATTTTCACTGACCTGTTATGAGCAGGGACCGGCGGATATGGGCAAACTGTTTCACTCTGTAGTGGATATGGATTTAAACAATGGCCTGGGCGATGTGGAAAAGGACACAAAAGGTATATTGACAGATTCCCTGCTTACCGAACAAATGACCAGTGTCAGAGGTAATGATTGTAATGTATGGTTGCTAACCGTACGGCGTGACGGATACTTAAAGGCTTTTGAGATTTCACGAAATGGTATTAAAAGTCCGGTAATTTCTTCTGTTACAGAAAGCAATCCTTCTGATATGAACCCATTGGTGAATTCCTATGGTATTACAGGCTGTATGGATGTCTCGCCTGATCGGCGGAAGATAGCAATAGCCAGGAATGTTCTTGCCGTATATGATTTTGATGTAAAAACGGGTTTGGCTACAAAGCCTTTAATCCTATCAGAGATTAATGATAAGTATTATTCAGTTTGTTTTTCTCCGGATAATTCAAAATTATATTCGGGAATAGCCTCCGGGTCAGGCGCTGGTATCAACCAGTTTGACCTGTCTGATACTACTTTACCTGAAATTATTAATAGCAAAGTGACGGTGCATGCAGGAGCGAATCGTTACTATATCAAAAGAGCGCCAGATCTGAAAATCTATATAGCAAGATTCAATAGCCAGACTTTGGATGTCATCCGTTTCCCCGACCTTACGGGAGCTGCATGTATGTATATGCCGGATGTACAGCCTTTAAGTGAATGGGCTACGTCTAAATTAGGTTTACCGAATACCATTTCCCGATATACTTATACGGATACTCTTGTACTTATAAATGCGGTTGAAGCTTGTTTTACAGATCAGCTTAAACTATTCCCGTCGTCAGCAGCTTCAAAATATACCTGGAGTACCGGAGACACTGCCCGGAATATTACTGTTACCCAACCGGGCACTTATTGGGTAACTTATGGAACCTCCGATTGTAAATTTAATATAGACACCTTTAGGGTAACTTTTTTCAATCCTTTACTTGTAATTGATGCAAGCTGTAAAGATGATAGTAACGGGAAAGCAAAATTAATAGTAGGGGATAGTTTTTCGGCTTATACTTTAACCTGGTTAAATAGTAATGATGATACACTTTCTGTAACAGATAGTTTATACAATGTAGCAGCCGGCAACTATTACTTGCGCGTAAATACAACCAACGGCTGTGACACGGTATTACCTATTCTTATACCAGAAGTGGACTACAAGGTGTCTTTTGATGCAGATAGACTGATATGTGAAAATGATACGGTAACCTTTATCAACACTTCAGATGATCATTTTACTGACTTTAACTGGTATTTCGGGGATGGTTCTGAAAGTAATATACGGGATCCATATCATATTTATAACCAAGATGGCGTATACAGTGCCATGCTTGTGGGACGAGGATACAGTTGCGTTGATACGGCTTATAAAACCATAACGGTTGATGTACCCGTTTGGGATATTTCATTTAGTTTAGATCGTGATGAAATCTGCACAGGGGAAGAAGTTAATTTTTCCCCGCATATAGATAGTTCTGTAGTTCATTTATCATGGTCTTTTGGAGATCAGACCGGGTTTACGGCCGGTAGAGAACTAGTACGACATGCTTACGATATTTCAGGTATGATGCATATAACATTAAACGCTTCATTTAGAGCGTGCCCGGATATTGAATATACCGGCAAGCTGATTGTGCATGGTTTTCCCCAAATAGATCTTGGGCCGGATTCTATGATATGCTACCCGGGAAGACCTATCCTGTTGTACAACCACTATCCGGATATAGAAGGCTATCGTTATTTGTGGAATACGGGTGATACCAATCGAACTATGATAGCTGAGCGTCCAGGTAGCTATAGCCTTACTATAACTAATGAGCAAGGTTGTGCCGCTACTGAGCATATAACGGTAACTAAAGACTGTCATATAGATATTCCCAATGTCTTTACACCCAATGGCGATGGTGTAAATGATTATTTCTTTCCCCGGCAACTGTTATCCGAAAGTATAGCTTCCTTCCGTATGCAGATATTTAACCGATGGGGGCAGCCCGTATTTGAAACCAATAATGCAGAAGGTCGTGGATGGGATGGAAAACTCAATGGCAAAGACCAGCCGGAAGGCGCTTATATCTATACCATAATGGTAACATTCTCTAATGGATATAGCGAGAAATATCAAGGAAGTATAATGCTGATCAGATAAAGTTGCTATTGTATACGGTATACTTATCTCGCCCAGGTAGCTTGATTTTCCCGATGGTTAGCTCATATCTTCAAACCTGTAATCAAAGAAGTTCTACTGAATAAAAGACACCGTCAAAGTATCTACTTAATGAGCCCAAACTCCATTGCCGCCTTAACAAGCCCTATCGCATTCTTAATCTCTAATTTTTGCATCAGGCTATGCCGGTGGTTCTCAACCGTACGCAGGCTGACAAATAGTTTGTCGGCAATTTGCTGGTTGGTATATTCCATAGCAATTAATTGCAGCACGTCCCGTTCCCTGCCGGTAAGCTTGCGGTTGTTCTTAGGTTGTATTTTAGGTGTAACCAATACATTTTCCAATAATTGTTTCTGGATTTCCGGCTCCAGAAATATATCTCCCTTAAAGACCGTTTTGATCGCATGAAGAATCGTGTTCTTATTGGCAGTAGCTTTCAGCAGATAACTCTTACAGCCCTCCTTCATCATATCCTGTATAACTAATGGAGAATCGATACTGCTGAGAATAATGATCTTTACCTCAGGAAATTCGTGCAGTACCTGCATCGCTACCTCCTGCCCATTCTTATCAGGCAATTGCAAGTCCAGCAATAAAATATCCGGGGTATCTTTTCTGATATAAGTAAAAAGCTCTTTGCCGGACTGATAATTCCCGATAATCTCAATCTCCGTGTCCGAAGAGAGGGCCGTAACCAGGCCGTCAAGGATCATAGGGTGGTCATCAAGAAGCGAAATCTTTATAGGCATACTTAATTAATTAAAAATTAAAAATTACGAATTAAAAATTAATTGTTGCCCCCCTTTAATGTAATGAGGATTTTATCAAGTATCCGGCAGATCTCATCTGCATCGCTCAGAAAACTGTCTGATTGTTCTTTGTTCAGAAAATCTGTTGCGTGAAGTAGTTTTATCCAATAAATAGTTTCTCTCGCTTCTTTATATGAGATATTGAGTTTAGATTGAAAATCTGCTTTTGACTGTCCTCCAATACCTTCTTCAATATTGGCTCCGATTGAGGTTCCGCTTCTCAGCAATTGTTTGGACAACACAAATTCCTGCTTCTCTTTTGTAAGGAATTTATACAAATTCACTATCCGAATAGCAAATGCAAAGCTTTTTTCCTGTATTAAATTCTCTTTCATTGACAACTGTCACGTCCTAAAAAAAGTAGACACTATTATTACTACTATAAGTTTTTTCT
>JBEBVI010000323.1:0-5301 GCA_040392805.1 Taibaiella helva
TTGTCCCCGGGTACGGTTCAGCAGAAGATACAAGCGAAAGAACAAAATACACCATACCGGTATGGGATACCGCAATGAAGCCGTATGAAAACAGGAGCTACTATTCAACTGAGGGTATCCCTGATTCGGGTAACAGCAGGTACATATTGGTACCAATCAGCCAATGGCCTTATTATAGTATGATCATTGTAAATTAATCATCTTAGAAACCATTGAAATTGGCATTAATAATAGTATTCCCGCAGATGGCGCAGATAGTCGCAGAGTGGCCTTCTGGTTTACTATGCTCATCTGCGTGCCCCCAGGATAGGCTGTTCAAACAACTATGATAAAATTGCTCTATAATTTTTTTGTTATGGTGTTTGTACAATCAAGCTTATAATTTTTCTTGTCATGCTGACACTTTCCTTCGACAAGGCTCAGGATAAACTGCTCAGTGCCGGCTGCGGAAGCATCTCTAAGCGCTCTGTAGAGATTTTGCTTCGCAAGAGAAAAGTTCCTCCTTAGCCTGTGTTGAGCGTAGTCGAAACATCGGAATGACAATGGGGAGTGAAGGTGAGTAGCTACCAGAAGCTATTACTGTTGTAGTAAATTTTATGGATGATTTCTACTATCCAATTACTTGAAAAAAGTGGACGAAAAAAGTCCCTAATGTTTGAACAGCCTATCTCCGGGATCGGCGGGTTATAAAGTTTTTAGAACAAAATTTCAACAATAACAACAAATAAAATAATGAACCGACTTTACTCATTGCTCAGCACGGTATGCCTTTTATTGATAACATCTCCTGTCATCCATGCCCAGTCACCCGGCTGGACGGAGTTGGTAACCGCTCAACGAGGCTTAGACAGCGCCCGTGCTTTTGCACAGTTTGTGGCAGATATCAATAACGATCATTACCCCGATATCATCACTATAGAAGGGGCATGGAACAATACCGCAGTAAACAATCTCAGGGTCTATCTTAACCTACAAGACACCCAATCTGTCCATCCTACGGACCGTATATTTATTGATATTACTGCCCAAAGCGGTATCAATGCCAAACCCGGCGGCGGCGACAGCAGAGGCAGGCTGGCCGTTGCCCTGGCCGACATCAATAACGACGGTAATATCGACCTCGTGAAAGGCTCCTATTATCACCGCCTATCCACCTATATAGATTCCGGCGACCGCTGCGAAGTTATGCTGGGTGATGGGATGGGCCACTTTACACTGGTGCCTGATAACGGCCTGCACGAACTGGGCTTGGTCAATACAATGGGCTTCAGTTTTCTTGACTTTGATAAAGATGGAAATATTGACCTTTTTATCGCCCGCTGGTTTTATGATTATGAAAAGGACATGGCTGTGCCCGGCATACTGATGAAAGGCAACGGAGATGGCACTTTTACTGATGTTAGCCAACAGGCAGGTATAACCCAAAAGGAACCTATGTATGGCTGCGGTGTAATAGACTGGAACAACGACGGATGGCCGGACATTGCTACGGCGCCTTATTGCCGTACACCGGGACAACTATGGAAAAATAATAAGAATGGTACTTTCACCAATGTAGCTGCAGAAGTAAATTATAACGCACACTATATGCAAGGCGATAACGGACAAAACCTCTGCATGTGGAGCAGTGCACCTGCAGACTTTGACAATGACGGAGATATGGACTTCTTCTTCAGCCTGGTGCATAGCGGCTTGGATGCTAACGAAGGACGTTCTGCCATCTTCGTCAATGAAGGTGTGGCTAATGATTACAAGCTTAGCCCCAACCGAGCGCTTACCCCAAGAGCCATACCCCGTTCTACGCACTTAGGCGACTACGATGCCTCCTGGTTTGACCTGGATAATGACGGTCTCGAAGACCTGGTAATGACGCAGGGACAATATATGCCCGCTACCGACCGCATCTACATTTTCCATCAGCAGCCGGATCATACCTTTAAAGATATTACACCCGATCTGAAGCTGATCAACGACATCACCAAAGACCTGCACCTTACCGAAGTATTTGACTACGACCTGGATGGAGATGATGATATTCTTTTCTGCAGGAACGGTCAGCCCCGTACCCTGAACATTATTGAAAACAAGAAAGGGCAGGACAACCATTGGGTTGGAATAAACCTTGTGGCACCACAAAATGTAAATAAAAGCAGTATTGGAGCCAGAATTTATCTTTGGGCAAACGGTAGTCAGCGCATGCGGGAAGTATATGCGGGCAGGGGTAATGGCTCCGGTCAGCAACCTTTTGCCCTGCTGTTCGGATTGGGTGAAAGCACACACATAGATTCCATAAAAGTGTACTGGCCGGATGCCGCCCAAAGTACGACCACTATACAAAACCCGGCAACTGACCAATACATCACCATAGGGCCGGAGACCAACGGGCAGGGAGATTATACCGATCCTGTACACATCGCTGCCTTACCAGGAGAACAAAAAACAAACTTAAAAGTATATCCTAATCCTGCGATGGATTTTGTATTATTGCAAATTGATGACAATTCCCCGATAACGAACGCAGAGTTGTATGACGGCACAGGCAAACAGATCCGGTCACTGCAACAGCTACACGGTCAGACGACCGCGCTTTTTCGCCTGCATGATCTTCCTGCCGGGCATTACGGGATCAGGATAATCAATAAAAGAGGAGATACTTTTTATAAAATACTTGTCAAATTGCCTTAAATGCTATTAGAAGCCAGATATCCTAAAGGAGCAATTGCCGGCCTGCTGTACCTGATAATAATATATGTTATAGCAGTGCCTCAACAATTATTTGCGCAGCTCTATATTACCCATGCACAGCTGGTGGACGTAGAAAAGCAGAAGGTATATAAGGATTATACGGTTGAAATAAAAGATGGGAAAATAGGCCGTATAAGTCCATCATCGTCCTTTGCCTTGCCTGAAGCAGCAAAAGAGATCAATGCTAACGGAAAATGGCTGATACCCGGGCTGGTTGATGCCCATATTCATTTGTTTCAAAGCGGAGGTGTGTATACACGGCCGGATGCAATAGACTTAAGGAAATATGTGCCCCTGGATCAGGAAGTACAATGGGCCTGGGAAAACATGCAGGATCAGTTGCGCAGATACCTGGCAAGAGGTATCACTACGGTGATAGATGACGGTGCGACATTTCATCTTTTACAGCAGAAACAACAGTTACAAGACGACCCCGGTTTCCCCCGGGTGTTAATGGCCGGGCCCCTCTTATCTACAGGTTATATGCCGCTCGCTTTCGGTAGCCTGGACAGTATGGACGCTCCCTTTATAGAGGTGAACAGTAAAGAAGAAATAACAGCGGCCCTGCAAAAGCAATATGCCTATCAACCTGACTTTATTAAAATATGGTACATCATCCGAAGCCAGGATCCGGCAGAAGATGCCAGGAAATATTATCCCTTACTGGAAGCGGCTATTACCGAAGCGCATCGTAACCAGTTAAAAGTTGCCGTGCATGTTCCGGAGCTGGCGGCTGCCAGGATGGCGGTTCAGGCCGGAGCCGATCACCTGGTGCATAGTATTGACGATGCCATCATAGACCCGGAATTTCTACAGCTTCTTAAAAAGAACAAGGTAGTAGTATGCCCAACTCTTTCGGTGAGAGGCGGCTATATCCAGACCCAGTTACAACAGTACAAAGCACAAAAAGACGATCTGGTTTATGGAAATCCTTACCAACTGGGTACCTTACTCGATTATAATTATTTCGAGGATACCCTCTTAACCCGGATGTACAGCAACAGGGCCCGTTCTCGGGTTTCCTTTTTTTCAGAAAGAGATTCTATCAGCCGGATTAATCTTAAGGCGCTGTTAGCCGCCGGCATTCCTATAGCTGCCGGTACTGATGCCGGAAATATAGGTACTCTGCATGCTGCTTCTTATAGCAAAGAGCTCAATTGCATGCAGGAAGCAGGAATGAACAACTGGCAGATACTGACCGCGGCCACGCTTAACGGCGCTCAGGTGTTAGGCAAAGCAAATGAATTCGGCAGCATACAAACCGGGAAAAGTGCAGACATGCTATTGCTTGATGCCGATCCCGTAAGCGATATCAACAATCTGAAATCCATTCATCTGATCATCAATAAAGGTAAACCCTGTCTCCCGGATACTTTAATTCCTGCTTCACCCGAACAATTGGTACAACAGCAACTCAATGCTTATAATGCCTATGATCTGGAACAATTCCTGGCCCGGTATGCGGAGGATGTAAAAGTATTCAACTTTCCCAACGAGCTCATCCTGGAAGGTAAAGAGGCTATGCGGAAACAATACGATTTTCTCAATAACAGCCCCGGTCTTCATGCGAAAGTTGTACAACGAACGGTTTTAAACAATACCGTAATTGACCATGAACGAGCTACCTTTCCCGGAAGACCTGCCATAGAAGTAATTGCCATGTACATTATTAAAGAAGGGAAAATTGCCGAAGTATATTTTAAGCGTTGAAAGTGAAAGCTGAAAAACTTTTCGTCCTTCAGTTTACATTTTTCAAATCTGAGATTCCCCCAACCAGATATTTTTGAGTTCGTTAATGCCCGGCATGGTAGTGTCACAAATAAGTTGATTCATTAAGGCATAATATTTGTCGCACTATTTTTATATTTCCGCTCCAACGATGTCATTACCCCCTATCTCTCAAGTGTCATGGTGGGCCTCGACCCGCCATCTCATTTTATGCAGCAAAACAGCTTTTCACACTAATACACGGCTGGCAACCGACATAAGGGAAATTGCATATAAAAGTACCTGACCAAGTAATGAGAGATTGCGGGTCAAGCCCGCAATGACGCAGGTTTGTAATGACTTTAAAGAGGCATAAATAAATGCTCGTCCAACCTATTTATGCCACTACCCCCGGCGGAATGATCATCTGTTACGGCAATACTGGTATTTATTCCGGATGAGTGATTTTAATAGAGTCCATTGGTGTTATTTCCCGAACGCTCTTCGGGGTATTACTTTTCCACTGGTTCGCTTTTCTGTTTACTCATCCCCTTTACTCGTTCCTGTCATGCTGGAAGCATCTATAAGCGTTTACAGATGCTTCCAGCATGACAGGAGGGCTCTGTGGTTTTCTTTTGAGCACTCCACATTCTTGTGCAGCGTAAAGTATAAATAGGTTAATTTTGCGTTTCATTTTTAAATAGTCCTTCCCTGGAAGGGTATTTTATTTTATGTTATTAGCTTTAAATAATGTTTCTTTCTCTTTTGGGGCCCGGCTTATGTTGGACGGTGCAAACTGGCAGATCGGTCCGGGAGAAAGAATAGGATTGATCGGGCCCAATGGTGCAG
>JBEBVI010000324.1:0-5291 GCA_040392805.1 Taibaiella helva
AAAGTCAAAAATTCAGTAATTTTCGACTGCGGGTAAAGGTCAGTGATTTTAGGTTGATAACAGTTTCAAGAGTATTAATATAAATTTAGATTAACCTAAGTTTAAAGATTCTCTCTGTAAAACTTCGTAATTCAGTTGCAAATTTACTTTATAAATAATAGAAAAGAAAAAAAAGACAGGATTATGACAATTGTTTTTTGTTATTTGTGTATGCATACAAAGAAATGCCGGTGACTTAAAGGAGTGTTTAAGTCAAAACATGTTTCCCGCAACCGCACAAACAAGGCACGGCGGCTCAATATGAAATAAGGTTGCTTATTTATTCTCTTTGTACCTCCTGTCGGGTGTACCGTCTTTCTTTAACTTTTTATTCTCCTTATACCTCTTATCGGGCGTACCATCTTTTTTCAAATGTTGTTCTCTGGTGGTGGTAACTTCTGTTTGTGTAGATGATTCTATTGATTTTTCCGTTTTCGCTTTTTTACGGGCAGTTCCCTTTTTGCTGTTTTGGGCCATGCCGTTCGTGGTAATTATAAACATCAGTGCTATTAAGGCAATTCCGATCTTTTTCATATTATTTTATCATTTATTAAGTTAATTAAAGAATCTGAAAAGTGCATAAATTTCACATAAAGAAACAAAGATTACAAAAGTCACTACGTAAAATGTAAAATATTTACTATCCATCTTTGTTCCGTAGCTTTCTCCGTTCACTTTGCGGGAAATAAGCTTATAGATCATATTGAGCCAGGGGGCTTACACTCAGGCTCGCATGTATGGACTTCAGTTCGAACAGCATTTTTTCAGCATACACTACCTGGGCTTCCGTGGGGGTGTCACTATAAAATCCTGACTCAGGAAACGTCTTCAGAAATTTATCTTCCACAAAAGCATTGCCTGATTTCCTTAACAGCTTTGCATTTTCCCGGAAAAGGTCGTCACATTCATAGAGCAGCTGAAAGAATTTTTCCTTTTCCCGGATCGGCACTTTGTCTTCTGCCAGCTCCGATTCGCTGTGGTAATTATTCAACTCGCGGGTTACACGTACATTGTGCGTTAGCAGGGAGTAAAAACTGGCATACCCTCTTTTCCTCCGTATTCCCGGCTCCTGCATATAGCGGGTAAAAGAATCGAAAGCATTGCTGTTCTTCGATTCCGCTATCCTCTTTACTTTTGTCCAGGGGCCTTCTTCCGCTCCCTGGTAGAAGGTATTCTGGAAATAGATAAAATTAGCATTCAGCGCATCTGCAAGGTATTTCGGTAAATGATCCTTATCCCAGGCAGGTAAAAGCAGGAAACCGGCAGTGATCGCCAGCGCTGACCCGATAAGCGTACTGACAATACGAACCATAAGCAGGTGCGCATCAAAATGAGGCTCTATGGCCAGCAGTCCGATCAGCATCAGTGTAATGAAAAAAGTAGCTACAGAGTATTGTGTTTTCAGAAAGTAGATCAGCAATACCGAGCTTATAAAAACAAGGATCAGCCGTGCCATCAGTGGATCCGGAAAGGGCAGAAGCAAAAATCCCGTACCGACTAAAATACCGGCAATGGTGCCTGCGCTTCGTTCAATACCTTTTTTCAGTGTGGCACCAAAGTAAGGCTGTGACACGATGATGGCAGTAAAAGGTATCCAGTAACCATGGTCGGGGAAAAAGAGGTGAGAAAAAACGGCGCCCAGCATGGTCGCTATACCAATGCGCAATGCGTAACGGGTAGTCAGGCTGTTGAAATGGAACAGCTGGCTGAAATTATTCCTGATATACCTGGGATGCAGGATAGACAATGTCTGTGCAAAAGAATAAGCCCGGTACACACGCTTCTCACCGGGTTGTTTTAAGACATCCAGTGTTTTTTCAATCAGTTTGGCCACCCGCTCAGACAGCACCTGTATCTTTGTCAGCAACTGCCCCATGTCCACTGATGCATTTTCGTCCGGCTCACGCAGGAAGGTAATAATCTTACGAAGACGCTCTATACGGGAAAATACCAGCAGTCGCTCTTCTTCCTTCAGCGAGAGCAGGTATATCTCCATCCGCTCTCCTAACTGCTCCATTACCCGGAAGAGGCTATGTAATCTAAGCATCAGCTGGCGGCCGGGCGACAATTTACTCAACTGCCCGGCTGTTTCGGTAATATGTATAATATGCAGGCTGATCAGGGAGGCGCACCTGCGTGACTGGGCCAGAGCATATTGGGCTTTATGGTTTTTATTCACCTGGTCTAAGGTTTCTTCAAATAAAGCCAGGGAATTGTCTATTGCGGTCCGCACATCTTTTTCTTTCAGGTAAATCTCACGGACAGAGCTTCGGGGGCTTCTTCCGTCCCAGCCTTTACCTGAAGCTTTAGCCAAAGCCGCTACGGATTTCCATATGGCTGCAATGGTTCTGCGATAAGGTGTGCCCACCCGTATAAAAAGGAAGCTCAGCATACCCACTATTACCGTCCAGAGCGCACCAATTGCTACGGAACCGCAACGCATCCACAAGGCATCGGCATCCTGTACCGGGTAGCTGCTTGTAATGATATAGAAAATATAAACGCTTAAAGCCAGTCCCGTACCTCTGTCGCCGAGATTTTTAAACAGGCCGCTCAGGAAGCCCACGACCAGCATACCGGGTATGCTGATCCAGACGTAATTGCCGGCAAGGCTGCCTGCAATACAAAACAGTACGGATAATACCGAAGCGCTCAAAAGCAGGCGGATACGCTGACCTATATTACCTTTAAGCTCTATAAAAGAAACACATTCCGCAGCGATGGCCATCCACAGGGCTTCATCGCCTTCTCCTGTAAGTACGCCCCATAGCAGGGGCAGCGTAACGGAAAACGCCACCCGGAATCCCCATCCCCATGCCGGCTCAAGGTATTCCGGCTGCAGCCTCTTATTGAGGAATTGATAAGCCGAGATTAATTTCATGCGGACGGCAATTTGGTAACTATTGCTTTGAAATATGTTTTGCAGTAAAAGTAAGTCAAAATTTAATAGTTTCTTACAGCGGTGCAAAGGAACTGCAATGACGCAATATTAATGAGCAAAAGCCTTGCCAATATTTTATAGGGCGCCATCAATGTCATTGATAACACTATAACCGGCAGGCCATCATTCTTGAAACATCTATTATGAAACCCAACACATGAAACCGATAGCTTAGGAATCCCGACGAAATAACTTCCTGTTACAGATATTCAGGTTGTTGTCGTAATGTTTAGATCCAGGATGACTATGGAATGTGCACATAATGTCCGTTATCCTGCAAGCCTTATTTAATTGCATAGCTATGGTGATTACACCAATATCCGGCGGCAGCTTCCGGGGATGTGACCTCCCACAACTATGCCAACCATTCCCCCAATATTTCCGGGTACAGCTAAACGCCAATGCTATCAAGGCTTTGATGACAACAGACAATTTTTATAGGGAGCAGAATATAATTATCTTATTTTTGCTACACTCCAACCGAAACCATTAAAAGATATGGAATTATACTACTCTTTTTCAGCACTTATTGTATTGGCTTCTCTTTTTGCTTATATCAATCATCGCTTTCTGAAGCTGCCTTCCACCATAGGTATCATGCTGATTGCGATCATTGTTTCTCTGGTCATCCGTTTCATCGGAGCCAAGTCGTTCCCGCAGACCACCCTTAGCCTGTTTAACCTGATCAAAGACTTTGACTTCACTACGGTGCTGATGGGTGCCATGCTGAACTTCCTGCTTTTTGCCGGCGCTATACATATCAAGCTTTCCGATCTGAAGAACCAGGCCATGCCGGTTATACTTTTCTCTACTGTGGGCGTCGTTTTATCTACCTTTATTGTTGGCGTACTTCTTTATTATACGGTACCGTTAGTGAACTACCTGGTGCCCTCTGTCAGGGTAGAACTGCCTTTTTTATACTGCCTTTTATTTGGCGCCTTAATATCCCCTACCGATCCGATTGCCGTAATCGGCATTTTGAAAAGGGCCCGTGTGCCCAAAGCATTAGAAACCAAAATTGCCGGCGAATCTTTGTTTAATGATGGTGTGGCTGTCGTTCTTTTCGCAGTTATCCTGCAGCTTACAGAGATGGAAAGTCCGCAAATATCGGCTTCTTCTATAAGCGTCCTGTTTCTTAAAGAAGCGGGCGGCGGCCTGCTCTTAGGCATCTTGCTGGGGCTTACGGCTTCGGCGGCGCTGAAACGTATAGATGATTATTCCGTATCGGTACTGATAACGCTATCGGTGGTTATGGGCGGTTATCTCATCGCACATTATTTCCATTTCTCCGGACCGCTTACTATGGTTGCAGCAGGTCTGTTCATAGGCAATATCGGCAACAAGGCCATTACTTCTTCCATCACTAAAGATTATCTCAATAAATTCTGGGAGGTGGTAGATGAGATCCTCAATGCCCTTCTTTTCCTCTTTATCGGTTTTGAGCTATTGCTGATACCTGACCTTACGGCCCACATGCTATTGGGTGTATTTGCTATTGTCATTGTTCTGCTGGCACGCTGGATCTCTATTCTCTTCCCAATGCTCGTCCTGCCTTTTTCCAAATATTTTGCCAAAGGCTCTATGACTGTACTGGTATGGGGCGGATTACGCGGCGGGGTATCCATAGGCCTGGTTTTATCCATGAATAACGGTGCATATAAGGACATCCTGCTGGAGATCACCTATTTTGTTGTGGTATTCTCTATTGTAGTACAGGGACTGACCGTGGGCAAAGTGGCGCAGAAAGCGCTGAAGATTACGGAAGACAAGGCGGATTCCGAAAATGCTATCCCGGAAAAGGTTGCGCAACAGTAAGCACCGTGTCATGCTACGGTACTATGCATCACTATCCGTTTGTTTTTTACCATTCTATATAATTTTCATTCAGCTCGAAAATTCCATTTCCGTTTTTCAGTTTGCCTTCTTCCCAAAGTTCAATTATTCTCTTAGCACTTTCAGAAGGCAAGGTATCAGCATCATTTGACGGCTTGCTAAACTTTCCCGTCATGGCATATATGGCAATATCGGTGCAAATAATGGTCTCTGTGATAACTTTATCTCCATAAGACTGAGTAGTGATGGAATATCACACGAGAGAGTAAATAGAGAGTAGTAACGGCAGGTTGTTTGCACATCTTTATACCGTTAGATGCTTGTTATCTAACGAAGTGGATTCTGCAAAGGATATAAAACACCTGTGCCTTACTTCTTAATCACCGGAGCAACGTAATGTTCCCTTTATATTGTTCCATCCTGCCATCTGAAAAAATTATATCAACTACATATATATAAGTACCGGCAGGTTGATCCC
>JBEBVI010000325.1:0-5269 GCA_040392805.1 Taibaiella helva
CGTTCTCAGATGCTTTGTTTTACTCTTGCTCTGTGCTTGTTTATTCCTGTCGGCTTCAGGTACCGTTAGGTATGTACGTACGGGTGGCACGGGTAACGGCTCTTCATGGTTAAATGCTTCGGGCGATCTTCAGCTTATTATAAATGAAAGTCTTAGAGGAGATACTATATGGGTTGCTAAGGGTGTCTATATTCCCCGGAGACCTGTTGATAATTTATTGGTTACGGACTCTTTTAACCGTGAAAATGCTTTTGTGATGAAGAGTGGTGTGGTGATGTTTGGCGGGTTCCTGGGTACGGAAACTTATTTAGCCCAGCGTGATCATTTGCTTCATGAAACGATACTGAGTGGCGACCTATCAGGAAATGATGTATCTCCTTTTACAAACAATGCCGAAAATGCTTATCATGTATTTGTAACGGCGGGAGTGGAAGAAAGTACTTTAGTGGACGGTTTTACCATAAGAGGGGGAAAAAGTAAGACCAGCCTGGATACAATAATAGTCAATAACTTTCCTGTCCTTTCTGCCCGGGGAGCTGGCTGGTTTAATGTGGGCGGAAGTCCTAAACTTTCCAATATAGTAATAAAAGAAAACCAGATCAATAATAATAACGGTGGTGGTTTATATAATTTATCGGGAGATCCGTTGCTGGATAAAGTGACTTTTATCTGTAACCAGGCATTGAATGGCGGCGGGATCTATAACCAAAGTGGTCGTCCCTTATTGAGCCATGTACTTGTTTGCGGAAATTATGCTTCGAACGGCGGCGGCTGGTTTAATGCAGGAGGTGCGCCGAAACTGGTGAACTGCACCTTCTCCGGAAATAATGCCGGGAGTGCCAATGGTGGCGGGGGCTGGCATAGTGGCGCCAGTAGTACAAGAGGTCCGGAAATATATAACTGTGTCTTCTGGAATAACGGTACTTCGATCCGGGATAATAACAGCACTTTGTATATAGAAAGTAGTTTGATTGAAGGCGGGTATGTCGGTGGTATAAATATATTGACATCAGATCCTTTATTTGTGGAGGGAAAACCGGCGAGCCTTGCACCTTATTTTGGTGGTAACTATCGCTTGAAGCCTTGCAGCCCGGCTATCGATGTGGGTGATACTTCAGGTAAAACGGAATGGATTGAGGAAAGCGATCTTGACGGATTACCCCGCTTTAGCAATGCAGCTATTGACCTGGGTGCTTATGAGTGTGCGTTGCCTGTGTGGGTGGTGCCTTCCGATACGGTTGATGTGTTTATTTGTATGGATGACAGCCTGGAATTTAATGGTACCTATTATAAAAGCACGGGTATTTATACCGGTTTGTTTTCCGGTAGCACGGGGTGTGACAGTCTTTTCTCCGTACGCTTGCATGTTGATCCTTTCTTATCTCATCGGATAGATGCGACTATTTGTGCTGGCGATACTTTTTATTTTAATAGTAAGGTCTTGACAGCATCAGGAAATTATATCGATAGTTTCATTACTACCTCTGGTTGTGATAGTATCGTTACATTAAATTTATTAGTTGAGGACTATATCTATCATCATATGGATACGTCTATATGTGCAGACGGTATTTTTCTTTGGAATGGCGTGCAATATACAGCTCCCGTGGTATTGCACGATACTTTTACTACATCCGGGTGTGATAGTATAGTTAGCGTGTCACTATCGGTGTATCCGGTTTATCAAGATACGGTACAGGCTACAATATGTGCTGGTGATACTTTTCGTTTTAGTGGTATGCTATTACCCGTATCGGGGAATTATACAGATAGTTTCATTACCATCTCTGGTTGTGACAGTATTGTTACATTGAATTTATTTGTTGAAGACTATACTTATCATCATATCGATACCTCTATATGCGCGGGTGATATTTTTTTATGGAATGGAAGTCAATATGCAAGCTCAACGGTATTGCGTGATACATTTTCCACGTCCGGCTGTGATAGTATAGTTAGCGTAGCGCTTTCTGTGCATTCGATTTATCAGGATACGGTACAGGCTACAATATGTGCCGGTGATACGTTTTATTTTAATGATAAAATGTTGACAGTATCGGGAGTTTACGTAGATAGTTTAATGGCTGTATCAGGTTGTGATAGTATTGTTACTTTGAATTTGCTTGTTGAAGATTATATCTATTATCATATTGATACCTCTATATGCGCGGGTGCTATTTTTTTGTGGAATGGAAATCAATATACAAGTTCAATATTATTACGTGATACTTTTCCAACTTCCGCTTGCGACAGTATAGTGAGCATTGCACTTTCTGTATATCCTGTTTATCAGGATACTGTGCAGATTGCAATATGCGCCGGAGATATGTTCTACTTTAATGGCAAGGCTTTAACTGTATCCGGAAATTATACAGACAGCTTAATGACAGTGTCCGGTTGTGATAGTGTAATTACGTTAAGTTTATCTGTAGGAGATTATGCTTATCATCATATTGACACTTCTATCTGTGCGGGTGGTATTTTTTCCTGGAATGGTATTCAATATACTAACACAGCGCTGATCAGTGATACATTTCCTACATCCGGATGTGATAGTATAGTTAGTGTAAGGCTTTCCGTTCAACCCGTTTATCATGATACTTTGCAAGCTGTAATATGCGCCGATGATACATTTTATTTTAATGGACGGGCTTTAACTATATCCGGGGATTACACGGATAGCTCAACTGCTATGTCCGGTTGTGATAGCATTGTTACCTTGAGCTTATCTGTGAAAAATCATGCTCATCATCATATTGATACATTTATATGCGCAGGTGGTATTTTTTCGTGGAACGGTATGCAGTATACCAGCGCAGCATTGATCAGTGACACATTTCCTGCTTTTGGATGCGACAGTATAGTCCGTATTGTTCTTTCCGTTCAACCTGTTTATCATGATACTGTGCCGGCTGCAATATGTGCTGGAGATACATTCTATTTTAATAGTAAGATTGTAACGGTATCCGGGTATTATACCGATAGTTTCGTTACTGTGTATGGTTGCGATAGCATAATTACATTGAATCTGTCCGTGGGAGATTATACTTATCATTATATTGATACCTCTATATGTGCCGGAGATGTTTTTTTGTGGAATGGTATTCAGTATACCAATACCACGATGATCAGTGACACATTTGCTACTTTGGGATGTGACAGTATAGTTATTGTGTCGCTTTGGGTACATTCGGTTTATAATGACACAGTGCAGGCTTCCATATGCAGAGGTGATACATTCTATTATAATAGTATGCTATTGACTGTAGCAGGAAACTATACGGATAGCTTCATTACTATATCTGGTTGTGACAGTATAATCACGTTGAGTTTGTCCGTAGGAGATTACACTTATTATCATATCGATACGTCTATATGTGCAGGTAGCTTATTTTCCTGGAATGGTATTCAATATACCAACGCAACGCTGATAAACGACACTTTTTCTACATCCGGATGTGACAGTATACTTAGTGTGTCGCTTTCCGTACATGCTGTTTATAATGATACTATGCAGGCTGCAATATGTAGGGGTGATACATTCTATTTCAATGGCCGACTTTTAACAATAGCCGGATATTATACAGATAGCTTGGTTGCCATGTCCGGATGCGATAGTGTAATTACTATAAATTTGTCCGTAGGAGATTATGCTTACTATCAAATCGATACTTTTATATGTTCGGGTGATGTTTTTTTGTGGAATGGTATTCAGTATACCAGCGCAACGCTGATAAACGACACTTTTTCCACATCCGGATGTGACAGCATAGTCCGTATTGTTCTTTCCGTTCAACTCGTTTATCAAGATACTTCGCAAGCGAAAATATGTGCCGGAGATACATTCTATTTTAATAGCAATATTTTAACAGTATCCGGGTATTATACTGACAATTTCGTTACTGTGTATGGTTGCGATAGCATAATTACATTGAATCTGTCCGTGGGAGATTATACTTATCATCATATTGATACCTCTATATGTGCCGGTAGTGTTTTTTCGTGGAATGGTATTCAATACGCCAATGCAACGATAATAAGTGACACATTTTCCACATCCGGATGCGACAGTATAGTTAGCTTGTCACTTTCTGTTCACCCGGTTTATAATGACACTATACAGGCCGAAATGTGTCTGGGTGATACCTTCTCTTTCAACGGAAAATCCCTGACTACATCCGGAGATTATACCGATAGCTTAGTGACCGTATCCAGTTGTGATAGTATAATTACTTTGAGCTTGTCCGTTCGGGATTATATACACCATCATATAGATACAATGATATGTGAAGGTGACGTTTTCTTGTGGAATGGTGTGCAATATACAACCGCAACCCAGTTGCGTGATACTTTCCCAACCTTAGGATGTGATAGTATAGTCCGTATATCGTTAACTGTTTATCCTGTTTACCATGATACGATACAGGTAGCTATATGTAAGGGTGATACTTTTTATTTTAACGGTCAACCGTTAACCTCTTCCGGATATTATACGGATAAGTTAACCAGTATTTCGGGTTGTGATAGCCTGGTCAGTATTGTGCTTTCCGTATCTCCTGTTTACTATGATACTATTCAGACGGTAATATGTGCCGGTGATACTTTTGTCTTTAATGGTAAATATCTGGACAAAGCGGGCAACTATTCAGATACTTTTATTTCTCAATCCGGTTGCGATAGTATTGTTACACTTGTGCTTGAAGTTAACCCTATTTATGAGGGGGAAGAGCATATTATGGTTTGTATGGATAGCATACCTTATCTATGGAATGGCTTTAGCATATCTGCTACAGGAGATAGTGTGGCAGCTTATAAAGGGAAAACTTACACCGGTTGTGATAGTGTGGTTATATTAAATGTAAGTATGACAGAGCGGGCGGTTACTATAGAAGATGAATTTCTTTATTGTTCCGGAAGGTCTGTATACCAGCGGGATACGGTATTGTATGATACGTTGAAGTATGCAGGTGGTTGTGATAGCGTAATACGTGTTTCAAAAATAATTATTGATCATTCTGAAGGGTATGAATGGATAGTGGATACTTTTTCGTGTACAGCGATAATGTTTGAAGGAAGTATATATAACCGGGATACAGTTATTAAAGATACATTGTTTAATCTGAATGGCTGTGATAGTGTGGTACGTCATATCCATATTATCATAGAGGATTTTAGTCTGGAAATTATTTCGGATCCGGAGTTACCTTATGAGGGTAATTGGGTAGAACTTACTGCTGTCAGCAACAGTGTTGATTTTAGTGTAGAGTCA
>JBEBVI010000326.1:0-5243 GCA_040392805.1 Taibaiella helva
GTGGAGGCATCTCCCAAGCTTAGAAATGGGGAAGTTATTTTGACACCGTTACTAATCCTTTTTTACTCCATTGGACATGAAAATTATCCAACTGGGTGTATCGGTTTACACGTTTAAAATGCTTGAAAGCAGTTCACAACAATTATCCCGGCGGAAAGTGTTTGTAAATATCTCCACGGCTAAGCACGCAGAAAACAATTACATCGGGGTGGATGTATTGTATGCCCATACGATAACTGCCTATCCTGATCCGGTAATAATTACTGCTTTGCTTTTTCTGACCGCTCATTTTTTTGTAGTCCAGTTCGGTATCTTCTATTTTGGAGGCATTCTTCAGTGTCTCTACCGCCTCCAGCACGCTGATCCGGATGTCCGGCGGCAACAACTTTACCTGCCTGATGAACGGTTTTTTAAAAGTCAGGTTCATATTGCTAACTGGGATTTAAACTCTTCGTAGCTTACGGTTTCTTCATCTTCTAAATTTTCCATAAACTTCATCAGCATATAGTCCTCTACATCTTCATTAGCAATTACGCTCAATAGATGCTCTACCTCTTCCGGTGTCCAGTTGCCTTTTTGCTTTTTAGCGGAAAAAGTGGCGGCTTTCAGTCCCAGCTTTTTGCTGAGATAATCCTGCCTGTAGCCGCTAACCTCTATCAGATGCGCTATATTATTGAGTATCACCCGGTAGCTGTTCACAACATCAATTACCATAATCTATATTTTTTTGTTTACAATCAAAATTAATTAAATTTTGCTAAAAAGAAAAAATAATTCACAACGAAAAAGTATACCATGTGTGTAAACCAATAAATCAAAGAACTAATGGACAATGTTCAATTGACAGTTGACAATGATGTCCATCACTTATCACCCATCCCGGTGCGGACGCAATGTCGTTAAGTTAACAAATTTTTACTTCTTCTTGTATTCCGGAAGCATCTAAAATAGCGTTGTTTAGATTCCTGCGGAATAACAAAAGGGTGAGTATTTAGGCTTAACTTAACGACAATTGGACTTGCGAGAGCGGAGAGCGGATATGAAAATTATCCAACGGTGTGTATCGGTTTACGCGTTTTTGAAAGCAATTTACAGCACAACACAAACTAAAGCAGCGCTGCAATTTTACGGATTTCTTTCAGTCGGTTGCTCAGCGATTTGTCGGTGCGGGCTACCTGCATGTTATATTTTAGCTGCAAGCGCATCAATGTATCTGCTTCAACACCAAGCGCCGCTTCAAACAGTAATGCATTTCCGGTAGTTAGCGGGCGGCGGGCGTTCAGTATTTCGTTCAGAACGGTATAAGAAATACCTATCTGCAAGGCAAGTCTGCGTTGCGAAATTCCCCTGTATTCCAGTTCATCTTTTAGTATTTCGCCCGGATGAGTTGGGCTGAAACCGTATCCTAAATTTCCCATAAAAGATTATTTATAATGATTGGACAATTCTATTATGTTACATACCGTTACCAGCGTTTCCGCTTCTATTTCACTGATTGTGAACTCTATGCGATACTGGTCGTTTACCCGAACGGATGACAGGTTTTTTTTCTTTCCCTGCAATACCTTGTAATGAAGTGAATTATATTTATATAAGGACTCAGCAGTCGGCACACTTTCCAATAAGTCGATGCACTTTTTATAATTTTTAATCACTTGTGGGTGGAAACGGTATTTTTTATTTGAACATTTCCCTTTGTAATAAAGCTCCGACAAATATTCTTTTTCGAAAATAATTCTCATACCGGTTATGCGATGCCGCCAAAATAAACTACCCAACTTTTGCCACAAAACTCCGAAGGCTCTAAATTTTTTGTAAATGTTGTTAAGTTAGTTACTTTGACGTAATTACTATGCTTAATCTGTAGCAAAGATAACCATTCCTTTTAATGTTCGCAAAAAAAGTGAACATTAGGAATTAAAACGTGTAAACCAATAAATCAAAGAACTAATGGACAATGTTCAATTGACAGTTGACAATGATGTCCATCACTCATCACTTATCACTTATCACTTATCACTTATCACTTATCACTTATCACCCATCACTTATCACCCATCACTTATCACCCATCACTTATCACCCATCACCGGGCATTCTATATAAACCGAAGTGCCCGACTTTTCCCCGGTATCAATGGTAATAGTTCCGCTTAAAGCGGTCACCCGTTCCCGGATATTCTTCATACCCAGTCCTGTGAGTTGCTGATCAGTTATATGTATGCCTATACCATTATCCTCAACGGTGATGTAGAGCACATCCTTCCATATGCTTAACTGTACCAAACATGTTGTCGCTTTTGCATGCTTCAGCACATTCTGTATCAGTTCCTGTATAATGCGGTAGCAGGACAGTTCCTGTTCTGCCGCAAAGCGGGGAATTTCGGTGGCTATCTCTAACTGTATATCTATCTGTGCCTGTTGCCGTACCTTATCACAAAGCAGTTTTACTGCCGTTGCCAGTCCATGTTCCTTCAGTGCATCCGGTATCAGGTTGTGCGCTACGGTGATCAGCTCGTCTGCAGCATCTTTCACCTGTTGATAGATGGGTAATATATCTTCACCCGGCACCATACTGTTGCGCTCCAGCAGGCTGAATACACTAAGCCGCACTGTCATCAGCTGACTGGCAATACCATCGTGCAGTTCCCGGGCTATGCGGGTGCGTTCGTTTTCCTGCCCCTGGATAGCAGCTTTCAGCTCATTGATTTCGACGTCTTTCTGTAAGTTATGCCACTGCTCTGACTGCAGCTTTTCCTTTTGCTTCTGGTTGCGGTACAGGGAGAGCAGCAGTAGTGATGTGCTGGCTAACGCCACTGCCCCCACTGTAATACCCGTGATCCAGGCATTTCTTTTTCTGAGACTGGCCTGTTGCCGGGCTATCTGCAGGTTTTTAAGCATAAGATTCTTATCCTTTCGGGCGCTTTGATACGATACTTCTAATTGGTCTAACGCCCTATTCCTTTCCAGTTTATTCAAGCTGTCGTTCAGATTAGCATATTGTTCCATGAAATGATAAGCGCCATTGTTATTACCTAATACCTTATCTATTTTTGCCCGCAACAGATAAAGGCTTGCCAGGGAGGTGTTTTTTGAATCTGTACTGTGAATAAGATTTAGTGCAGTGTCGGCATATTGTGCCGCTTTATCCCATTCCTGAAGCTGATAATGAGCAGCTGCCAGTCCATAGTGTATACCAAATGTAGAAAAACGATTGGTTGTGTCAGAAAGATCCAGGGATTGACGATAGTATTGTTTAGCCCGGGAATACTGTTTTATCCTGACGTAGTAACTTCCTAATGCTGACAATACTAGACGTTGAATGCGAAGATTATTAAATTGCCTGCTATAGTCGAGTGCTTTCAGACCATAGTATACGGTATTATTCAGCGTGTCATTATTATTGTAATAAGCAACGGTGAGATTGCTATAAATGAGTGGCAGGTCAGAAGTGATGTTTTGGCTAACAGCCATATGTTCGGCTTCTCTTAAATAATTTATTGCTCTTTTCGATTGGCTTTTACTATTATACATGGCTCCTATGTTGGCATTTACTTTAATGAGTGTTGTATAGTCTTTTTGTGCTTTGGCCAGTTGACCTGCTTTTTGTAAGTAATATAATGCAGAGTCTGCCCCGTTTTCATACATATAGGGAATAGCCATGCGCATATGCCAAAGGGATATTTTTTGTTCCGGCTTATGGATCGCTTTTTGACAATAAGGTAGCGACTGTTTAAAGAGCATTTTCGCTTTTTCAAATTGTCCTTTTTCCAAATAGCAATTAGCCATTCCGGTAAGGCTTTCCGCTATACCATCGGGATATTGGATACCCTGACTAAGTTGGAGCGCTTGGTTAAAAATAAGCAGTGCGGTATCGGTCTGGGCATGATAATACTTTTGCCCTGCTTGTAACAGTTGCGTTATTCTATTCGTATCTGCGGTGTTAGAAATTGAAGATCGCTCTTGTCCCCAAAGAGTGCCTGATAACAAGACAAGGCAGCATAAACATACACATACCTTATAATGATACCTTGATTTATTTACCATGCTTAGTAACTGCGTCAAAATAAATTTCCACTTCAAAAGCAGGGGAGATGCCTCTACGGAACCTGCCCTGAGTATAGCCGGGGGGAGCGGCATAACGGTACTTACTTCAGCACGGCGCAGTACAAGTACTTCGGTACGGCTCAGCACAAGTGGGTAAGTTATTTTGATAATCATACGTAGTGCTATGTTTACTATACAATGACGCAAAAAACAAAGTCAGAATGCCATTGTTGGTGTTATCGCCATAGCCGTCAACCTAAGCCCGGAGGGCTTGAATTTGAATAGCCGTGAGTGAAACTCACGGTAAAAATGTCGATTATTTTGTTGAACCCTGTAAGGGTTCAATAGCAAAACTGTTCATTTTGTCCACCGGTTGTACCGATGGCTATTCAAATTATACCCCTGTTGGGGTATTTTATAGCGCAACTTTCCTTAAGTTCACGGCTATGGTATTATCACTAACATCTAAAATTAATGACATTGCTTGTAAACCTAATACTTTTATGATAATTTAGGATGGCCCATATAAAAATCGATGTCATTATACCCATAAAATTGAGTAGCATACTCAATAAAAAAGCGGTAAAAATGAGTACCGCGCCTATAGGTTTACAGCTATGGCTTTTACAACTTTGCATTGATGTTCAAATTATTCAATCCGTAAAAATGACTTTAATATGACAAGAAAAAGATGTACACTTTTTATACTGATAATAAGTTTCGTTCTTTTGGGTAATATATACTCATTATATGCCCAGGAATTTGCCTGGGCAAGAAGATTAGCTGGTCCGCAAAATGAAGATGGAACCTCGGTTGCAGTGGATGCTACGGGAAATGTATATGCAATAGGAACTTTTGTCAATACTATTTCTTTTGATGGATCGACGGTTTCTCATACATCATTAGGTAGTACTGAAGTTTATTTCGTTAAGTATAATGCCACCGGAATACTATTGTGGAGTAAAAGGATTGGCGGCATAGTATCCGATGCAGGGTTAGGGGTGGCAACCGATATTTATGGAAATGCGTATATAACTGGTCACACTTCGAACAGTATTGTTCTGGATAATAACAATAGCACTGATACTATAATAGCATCAGGAGGTGGTAGGAATATATTTGTAATTAAAATTGATGCTGCAGGCAACTATCTATGGGCTAAAATAATTGGCGGTACAGGAGCCGATGCCGGACATA
>JBEBVI010000327.1:0-5235 GCA_040392805.1 Taibaiella helva
GCCTGACATCGCCGGAAACGCGCTTTAAGCTCCTGAACCGCATTGCCGATCTTATTGAAGAGCACCTCGATGAGCTGGCGCTCGCAGAAAGTAACGATAACGGTAAGCCGCTCTGGCTCAGCAAAAAGGTGGACATACCAAGGGCTTCGGAGAATTTCCGTTTTTTCGCTACGGGGTTAATGCATTTTGCTTCTGAAAGTCATAATATGCCGGGCAGGGCTATTAATTATACCCTCAGGAATCCAGTAGGAATTGCCGGCTGTATATCGCCCTGGAATTTGCCCCTTTATTTGTTTACCTGGAAAATAGCACCGGCGCTGGCTATGGGTAACTGTGTCATAGCCAAGCCCTCGGAGGTAACGCCCATGACTGCTTATCTTTTATGTAAAATTGCGGCTCAGGCAGGGTTGCCGCCTGGTGTCCTTAATATACTGCATGGCGGCGGCACGCATTGCGGCTCTGCTATAGTGGCCCACCCTGAAATAAAAGCTGTTTCCTTTACCGGCAGCACCCGTGCGGGAAAAGATATTGCTGCTGTTGCAGCTCCGATGTTTAAAAAGTTATCATTGGAGTTAGGTGGAAAGAACCCGAACATCATTTTTGCCGATTGCGACTGGGATAAAATGATGCGTACCACCGTACAATCTTCTTTTGCCAACCAGGGACAGATATGTCTTTGCGGCAGCCGTGTATTAGTGCAGAGCTCTGTTTACGAGCGGTTTAAACAGGAATTTGTGGAAAGGGTAAGTGCTTTAATACCTGGTGACCCCTTAGAGCCGGATACGAAACAGGGCGCAGTGGTCAGCAAGGCACATTATGATAAAGTATTGGCATGCATAGAACTGGCTGAGAAAGAAGGCGGGAAAATATTGTTAGGTGGTAAAGCAGTACAGTTGAAAGGAAGGTGCGAAAACGGCTATTTTATTGAACCGACAATTATAGAAGGCTTAGGGCCGGAATGCCGGACAAATAAAGAAGAAATATTTGGCCCGGTGGTTACCCTGCAACCGTTTGAAACAGAAGATGAAGCGATGATGCTGGCGAATGCAAGTGATTATGGTCTGTCGGCAACCATCTGGACACAGGATGTAACACGTGCGCACCAGATAGCGGAAAAGCTGAATAACGGTATCATATGGGTGAACTGTTGGTTGTTAAGGGATTTGCGTACTCCTTTTGGTGGCTTTGGAAATTCCGGAGTCGGAAGAGAAGGCGGGTGGGAGGCTATGCGGTTTTTTACGGAGCCAAAGAATGTGTGTGTAGAGCTTTAGATTGGGTGTCGGGATGAGTGTTTCTCGCGAAGGGCGCAAAGGAGTCGCGACGGGGCAACGACAGCGTGGGTTAGTGGCACTTGAAATGCTCAAATGGTTCCATGCAGGACAAGCAGCGGTACATGGATTTGCAGCTTGTGGAGCCGAATTGGCTGACTAATTCGGTATGTAAGGAGCCGCAGCGAGGGCAGGGGATTTCATCTTCTTCAAACAAGGCTAAATCTTTATTGGCTTTTCTTACCGGAGGAGCAATACCGTATGCCTTGAGCTTTTCTTTCCCTTGTTCACTAATCCAGTCGGTGGTCCATGCCGGTGCCCATTGCATTTTGATGTCCACCTTTTTTACGCCCCGGCTTAATAATGCCATCCTGATCTGCATGCTGATTAAATCCATGGCCGGGCAGCCGTTATAGGTAGGTGTGATGATTACGGTTACGCCGCCGTCCTCCGAAAGCTCCACATCTCTTACAATACCCAGGTCTGATATAGATAACACAGGTATTTCCGGGTCACTTATCTCAGATAACCATTCATAAACCTGTTGGGTCGATACACTTGTATTCAGCATAACTGTAAAGATAGCCTATATAAGCCGGACAGGAAATTGATAGCTTTAATACGGCTATTTAATCCGTTGAAGTATTGCTGAAGTGGAAAAACCTTCTATCGTTGGAATAATAACCACCTCACCACCGTAACTTTTCACAAAATCATAGCCGACAACACTTTCGGCTGTATAATCACCGCCTTTTACCAGCACATCCGGCCGCACAGCCCGGAGCAGCTCTGCCGGTGTATCCCTATCGAAAAGTACAACTGCATCTACATATAATTGCGCTGCTAAAAGCAAAGCCCGGACATCCTGACTGTAAACCGGCCGATGCTCTCCTTTTAAGCGTTTCACCGATGCATCGGTATTCAGACCAACTATAAACTTTTGACCCAGGTTGGCTGCTTCTAATAATACATGAATATGTCCGGCATGCAACAAATCGAAACATCCGTTGGTGAATACTATTTTATGTCCCTTTACCCGCCAGCCCTCACAAAGCCGTCCTAATACTTCAGCATCGGTGATTTTATCCAAAACCAGCTCTTTTTTACTCTTATGCATAAGCTTATACACTCCTGTTTAATAATGAAATAAAACTATCGCTATACACCGCTTCCACTATTCAGCCTGATAGCTTTGCGCCCGCTGCGAGCGAAAAATACTTACTTTTTACTCACCTTATTCCGATTATACAAAGGCAACAAAATGAGCGATGCAACACCAAGGATAAGTACAATTGTCGTTTGCGCCGCCCAGCTTACCCAGCCGTAAGCCAGCCCTACGCCCTCACTGATGCCGTACAGCAAAAGTACCTGTGCCACAATGACCGGATAAGCACCAATGCCGCCCGGAGTAGCAATCATACCGATGCTGCCAAAGGTAATTATGGCTACGCCCGCAATAGGAGCGATATGGCCGATAGCAGGTAAGGCATAGAACCCAAGCACAGCCGAAGCAATATACATGCCCCATATCAGTAAAGTATATAGTGCAAAGCTTTTCTTCTGTCTTACGAGCGCTATGGCTCTTAATCCCTCGCCAATGCCTTTAATGATATGCCCTACTTTTGAATCTTTTATCTTTTTATAAAGCGAAAGCACTAAAAACAACATTACTATACCCGCAACTATTGCCGTGATAATACGTAACCATATAAAATTACCCTGTCCATCTGTAAATAACCGCATATATAAATCGTGCGCGAAGGGATAAATAATATCGTACTGCAATACAAGTGTGAGCAGCATCATTATAATAAGGCAAACTAAATCAAAAGCACGTTCGGCAATAATAGTGCCGACTAATTTATCGGCAGGAACATCTTCGTATTTAGCCAGCACCGTGCATTTGGCTACTTCTCCCAGCCTGGGGATCAGGGTGTTTACAAGGTACCCGATCAGGACGGAAAAGGTAGTGTTGGCCAGTGTCGGGAAAATTTGTAAAGGCTGCAGTATCAGCTTCCAGCGCAGGGCACGAAATAAATGGCTCAGAAAACCGATAATGAATATCGGTATGGCATATATCCACCGGACATGGTAGAAGGCTTCAAACATTTCATCTTTTTCCTCTGCCGACATAGCGGTATATCGCCATAGGATTAAAGCAATACCCAGGCCCAGAAAAATAATAAGCTGAAGTATGGTGGATAATGTTTTTCTGGACATCATAGCAGGAAGAATAAATTGTGAAATGATAGGTACAGGTGCTTGGGTTCCGATTACACAGCCGCTGTTTATTTATACGCTGTTTGCTATCTGGCCTGGTAAATGTGTTACAATTTATTGCCGTCTTTAGGGAAAATAACAGTGGGCTTAAAAGATTTGGCTTCCTCGAAATCCATCAGTGCATAGGAAATAATAATAACCATATCGCCGGGGCTGACCTTTCTTGCGGCCGGGCCGTTCAGGCATACTTTACCACTGCCTCTGATACCTTTGATAATATAAGTTTCAAGACGCTCTCCATTATTCAGATTGACAATCTGGACTTTCTCGTGCTCAATAAAATTTGCAGCATCCATCAAATCTTCATCGATAGTAACGCTGCCGATATAATTAAGATCGGCCTCCGTTACCGTCACGCGGTGAAGCTTCGATTTCATTACCTGGATTTGCATAAGGTATGTTTCTTATTTGCGGCGCAAAGCTACAAATAAAAATAATATTTGTGTTAGAGGGTGGAGATAGGGGCTTATGACCTTGTTAATCAGGTGTATGTGACGGTTCAGGTTAAAGTGATACCTCGGATATAAATATAAAATGGAACAATTGACCCGGTGATTTAGTGAAATAATCGCTATGTTTATGTGAATATGCTCTTTATGATTTTTTTCTCTTATTTTCGCCGAACAAAAAAAAGAAAAAAATGAATTTTCCAGAGCATCTGAAATACACCAAAGATCATGAATGGGTGTTACTTGAAGGCGATACCGCAACTATTGGTATTACCGAATTTGCACAACGCGAGTTGGGAGATATTGTTTACGTAGAAATTGAAACAGTAGGCCAGGCGTTGAAAGCTGAAGAAATATTCGGGTCTGTAGAAGCCGTTAAAACGGTATCGGATTTGTATTTGCCCCTGAGCGGAACCATTACCGAGCTTAACCCGGATCTGGCTTCAACTCCCGAGGTGGTTAACCAGGATCCTTACGGAAAAGGCTGGATGATCAAAGTGAAGGTAGATAATCCTGCCGATATGGATGGTTTGTTAGATGCCAAAGCATACGAAGCCCTTGTAGGGTAATTGCCATAAGCTATAAGATTAAGGTCAAATGTAATTGAATTAATTGTCAGAATTATAGCTTTTTAAATTTTGACTTACAAGAAATACGGCAGCATGAAGAAAATATTATTCCCTTCATGCTGCTTTTTTATAATTAGTATTTATTCACTTTAAAAATTTGTATAAATATGTATACCGGAATGATGCATTTGCATAGCAGCTTGCGCTGGCTGGTTTTGCTGGTAGCGATATGGGCAATTATTAAAATGGCTTCAGGCAGGAACGGAGGCAAAACCTTTTTCGCCGCTGATAAACGCCCGGCGCTTTTTCTGCTGATTTTAATGGATCTCCAGCTGCTGGTGGGTCTGTATTTGTATATAGCCGGCCCATGGGGACTTAAAAGTATTATGGCCGGTGGCTTTGGTGCTGTAATGAAGAATAGCGTGAGCCGGTTTTTTGCTGTAGAGCATCTTGTAGGTATGCTGATTGCCATAGTACTGGTGCATATCGGCTATTCTGCTACGAAGAAAGACATTCCCGACCAGGCGAAATTCAGGAAAGCGTTCCGTTTTTTCCTGGCGGCGCTCATTATCGTGCTGATCTCTATTCCCTGGCCTTTCCGGGAAAGCCTCGGCCGCGGCTGGATGCCACGTGTATCGTATTGTATATATGCTTTTTCAGACAAGAGAC
>JBEBVI010000328.1:0-5235 GCA_040392805.1 Taibaiella helva
CGACCGAAATAAAAGTTGTTTTCGCCAATGGCAAAATGAAAGTAGCAACTGTGTAGGTTATTTCGTTACAATCACAAAGCTCCTGCATTAACTCCGGACGAATTGGTCAGGAGCTTATTCAGCTAAATAGCACACTTAACGAATCTTCATCCCTCCTTCCTGTTCTTCTTAGCAAAATAACCTGCGAACAGTACATGCATTTAACAGCCCTATTGGATTCCCGGTTGAAGTTCCAGCTTTTCCTAAGCTGAAGATACCGAACAGAGCCATGTGCTTGCGGGCAGATTAATTTATCATAATGCTATCTTAATATGTCATTAACATGCGCCTTCTACTTTTGCATCAAAATCATTCCGGCTATGAGACCAGTCAATGTATTAATGCAGATACTGCTGTTCAGTATTGTTCCCGTGATTTCATGGTGTAAAAAAGGAGCGAGCCCGGCATCAGGAAAAGAGCCGGTGCAGATACTTATATTGGGGCTAAAAGATAACGTAAAGTCAAACTATTATGTAAAGGACATGATCTCGGAAGAAACGGGCATATGGGTGGATAGTATAGACCTGCAGTTCAATCACATCATTGCGCATAATATTGAAAACTTTACAGATAAAAGCACCTGTGTTTTTATAAGGCCGGATACAGAGCGATTTGCATCAATCTGTAATAAAATTTCTGTATCCGGGGAAGGAGAGAACAGCTCTTCAGACTTATCTCATGTATCCCGGGAGGATTTGCAGGAAGTATTGGATCAGGCAGATGCTGATTATCTCCTTGTACTTAACCAACACTATCTGAAATGGCAGGAAGAGCCTATGCGAACCGTTTTTCATATTGTAAGCTATACTCTTTATAATAAAGATAAGGAACGGGTGTATTCGGGAAACCAGTATTTCACTTCAATGAAACTGGAAAATGCAGATAAGATAAAACAACTAAGCCGTAAAAGCGCTACGCGCATTGCTTCGGCAGTGGCTAAAGTGATTGATCGGTAGATAATTTTCTTAGGTAATATAACAAAACATGCATGTGATTTATCTCCTTCATATTGAGGAGACAGGGACGCGTTATTTCTGAACTTAATACTTTTTTAATCTCCATTCCATTTTTACACAATCATTTACAATGAGATCGATTCAAGGGTTTATTGCAATTTGTTTAGTGTTCCTGGGCATAAACGTCCGGCTGCTGGCGCAGGGAACACAGGCTACCATCACCGGTAGCGTATCAGAGAAGAGGGACGGCGCTGTTATCGGCGCTACCATTACGGTTAAAAATGAATCTACCGGCTTCCAGACCTCCACTATGACCAATGAAAAAGGAAACTATATCATCAAACAGCTACCATTAGGTTCACCCTATACGGTTACAGTCTCCTACATTGGCTTCGGCGATCAGAAGAAGTCGGGCTACACCTTAAACCAGGGTGATAACCTGCAGGTCGATTTCGAACTGCAAAGCAATACCAACGAAATGCAGTCGGTAGAGGTAGTAGCTAACCCTTTAAAAAATACCATTAAAACACTGGGTTCTGCCACGCACATCTCTGCACGCGACCTAGCCAAGATGCCGGTGAACGGTCGTAATTTTACTTCCCTTATCGATCTGTCGCCACTCAGTAACGGAAGCAGTCTCGGCGGCCAGTTAGCCTCTTCTACCAACTATACGATAGACGGTATGACGGCAAGAGGAACAACGGCGGGAGGTTCTACTTCAGGTGCTTATTCCATATCAATGGAAGCGATCCGTGAGTTTAAAGTTATTACCAATGAGTATGATGTTACCAATGGAAGAAGTGGTGGCGGTACCATCAGTACGGTAACCAAATCCGGTACCAACAGGCTTTCCGGTAGTGCATTTACTTATGCGCGTACTAACTGGCTTTCCAGCCCTTATGATTTAAGGGGTAATAAAGTAGATAAAGAATATTCTACTTACCAGTACGGGGTTTCGTTAGGTGGTCCGATCATTAAAGACCGTTTGCACTTCTTTGTCGCCTGGGATCACCAGGCAGACTCCCGTCCTTTGTATATAGCAAATATCCAGTCGCCCGCCGATGAAGCGGCCAATAAAGTAACCCAGCAGACATTGGACAATTACCTGGACATAGCCCGGTCCAAATATGGAGTGTCCAACACGCCTCAGTTCGGCGCCTTTGATAAACGTCAGGGGACAGATGCTGCTTTTGCAAGAATAGACTGGCAGATCAACTCCAGGAACCTGCTTACTATACGTAATAATTTTATTTATGAAATGAACAGGCAGTCGGAAGGGGATAATGCCGGTATCAACATGTATGAAGTATATCTGGACAGAAAAACAGTAACCAACAGCCTGATGGCTTCGTTACGTTCCGTGCTTAGCCCTAAATTGACCAATGAGCTGAAAGTACAGCATTTTATCAATAACGACACGGTGATACCGAATAAGGAGCTGCCGGCAGAAAGTATACCGCGTGCCATAGTTGAAAATGTGGAATCGGTTTCGTCTTCCAATACCTATTTCAATTCCATTCAGCTGGGCGGACAACGTTATGCCCCGGAATGGTTTAAAGGTACGGTGGTACAACTGGTGGATAATCTTTATTACAATACCGAAAAAGTGAATTATACCCTGGGGATTGATGTTATGTATGACAGGATGCACTACCGGTATGGAAGTGAGATGAATGGCAGGTTCTATTTCACAGGCTTAGAAAACTTCAATAATCTTACGCCCTACCGCTATGCACGTGAGATTATGATGGTGGATGATCCGAGCTCACTGGTGAACGCTTTAAGCTCCGGAGTGTACGCACAGATGGAAACAAAGCTGGCTAAGGGCCTGGACTTTATGGGCGGCTTACGTCTGGATTATACGCAGTACCTGAATGCCGCTAACTTCAGTCAGACGGCCTACGACGAGTTAGGCATACGTACCGATAATAAGATCAAAACCCTGCAATTGCAACCCCGTTTACAGTTTACCTGGAATGTAGATGAAAAAGGAAAAGACATAGTCCGCTTTGGTGCAGGTATATTCGGTTCAGCGCTTAACCCGTATTCAATGATCAACAATATGCTGTTTGACGGTAAGAAGGTAGCATCTGTAGATATTCAGGGCAACCTTGTTCCGCATCCCGATTTCCCGGGCTACCGTGCTCATCCCGAAACAGCGCCGGGCAAAGAATTATTTGATATCCCGGGTGTAGAGAAACTGGTAACCATTAATACCAATAGTAAAGATGCCAAAGTACCTACCGTGTATAAGATGAACCTTTCTTACAACCACTTCTTTTCCGATCGCTTAAGAGTAGGTATTAATGGTTATGCCAACTGGGCACGCAATAACTATATGTACATAGACCGCAATATGGTGGATGAGCCGTATTTCCGTATTGCATCAGAAGATAACAGGGGCGTATATGTACCGGCTTCATCGATTAAGACCAGCAATGGAGCTACAGACTGGACAGCCAGCAGAAAGACGGATAAACTGGGGCGTGTATTGGAACTGGTGAGTGAAGGTAAAAAGAATCAGTATGCCATTGTCGTTGACGGTACCTACCGCTATTACAGAGATGGACAGGTTACGCTCTCCTATACCTGGAATGATTCTAAAGATAACACCTCTTATAATGGTAACGTGGCCAACACAGCTACGCTGGACCAGATGGTAAAAGACGATCCGCGCGAACTGGGTATTATGAGCTACGCCAATAACCAGTTCCGACATAAAGTGGTCTTCTATGGTACGGCGCCAAGTATCTGGGGCGTGACTGTAGGTCTGCGCTTTAGCGGTATCGGTGGCACACGCTACACGCTTGCCGTGAGTGGCAATATGAATGGAGACTTCGTTTCATCTAATGACCTGGCTTATATTTATGATCCTAATAATCCTGCTACTCCTGAATATATCCGTACCGGCATCCAGGCTATCCTGGATAATCCGGAAGCAGAAGAGGGTCTTAAAACCTATTTACGTGAAAGCTTCGGAAAGATAGCAGAACGTAACGGAGGCGTAAACGGTTTCTACGGAGTGTTTGATCTCCGTCTTTCCAAAACCATCAAATTATACAAGAACCACGCGGTAGAAGCTTCAGTAGACTTCTTTAACCTGGCTAATATCTTCAAGAAAACCTGGGGCGTAGGCCATAACCTCGGTAAACAGAATATCTATTCCATCAAAAGCTTTGATGCCGAAACTAGGGAGTTTGTGTACAACATTAATAAAGCAACGGGAGTATCTCCTTTAAATGGTAATCCGTTCCAGGTTCAGCTGGGATTACGCTATGCTTTTTAGTTCCTGGAAATAATACGGAATGAGTATTCCCCGGTATTTCGCGCTTTTTCCGGGGAATGCCGTTCCACTTGCAGAAAACATTTCATTTGAATACCCCATTTTAATCAAGACAATAAATGAAAAGATATATTTTATTCCTGTTGTGGCTGCCGTTGAGTAGCTATGCTCAGGAGGCATCTGTGGCCAAAGGCAGGATATTTGAAGATAAAAACAATAATCAAAAATTGGATGCCGGAGAAAAGGGCATTGCGAATGTAGCCGTTTCCAACGGGCGGGAGGTTGTACTTTCTGATAAAGAGGGCTATTACCAGCTGCCTTTACAACAGGATAATATCATTTTTGTGATCAAACCTTCTGCTTACCGTTTGCCCCTTAATGAATATAATATGCCCCGGTCTTATTATATTCATAAGCCTTTAGGTAGCCCTGCTCATTTTAAGTATAAAGGTACGGAGCCTACCGGTCCTTTACCGGCTTCGCTGGATTTCGGTTTACAACAAGAGACGGTCACTTCCAGCTTCTCGGCTTACCTGTTTGGCGATCCGCAACCATATAGCCTGCAGGAAGTAGCTCATTTTGAAAAAGGCATTGTGAACGAAGCCAGCAAGGGCAGTAATGGTAAAGCCTTTGGTATCAGCCTGGGTGACCTGGTCGGTGATCATTTAGACCTGCATATCCCTTATGCCAAAACCGTACAGCAAATGGCCTTGCCCTGGTACAATGTTATAGGCAACCATGATATGAATTATGATGCGACAGCAGATTCTCTCTCTGATGAAACATTTGAGCGGAATTTCGGTCCCGCCAATTATGCTTTTAATTACGGTAAAGCGCATTTTATTGTATTGGACGATATTATTTATCCGGATCCCAGGGATGGTAAAGGTTATTGGGGCGGGCTGAGACCGGATCAATTGGACTTTGTCCGTAACACATTACAATATGTACCGAGAG
>JBEBVI010000329.1:0-5232 GCA_040392805.1 Taibaiella helva
TTCTCAATCTGAAGCAATTCGCCCTCGCTCATCTCCCGCACAGCTGTAGATACTAATTTTAGCGCGGCAAAATCATCATACTCAAGAGATAATAAAAAACCTTTAGAAAGGAGATAATCACCTACCAAAACGGCCACTTTATTTTTCCAGAGTGCATTAATGGAAAAGAAACCGCGTCGCAAATGTGCATCATCGACCACATCATCGTGAACAAGTGTGGCTGTATGCAGCAATTCTATCAACGATGAGGCTCTATATGTAGCTTCTGTAATGCCGCCACATATTTTAGCAGACAGGAATACGAACATAGGCCTCATTTGCTTTCCTTTTTTCCGGATGATGAATTTCATTATCCGGTCCAGAAGCGGGCTACGGCTGCGAACATTTTCTGCAAACTTTTTTTCAAATAAACTAAGTTCGTCGGCTATTATTGATTTGGCATTGAGGACATTTCCCATTTTTTATTGCTTGGTGTTTTGGCAATATTTTTGTTTTGCACTTTTATGTTTTAAAATAACCGGATATTGCTAATATCAATAAACGGGCAGGGGCTAAAATTAGGCAACGAAAATGAATGCTGTATCTGTATAATGCGTGCTTTTTCTAAAACTTATTTGGCATGAAATTTGATTATAGTAAAAAAAATAAACAATTTTTGGAGATTCGTGTTAGTAGGTTTATTGATTTTATTATTTAGAGAAAATACGAATAACTTTTATTGTGCTATTATATACAAGTAATGATTAGTTTATTTTGGCAAGAATTTAATGTTTAGAACTTATACATTTTTTTTTTTTTTGAATCCGGTGTTTTACCTTTGTCCGAAATTTGCAATAAAGCGCATATAAATTTTTAAATAAACAACTCTCGTTATGGTCAACAAAAAGTACATCTTGCTAGCCGGTGTATGTTCCGCTTTGGCACTGCAACCAGCTTTAGCTCAAGAATCAAGTCAGGCTTCTTGGTCCGGTAGAGATATGACATACCGCGGTCAGAGCTACGATGCATTGGATACTGCTTACATCCCTAATGGCAGGATGGAACAACAGCGTCAATATCTTAACCACCAATACGCTTTCCCGGCAAAACCCCGCAACATGTGGGAAATAGGGATTAATGCAGGATTGGTTAATGCATTCAGTGATGTTACAAGTAAAAGTCCCTGGAATGCTCCTAAACTATTGAATACCCTTGGTTTTGGTGCAACTATCCGTAAAGCAATAGGGTACTCTACTTCTATCCGCTTGTCTTACAACTATTTGAATGCAACTGGATTTGACTATCGTGCTCGTAATGCGTCATTTGAGAATCCATGGAATCTTCCAGGCTCTCAATATGCTCCGGGATCTGATGTGTATAGTAACTACAAATTCACAGGACATGAAGCTACACTTCAGTTGGTAGGTGCTATAAACAACATCAAATGGCACAAAGCTAAAAACAGCTTGAGTTTGTACGGTTTCATCGGTGGTGGTGCCTTAATCTGGCAAACAAAGATTTCTACAGCTGATGCAAATGGTAATCCTTATGATTTCGCTCAATTAAGCGCTACTGCAACTGCCAAAGATCGTAATGACCTGTACAAACAATGGTTAAAAGATGCCGATAATTATGACTATCGCTATAGCCGGAATGATTATACCGGTAGTGGTAAAGATGGTATGAGCATCGGTGATAATACTGTTAGCCCCGTTTTGGTCGGTGGTCTCGGTGTTCAATTTAAATTAGGTAACCGTGTTTCTTTAACTATAGAAGACAAAGTTACCTGGACCGGTCTGGATGTTATCGATGGTGTTCAATTAGATCCAAGAGGTATGGCTCTATCTGCTGACAAAGATATCATTAACTACGCCTCTATCGGTCTTGCATTCAATATCGGTAATAAGAAACGTAGCGTATTACCTCTTTGGTGGGTTAATCCTATGGATCATATCTATAATGAACTTGCTGATCCTCGTCATATGACATTGCCTGATCCGGTTCTTCCTGATTCTGATGGCGATGGCATTACTGATCAATTTGACAAATGCCCTGACACTCCTGCTGGTGTAGCAGTTGATTCTCATGGTTGTCCGTTAGATACTGATGGTGACGGTGTACCTGATTACAAAGACAAACAATTGATCACACCTACAGAATGTCAACCAGTTGATGCTGACGGTGTTGGTAAATGCCCATGCCCTGGTCCTGAGTGCGGTGTTACTACTGCCCAAGGTTGTAACTTAGGTGCCGGTTCTGTTTGCTTCAAAGCTAACTCTGCTCAGTTAAGTGCAGATGCTAAGAACCAATTGGCTAACTTAGCTGCTCAAATGAAAGCTAATCCTACCTGTAAAGTTGTAGTTATGGGTAACGCTGGAAACAGCAAACTTCAACAACAACGTTCTTGGGATCGTGTTAACTCAATCATTGAATATCTGAGCGAAACACAGCAAATCAGCCGTGATCAGTTCATATTCCAATATCAAGGTGGAACTGGAGATATCAATTGCGTAATGTATCGTTCTGCAATGCCTGGTGAAGAAGGTCCTTCTAACCTGCCTCCTCCACACCCACAATTGGGAACAAAAAAATAAGAATTTAGAAACAAGTTCTGATAAAAAGGCTGCCGTATGGCGGCCTTTTTATATTTATATTATTCTCTCCCCAATCTGTAAAAATTTACATGAGTTATTGATCATTCATAACTAAGGTGATTGTGAAAATAAGCGTCACCCGGTAAGGTTATGAACACTATACTGCTCAATCCGAAAAGGGTTGAATTACACTTTTATAGTAAATATTTTTCATCCACTCAGCTCTATTGAATATAACTCATGGTTGTCTTTATTATTAGCTGTTCAGGCCTTTCAAGCTTACTATTGTCGATTTCTTTTTCCGCGGATTACATCCGAGTTTATGGAAATTTCAGCTCTTCGGGTATCTGAGGAACTGCTTATTTGTAGCATTTGTCTATATCGGCTCTTATAATCCTTTCAGGCATTTGGGAAGGGCCTTGTCGCAATGCCTATAACAAAAGTTTTTTTATAACAGGCAGGAATATATTATGAGTTCTAAAAAGCATACAATTAAGCATTCTTAAATGAGCAGGTTATTTTGACACGATTACCTTGATCACTTCCCGTGTGACTAAAAAGAGATAACGAAGGAGGAGAGATAAACTTTTCCCGGCAAAAATCGGTACAGGTCAAGTAGTCGTGTGAAAATATCTACAAAGAGTGGAAAGATGGTGATCTTAAATAAAAAGGGACAATACCACAATTGTATTGCCCCTTCCTAAGAATAGAATAACTGTTTTTGTACCGTTCTGTTCTTGAACCAACTCTCTTAAACCTTATGCCGACGCCATCATATTATTAAGCATGGAATCAGGCAAAGCGGCTTCTCCGTTGGTTGGAATTACTATTTCTGTAAGTGTAATTTCTTTAAGTTGTGGGAGCTGCTCTGTTGAATTAATGCCCAGGTAATCCATAAAGCTCTTTGTTGTAGTATATAACAGGGGTTTACCCACAGCATCCTCATTACGCCCGGCAATGACGATCAATTCTTTTTCCAGCAACTTTTGGATAGAGTAATCAGAACTTACTCCCCGGATATATTCAATCTCGGATTTGGTAATCGGCTGCTTATAGGTGATAATAGCCAGTGTTTCCATTGCTGAAGAAGACAGCTTCTTAACGTATTTGTCGCCGTTAAGCTGTAAAACCGTTTGATGGTAGGTTTTCTTTGTCAAGAACTGGAAGCCGCCACCAGTTTCCCGCAATTCAAAAGGGTAATGTTCCGTATCATATTTTTCTTTTATGGCCTCCAGGCTTACGGACAATTTTTCACTTTCAATAGGAGTATCGAGGGCAGTGCTGAGCAATTCCAGCATTTCTATAAAAGGTAACGAACGATCGCTTGCAAATATCAGCGCCTCAACATGAGGCATCAATTGTTCCAACTCCATAATAATATCCTGTTTAATTCCAGACCCGAAAATAGTGTAGTAAGATGATTTTTTAACCAAAAGAAATGCACAGGTGTGGAGAAATAACAGAGCTTTTTTAAGAACCTGTTATATTTATATAGTAACAGTGTCGAAACTATTATGCTTCAATACTCATGATCCCTTCTTTGACGTCATGTCCGTGGCGATAGCGAGCGGGGGCATGACGCTGATTACTTCGACACAGTTTACCTTGAGCTAAGTCGATGGGCTCAATGCGAGTTACTTTGACGCAGCTCAGTACAAGTGGGAAGTTATTTCATCAGCATTATATAAAAGGCGGTGCTTTTATGAATTGTTGACAAAAATATTACATATACTTAATATGATATTGCGTATCTTTAGGTATTTATCAAAATGACTTAATTTTTAATATTATGACGTGGAGAACATTTAAGGGAAATATCATACAGGAGCCTATCAGGCAGGCTGTTGAAGAAGCTATACTCAGGGAAGCCAGCAGAGGGTATAAGCTTAAAGTATGTATAGGTACGGATTCGCAGGTACAGGGCAGCACCACCTATTTTGCCACTGTTATTGTTTTTTTAAGAGAAAAACATGGTGGTTTTATGTTCATTCATAACGACGAAGTAAAACGTAACTACTCTTTGAAGGAAAGGATGCTTGTTGAAGTGGGTAAAAGTATTGAAATTGCTTATGACCTTTGTGATCTTTTTAATCAATATGATGTGGATATGGAAATTCATGCAGATATCAATACTAATCCGCATTTTGAAAGTAATATAGCTTTACGTGAGGCGATGGGATACATTATTAATATGGGATTTGCTTTTAAGGCAAAACCCGAAGCATTTGCCAGCAGCTGCTGCGCAGATAAAGTGATTTAAGCCTTATGTATAAAGATCAAAAAGAGATAGAATAAAAGTAGACTGGCCTTCAGTATTAACATTGTGCTTTATACCTTTTTACGGGCTACTTTTATTCATCTTCACCCTGATCGGTTATATTCGTTGCGTTCTCTTTAACGGTTACCATAAATTCTTTTGCGGGCTTAAATGCCGGTATAAAGTGTTCTGGTATTTCAACTGCAACATTCTTTTTAATATTTCTACCGATCTTGGCAGCTCTCTTTTTTACGATAAAGCTTCGATAATTATTTTTTCTCTCATATAACTGGAAAAACCGGTTATGTGTTTTTTTTTTTTTGTTTTGGTGGTGGGGGGGGGGGGGGGGGGGGGGGGCGGGAGATAGGCGTATGTAAATCAAAAGCGCACGCTTAATCAAAT
>JBEBVI010000330.1:0-5214 GCA_040392805.1 Taibaiella helva
TTTGAACATGGTCATGCCAGCCACGAGGGTTATCGTTTGGTAGAGGGCCATTATGCTTCGGAGAAGGGTTTGTCCGAAGATCTTGTAGGGAAGATTGTAGCTGTTGATGCCCATGATAATCCTTTAACAGAGGCAAAATTCTATGATTTGTCGATTACCAAAAATGTGGTATCCATGCTGATCTCTGTAGCGCTGTTATTGATTATTATGATCACAGTGGCTAATAAATATAAGAAAAATGGCAGCATGAAAGCGCCTACCGGTCTTCAGAATGCAATAGAGCCGCTTATTATATTTGTAAGAGATGAGGTAGCCAGGCCTAACTTAGGAAATAAAGCAGACCGGTTTATGCCTTTATTATTAACTGTTTTCTTTTTCATCTGGCTTAATAACTTATTAGGTCTTATTCCTTCCGGTGCGAATTTCACAGGTAATATAGCAGTAACGGCCGCTTTGTCGCTGGTTTCCTTTGTTGTTATCCTGTTCAGCGCCAATAAGCATTTCTGGAGTCACTTGTTTAATCCTCCGGGTGTTCCGTTCCTTGCAAAGATCTTACTGGTTATCTTAGAAATTATTTCACTGTTTATCAAGCCTATTGCGTTAACCATACGTTTGTTCGCTAATATGCTTGCCGGCCATATTATCATATTGAGCGTGATCTCTATGATATTTATATTCGGCGCCATGAGTAAGATTGCAGGCTGGGGATTTGCTCCGGTATCCATTGCGTTTTCTGTATTTATGTTTTTTCTGGAATTGCTGGTGGCAGCTATTCAGGCATTTATCTTTGCCAACCTTACTGCAGTGTTCATCGGCCAGGCAGTAGAGGAGAGCCATCATGAAGCGCATGAGCATGGTATAGAACATGCCTATAGCGATGATGAATTAGTATTGTAATAAATTGTTTTTTCATTTTTAAATCCATATATACAATGTCTTTATTGAACACTGTAATGTTAGCCGCTGATGGCTTAGGAACCGGGTTAGGCGCTATTGGAGCAGGTATAGCTGCTTTAGCTGCCGGTATTGGTATCGGTCAGATTGGTAAAGGTTCGGTAGAATCTATTGCACGCCAGCCTGAAGCAGTCGGAGATATCCGTTCCTCTATGATCCTTACAGCAGCATTCATCGAGGGGGTTGCCCTGTTCGGTGTAATTGCCGGTGTATTGGCGGTTGTGATGAAGTAAGCTTCGTCAGAAAAGGTAAAAGTTCGTTTTTTTATCGGTTTTCCCCGTAGAACGGACAATGAATGAAAACTACGCCCAACGTACAGGACAGCGGGCGTAGTTTTTAGAAAAGAAAAAGAAATCAATTACTTAATTTAATAACTATTATTAGCAATGAATTTGCTTACCCCGGCTCTTGGTTTATTCGTTTGGACGCTTGTAGCGTTCCTGATTGTACTGTTCATACTTAAAAAATTTGCCTGGAAACCCATTCTTAAAATGCTTAATGAAAGGGAAACCGGTATAGCAGATAGTATAGCGACTGCAGAAAAGGTGAAAGAGGAAATGAAGCAGATGAAGGCACAGAATGAGACCCTTCTTGTTCAGGCTCGTGAAGAGCGTATGCAGCTGCTGAAAGAAGCAAAAGAAACAAAGGACAGAATTATTGCCGAAGCTAAAGAACAGGCTAAAGTAGAAGCAGAGAAGATAATGGAAGACACTCGCCTGCAGATAGAGCGTCAGAAAAATGCAGCTATAACTGAGGTTAAAAATGAAATCGGTAACCTGGCCGTTGAAGTAGCGGAAAAAATATTGCGTAAACAGCTTGCCGGCCAGAGTGAGCAAGAGGGCTTTGTAAAGATGCTGGCTGATGAAATAAAATTGAATTAACGATAACGCATTTTCGTACAAGCATATAATAGCAGTATCTTCCTGATTTGTTTTAATATATAAGAAAAATATGCAAAACCCACGTCTCGCATCCAGGTATGCCAAGTCGTTAATAGATATCGCATCCGAACAGAATGTAGTTGGAGCAGTTTTGAATGATATGACATTGATCCGGGATATTTGCCATAGCAACCATGATTTGGTGCTTATGTTGAGAAGCCCGGTGATAAAGGCAGATAAGAAAGCAGCAATATTGAGCACTATTTTGAGCGGAAAGGTTCATAGCATAACATTGGCATTTATTGACCTGATGCTCCGGAAAGGAAGAGAATACTATATGCCGGAAATTGCTTCTGCTTATATTCAGCAATATAAAGTGAAGGAGAATATAAAACCGGTGTACCTTACCACGGCAGTGTCTGTTGACGAAAGTGTAAAACAGCTGATAAAAGAAAAGGTGGAGGCATCGGTAAAAGACGGAAGCATAGAGCTGAATACCAAAGTAGATCCTGACCTGATAGGTGGTTTTACCTTAGAGCTGGAAGATAAGCTGTTTGATGCAAGCATAAGGAGAGATTTGATGGACATTAAAAACCAGTTTACAAAAAACCTGTACGTTGCAGATATTTAATCGCTGTAACCAGGTGGAAGCATAAGAAAACAATTCATTTTACTTTTTTAATTTTCATAGAAAATGGTTGAGATTAAACCGGATGAGATATCGGCGATATTACGCCAGCAATTGAGCAACTTTAACAGCTCTGCCGACCTGGAAGAGGTGGGTACCGTACTACAGGTGGGTGATGGTATTGCCCGTGTTTATGGTTTGGGCGGTGTGCGCCAGGGGGAGTTGGTGGAATTTGAAGACGGTACTAAAGCTATCGCTCTGAACCTTGAAGAGGACAATGTGGGGGTGGTATTGATGGGTGAAAGCGAAGCCATCAAAGAAGGTTCAAAAGTGCGCCGTACCGGTAAGATTGCCTCCATTAAAGTAGGAGAAGGTCTTATGGGCCGTGTGGTCAATACTTTAGGCGAGCCTATCGACGGTAAAGGACCTATAGCCGGTGAGCTTTATGAAATGCCTATAGAGCGTAAAGCTCCGGGTGTTTTGTTCCGTGAGCCGGTAAAAGAACCGTTACAGACCGGTATTAAGGCTATTGATGCTATGATTCCGATCGGACGTGGCCAACGTGAGTTGGTTATCGGCGACCGTGGTACCGGTAAAACAGCTATCTGTCTTGATACCATTATCAATCAAAAGGAATTTTACAATGCCGGCAAGCCGGTTTATTGTATATATGTAGCCATTGGCCAGAAGGCATCCACTGTCGCCAGCGTAATGAAGACACTGGAAGAGAACGGAGCTATGGCTTACACAACTGTTGTCTGCGCTTCAGCCTCTGATCCGGCTCCATTGCAGTTCTATGCTCCGTTTGCAGGTGCTGCGATAGGAGAGTATTTCAGGGATACCGGACGTCCGGCGCTGGTGGTGTATGATGATCTGTCCAAACAGGCTGTAGCTTATCGTGAGGTATCTTTGCTGTTACGCCGTCCTCCGGGCCGTGAGGCTTATCCCGGTGACGTGTTCTACCTGCATAGCCGCTTGTTAGAGCGTGCTGCGAAGGTGATCAACAGTGACGATATCGTTAAGAATATGAACGATTTACCCGAAAGCATTAAGCATTTGGTTAAAGGCGGCGGTTCACTAACGGCTTTACCGATTATCGAAACTCAGGCCGGTGACGTATCTGCTTATATCCCGACTAACGTAATCTCTATTACGGACGGTCAGATCTTCCTGGAAGGTAACCTCTTTAATGCCGGTATCCGCCCTGCTATTAACGTAGGTATTTCCGTAAGCCGTGTGGGAGGTAGCGCCCAAATCAAATCAATGAAAAAAGTAGCCGGAACACTTAAATTAGACCAGGCGCTTTACCGGGAAATGGAAGCCTTCTCTAAGTTTGGCGGAGATCTGGATGCCGCAACTAAAACCGTAATTGACAAGGGTGCGCGTAACGTGGAAATTCTGAAGCAAACCCAGTTCAATCCTTACCCGGTAGAGAAACAGGTTGCTATGATTTACTTAGGTACCAATAACCTGTTAAGGGATGTGCCGGTAAGACGTATCAAGGATTTTGAAGAGGCTTTCCTGCTGGATCTGGAAAATAAAATGCCTGAGTTGTTGCTTGATTTTAAGAAAGGTAATTTACCTGAGGACGGATTGAATAAGATGGTTGCCCTGGCTCAGGGGCTTATTCCCCAGTTTAAATAGTTGATAGCATAAATTAATAGCGTGTTGTTTTATCAGCCGGTTGTAGTTTTTACGACCGGCTGTTTTTGTTTTTCACGCAAAGATGCAAAGGAGGGCAACGGCGCAAAGGTCTGTAGGATGGATATTGGGGTAAGCGTGATGGTGTTTAGGTTTGGCCGTCGAGGTAGCCTTGTAATAGGATAGCAGCGCTTATTTTGTCCACGAGTGATTTGTCCTGGCGGCTTTTCTTATTGATGCCACTTTGCAGGATAACTTCAGTAGCCATTTTAGAGGTAAAGCGTTCGTCAACTAATTTGGAAGGAATGTGGGGAAAGAGTTTTTGTAGTTGCTGAAAGAATTTCTCCACTTTGGGGGTGATTTCATTAGGACGACCGTCTAACCGGAGCGGGTGCCCTAATAGTATCAGTTCGACATGCTCTTTGCTGAAATAGCTTTTTAGATAGCGGACTAATTGGTCTGTCTCTACTGTTTCGAGTGCGGTGGCGATTATTTTTAAAGGGTCGGTTACGGCGATGCCGCTTCTTTTTTTTCCATAGTCAATTGCTATTATTCTTGCCATTTTTGATTTTAAGACTTTAAAGATTGTTTCTGATTTTAAGACTTTAGGTATTTTACCTTGTCTGTACCGGAAATAAGTTGATCCCTATGAAATTTAAAAATGACTCTATCTTAGTGTCGTTGCGCTTCCTTTGCGTTCGTTACGGGAAATCTTCTGACTTTTAAATTAATGGGCATGCTTTAAAAACGAACAACAAAACCTATCCCTAATCCACCGGGCATTAAAACAGGCTGGGCATTAAGTGTAATATCCTCTGAAATATCGAAACCCTTAAGGTGCGCAAATACAACAGCGTCTATAATCTGGAGGCCATAACCTACGGCGGTTAGCACAACGGTGAGGTCTAAGTTTCTTCGGTAATAGTCTTTGAGCTGGGTGACCTGGGTTTCATTATAGGGTGTGGAGTTAATCAACTCCTGGTTATTGTTGAGGTACCCGGCATACAGCTTTCGGTAGAGATTATAGTTGGTCAAATTATCATGTACGAAATAGGCTGCAACTCCGATACCGGCGTATATAATAGGAAGTTTCCAGTAATGTTTGTTCTG
>JBEBVI010000331.1:0-5150 GCA_040392805.1 Taibaiella helva
GGAACATGATCATAGAATACTATGATTCAATGACTTAGTTGTCGAACTCACGTTAGAATACGGGGTAAAAATATGCAATCATTTTTTCATTGCTTGTTTTCCATTCCCTGGGGGCTTAATGGTCCCGGTTTGATTATACAGTTGTCAGATTTCACTCAATTCCAGCCAGCGCATTTCTTTTTCTTCGATCAGAACTACTAATTCCGCTATGCGTATTCCTTTCTTTTCCAGATCTTCGAAGCTGAGATTTCCACCGCTCATTTCTTTTTCCAGTCTTGCTTTTTCTTCTTCTAAAACCGGCATTTCCTTTTCCAGCAGCTCCAGCTCTCTTTTTTCCTTAAAAGACAATTTTCTCACCTCCGGTTTAGTCGTATTATTGTTGGTTTGTTTTTCCTGCATTTCTTCCGACGGGTTGTTTTTAAACCGTTCTTCCTCCCGTGCTATCTCCCGGTATTGGGAGTAATTGCCCGGAAAATCGCGGACAGCACCGTCTCCCTCAAAAACAAACAAATGATCTACCAGCTTGTCCATAAAATACCGGTCGTGTGATACGATGATCAGGCAGCCCCGGAAATCGGCCAGAAAATCTTCCAGTATATCTAATGTCGGCAGGTCCAGGTCATTCGTTGGTTCATCCAGTATCAGGAAGTTGGGATTCCGGAAAAGGATACTGAGCAGCTGCAGGCGCTTTTTCTCCCCGCCGCTGAGCCTGGATATATAAGTATATTGCTTGTCCGGGGTAAATAAGAACCGTTCGAGGAACTGTGCAGCACTTACTTTGGTACCATCGGCCAGCGGGAAAAATTCTGCAATATTCTTCACAAATTCTATAACCCGTACATCTTCCTTTACCAATAACCCATCCTGGGAGAAGTCGCCGAATACGACCGTTTCTCCCACATTGATTTTGCCACTGTCTGCCGGTTCTTTACCCAGCAGCATATTGATAAATGTGGATTTTCCTGCGCCGTTTTTGCCTACTACACCTACTCTTTCTCCCTTTTTAAAAGTATAGTCAAAGCCACGGAGAATGACTTTATCACCAAAAGATTTATATACTTTTTTAAGCTCCAGGATTTTACCTCCCAATCGCGTCATTTTAACCTGTAGCTCCAGCTCTGCCTGTTTTATTTTCTGCGTGGCCCTTTCTTTCCAGTCGTAGAAAGCATCCTGCCTGGATTTGGATTTGGTGGTACGTGCTTTAGGTTGCTTGCGCATCCATTCCAGCTCTTTCCGGTAGCGGTTGCGCGCTTTTAAAATGCTTGCCTGTTCATTTTCTATCCTCGCCGCCTTTTGCTCCAGGTATTTTTCGTAGTTCCCTTTAGTGATATATAGCTCCCTGTTATCCAGCTCGATAAGCTCGTTGCATACATTGTCCAGGAAATAACGGTCGTGTGTAACCAGCAGCAGCGTTACTTTTTCCTGGTTCAGGTAATATTCCAGCCATTCGATCATTTGCACATCAAGGTGGTTGGTAGGCTCATCCATGATCAGTAGAGTATGGCAATGCTCGAAATCCATATCTATCAATACCTTAGCCAGCGCAATTCTTTTCTTCTGGCCGCCTGAAAGCGTTCCGGCTTCCTGGTCCAGGTTATGGATATTCAGTTTGCCTAATATTTCTTTTACCTTGGAGTTGAAGTGCCAGGCATTCAGCTCATCCATTTCGGCAATGGCTTCTGCCAGCAGTACCTGGTCGGGCTCTGTTCCGGATTCTGTTAATATTTCATATCTTTTGATGGCATTCAATACCGGATGATCATGATCAAAAATATTTTCGATGATATTGCGTTTCTCATCTATGACCGGGTTCTGATCCAGTAATACAACCTTAACGTCTTTATGTGTCCATACGGTTCCTTCGTCAGGTAGCTCTATGCCACAGAGAATTTTTAGTAAGGTTGATTTACCGGCACCGTTCAAGGCAACCAGTGCTATTTTATCACCTTCTTCAATATGGAAGGATATATTTTCGAACAGGGGTTTATCTGAATAAGATTTACTGAGATTGTTTACTGAAAGATAATGCATGAGGCAAAGTTAAGCTGAAAAGGCTTATAGTACGGTAGTCAGGCTATTCATTGGAAGGGAGAAGGGCAGGGTGTTGCGTCAGAGAAGATGGTATTTACAGAATAGCTGAGTATAATAATCAAAATAACTTCCTCAAGTACCGTCATGCCGACCAGCGTGGAGGCATCTCCCAAACTTGGAAACGTGGAAGTTATTTTGACACAGTTACTGAGTGGAGTTTTGAACCGGTTTTTCATTATGATATACGGTTAGAGCGGTAAATACTATATTTGCTTTTGCCGGATCGATGACGGGGAGATGGGCTTTAACGGATTTAATCAACAGTGTATATGTTTCTCTTTTCAAGAACGACAGTCTTATTTTTATTGATATGCAACCTGATATTGTTCCGGACAGGGCTTGTTCGGGCACAGGAATACCTGATGCCATTGGGGTATAATGCGGATATAGGAAATGCCGTCCGGTCATCTTCGGCTGCACGCCCGGCCGCCCTTACATTGCCTTTCTTCGAAGATTTTACCGATGATCATGTGTATCCTTCAGCCACGCGCTGGAGTGATATATATGTGTATGTGAACAATACGATGGGCGTGAATATGATCAGCAGAGGCGTAGCTACTTTCGACGCCCTGAATGAAAAAGGTATACCGTATGATACCCTTGTGCCATACAGCCAGGTGTATGCAGACAGTCTTACTTCCCTGCCGATAGACCTGAGCACTTATACCCCATCGGATTCACTATACTTAAGTTTCTTTTACCAGCCGCAGGGAAACGGTTTTGCACCGAAGGCGGCAGATTCCTTTATGTTGTATCTGGCGCGTTCTTCTGGTGTATGGGAGCAGGTATGGGCGGTAGCAGGAGATACTTTACAGGGCTTTCGCCAGGCAATGATCCCGATCAGGGATACGGTATATCTGCATAATAATTTCCGTATGCGGTGGATCAACAAAGCCACTAAAGGTGTTAGTGATTCTCACTGGAACCTGGACTATATCCGTCTTGATAAAGACCGTAATTACCAGGATACAGCGGTGCGTGATATAGCATTTACCGACCAGCCGGCTTCCATATTGAATGATTTTTATGCCATGCCTTACAGGCATTTCCGTACTGATCCGGCAGGGTTTTTGTCTGCAAACCTGCAAACGGCATTCCGCAATAATAATAACAGCAACCAGAGCGTGCCACTGGGATACACGGCAAAAGTAGTGGCGCCAGAAAAGGACCTCGGTACAGGCAATATCAGTATTACCTTAACTCCGTACACGGCACAACCGTTAACCTTCCCGATGTATAACGCCTCAGCCTTCCCCACCACGGAGGGTAGTTACATTTTTGAGAATAAATTTTACTGCAACAGCATTTATGCCGGTGAATCTAAAGTGAACGATACGATTGTACACCGGCAGGTATTTGATAATTATTTTGCCTATGATGACGGGTCCGCGGAGAAGGCCTACTATCTTCAGCTGCAAACCAGCGCACCCGGAGCATTGGTAGTGGAATACGCTTTATACGCTCCGGACACGTTAAGAGGTATGTCGATACGGTTTGGCGCCCAGGTGCCTTCCGGCCTGCAGAAAGAGTTTGTTGCTGTAGTGTACCGGGACATAGCTATCAATGGCGGTACGGACAGGATATTGTATGAGGAAGATTTCCTGTTTCCCCGTTATGAAGATACGGTGAATAAGTTTTCGACCTATACCTTTAATAAACCTTTGTACATGGACCCGGGCGTATTTTATATTGGTATTATCCAGCCTGCAGGAGGTACGAGCGATTCCATATACATTGGCCTGGACATGAACCGGAAGGGAGCGAACCACCGTTATTTTAAGATTGAAAACAACTGGGAAGAATCGCAGCTGCCGGGCGCTTTATTATTACGGCCGCTGGTAGGTGCAGAGCTGCCGGTACATGTAGCGGATCACCAGAGAGCGCTTAACGATGCATGCCGCATCATCCCCAATCCTTCCAGGGATAAGGTCATCATTGATCTCAGCACCGGGTCGCCGGAGGGAAGGTATACCATATCGGATATACAGGGAAGGGCGCATTTACAGGGAGCGGTGCATAATAGCCGGACCTCTGTAGATATACAGTCGCTGCCTGATGGCATATACCTGGTCAGGGTGCATACGGCAGAAGGAACAGCAGTGGTAAAGCTTTTGAAGCAATAACGGTGATGGGGAATTAAAAATTAAGAATTAAAAATTAAGAGTCATTAACTTAAGGCTTCGTATAGTTGCGGGTGATGACACCCACAATGGCAACCGCCGATGTTGGTGTTATCACCAACATCTAAAGTTAATGACATTGATTTTTCACCCATCACCCATCATTCATAAACTTTTGAGTTTTAACTTAAAAAAATATGATCTACTCATTTAAAGGATTTATTCCCGTTATACACCCTGCCGCTTTTATACATCCGCAGGCCAGTGTTACGGGAAATGTCATTATTGGTAAAGATGTATATATCGGGCCGGGTTGTGCCCTGCGCGGCGATTGGGGAGGCATAGAGATTGCTGACGGTTGTAATGTGCAGGAAAATTGTACGATCCACATGTTTCCCGGCGTGGTAGTGAAGCTGGAAGAATCGGCCCATATAGGTCATGGAGCCATTATACACGGAGGCCGTATCGGGAGAAATGCTATGATAGGCATGAATGCCGTCATTATGGATGATGTAGAAATAGGCGCTGAGTCTATAGTTGGTGCATTGACATTTGTGGCGGCTAATACGGTTATTCCGCCACGGTCATTGGTGGTCGGTAATCCGGGAAAGATCATTAAGGAAGTGAGTGATGAAATGATAGCCTGGAAAACTAAAGGCACACGGCTTTACCAATCTCTTCCTCAAGAGATGCGGGAGCACTGGCAGCCTTGCGAACCGTTAAGTGAAATACCCGTTGACCGGCCTGCGCAGGATATACTCTACCAGACCTGGAATGCTATTAAGTGACGGATACTACAGACTTGTTATGTTAAGCAAAAGAAGAAAGCTGCACCCATAGCTCCGGATATCAATACTTAGTATAATAGTCAAAATAACTTCCTCACTTGTACTGAGCCCGTTCGACAAGCTCAGGGCGGGCTGTGCCGAAGTACTTGTA
>JBEBVI010000332.1:0-5148 GCA_040392805.1 Taibaiella helva
AAATTCCTCACTTGTACTGAGCTGTGCCGAAGTAAGTACCGTCATGCCGACCCCTTCGGCTGTGCTCAGGGTAGACTTTGTGGAGGCATCTCCCAAGCTTAGAAATGGGGAAGTTATTTTGACACCGTTACTTACGTGGAATGATACGGATCTTTGGAGATTCAATTTGTATGCTTAAAATAATCTATCCCTGGCTGGCTATATACTCTTTCCTGAATAATATGAATTTTGGGAGATAGTTTATAGGTAGGCTGTTCAAACTCCAGGAGGTTTTTCGTACTTTTTGCCGAAAAATCTCTTTCTTTTTTAAATAATTGGAGCTGTAATTATTCATAAATTACACATGGAAGTTTTTCGTCCACATTTTATCGATACTGTATTTCCCCCTTTGTATTGTTTGCTGACCTTTTCTTCAACAGATCTGCGGGAGATTTTATTATGGCTTTCTGTACAGCTTAGCTTATAGCTTTTTCCGTCAGGTAGCGCCAATATCGCTTGGGGACATGTTGTATGTGAAGCTTAAGATTTTTCCGGGATTCGATATTGGTATGCTTAAAGTAATCTTTCCACAGCAGGCTGTATAACTCTTCTTTTTCGTCTAAGACGGCCAGTGTAATATCATTGTTGTCAGCCGTTTCTTCGCTGGGTTGAAGTGTGATCTCCTGAACGGAGCGGAGATCATAATACAATCCGTATTTTCTTTTCTCATCGTAGATAAGCCACTTTTGATCTGCATAGCGTTCTTTAAAATGTCGTGATATCAGCGGCAGAACGTTAAAATCAGGCTTGATAACGGAAAAGAAAAGCTCATCCTTGCTTTTCTGAAAACGTATAAATGCTTTCATACGGTGCTTTTCCCGGTTCACTATTTTATCCGCATAGGCAATGGACAGAATCCTTTCATCCGAATAGTTATTTTCAAATCCCGCGGGTGCGACAAAAATATGGCAGGCGAATGAGAACAGATGATGCATCACTTCCTTTTGTTCGGACAGGTAGGCACAATAGAATTTCCGGAGAAAATCTTTTGATATCCTTTTCCCCATACCTTTCCATACACGTTGTGCCCTGGCCGGGTCCGTTACTACTTCTACTATATCCTCATTCAATAGTGTGGGTACATAATCTTCTTTTCTGAACAATGCGGCTGCTGCCGCTTTGCGGTCATAAAATTCGAAAACAGCAGTAAGCAGGCCGTCAAATGAACCGTCGAATAAAAACGTAGTCACTAAAAAAGAGTTAATTGTGCTGGATGGTGCTGAGGCTGATATTTGCTGTTTATCTCTGTAACTATTCTTTGCCTGAGCTTAGCCGGTTGGGTATCTGTCCAGGTATGGGCATTATTGTCGGGACAATGAATAAAATATTTAGCCCTGTTCAGGGAGATCCCTATTTTCTTTAAATGATGCAGATGTAGCCTGGTAAATCTGCGTGCAGCTACAATTTTCTTGGCAGAAACGGTACCGATGCCCGGCACACGTATGATCTGGTTGTACGTGGCTTTGTTTATGTCTACCGGAAAGAAATGGGGATTACGCAATGCCCAACTTAGTTTAGGGTCTATTTCCGTATCCAGGTTAGGGTTGTGCTCGTCCAGGATTTCCGAGACTTTGAAATTGTAAAAGCGCAACAGCCAGTCGGCCTGGTACAGACGATTTTCCCGTAAAAGTGGCGGTGGCGTATTTAGTCCCGGCATGCGGTCGTCATTACTGACCGGTATATACCCGGAATAATAAACCCGTTTTAAACGGAAATTCTGGTACATCATATCCGCTGTTTGTAGTATCTGATGATCATTTTCCGGGGAAGCGCCAACGACTATTTGCGTGCTTTGCCCGGCTGGTACAAACAGGGGTGTACTTTTTATGATTTTTCGCTCATCGTTGTAGGTATTGGCTTTGTTGCGGATAACAGCCAGTTCTTTCTTTACTTCGTCATGCGATTTTTCCGGTGCCAACAATTTCAGACCTGCTTCCGTAGGCATCTCCATATTGATGCTCATACGGTCTGCATATAAACCGGCTTCTGTTACTATCTCCTCGCTGGCCCCGGGTATGGTTTTCAGGTGTATATAGCCATTGAAGCGTTCTTCAGTGCGGAGCTTTTTCACGATTCGCAGCATCCGTTCCATAGTGTAGTCTGCATTTTTGAAAATGCCAGAGCTTAAGAATAGCCCCTCAATATAATTGCGCCTGTAGAAGTTCATAGTAAGCGATACCACTTCTTCTACTGTAAAGGCTGCACGCTTGATATCATTGCTTCTCCTGGAAACACAAAAGGCACAGTCGAAGATACAGTGATTGGTCAACAGTATCTTTAAGAGGGAAACACACCTTCCGTCTTCTGTATAGGTATGGCAAATTCCCGAGGAAGCATTGCCAATGCCCTGGGCTGTATTCTTACGTTTGCTGCCGCTGGAAGAGCAGGATACATCATATTTTGCTGCATCTGCAAGTATCCCGAGTTTTTCACGAAGTCTTTCCGACATAACCGATCTGCTGTTTTGAAAAACACAAATTTAAGCATTCCGGGCGGTGGGAAACAGGGATAAAAGATTGCTGATAGTAATAAAAATGGTGCTTTTTTAGTTATGAATTTTTGTTTTTTAGTTGTGTTTTTTGCGTTATTGGTAAATATTTGTGGAGGTGATGTTCTTTATGTGAAATGGAATATAATGCGAGTTCAATTGAGGATTAGTTGATCTGTGTAAGAATTTCAGGCAGATTTTAAGCACTTGAATGCGACTTTGTATAAATTGAAATAGTTTTCCCAATCGACATCATAACCGGAGCAATGTATACTTGCTTTTTTAAATAGTGGGTCCCGAATTGTCGCAAATAATTACCCTGTACCACATGTAAAAACTTATTATCTTAGGGAGGCCTGTCGGGCTTGAATGCTTATAACCGCAGGTACTACCTGCGGCTGATAAGAGGCTGTCTAAAAGCTATAGTTTTCTTTTTATAAATTTATTTCACACAAAGTGAACAAAGAAAACTATGAAACAAAGATTGATATTAAATACTTTACGTAGTGACCTTTACAATCTTTGTTTCTTTGTGTGAAATTTATGCACTTTTTAGACAGCTCCTTATCTATTTACGACTTTCGGGGGTACGTCTCTTTTAAATTACTCCTTTATCAATTTCCCTGTATATATCAAATGACCTATCTTATCACGTACTTGTAAAAGGTATAATCCACACGGCACATCCGATAAGGATACCATTTTGTCTGTAGTTTGGATCAGTATGCGTCCATCGGGCGCTATAACCTGTATATGTAATGGTCCCGCCCCGGCAACATATGCTTTATCTGTAGCCGGATTGGGGTATACTGCTATTGATGGATTCCGATACGGCAGATTCTCCAGTCCGGTTACATTATTTACCACGTATATAGCAGAAGTATCGGCACAGTTACCCGGTCCGCCGGTGACCGCCACCGTATAATTACCATTTTCATTCACCCGATAGACACTATCCGTCGCTCCCGGTATGGGTACTCCTTCCAGTATCCACTGGTAAGTATTATACTTTTCCACTGTACCCAGATAAAACTCATGTACTGTAATTACAGGTTTGGGTACCGTTTCCAGCGTAAGTGATAAGTGAATAGTACTATCGCAACCGGAAGTATTGGGCCTGACCTGCATGTAGTTTCCGGAGGCTTCGTAGGTAATACCGTTCAGATTATAGAAAGGATCGCAGGTTGCCACCGTCAGTTGTGACGAATTGGTATCCAGGCACATCATTTTCTGAATAAAAGCATGACTCGACCACATTCCGTTATTCCACTCCGTTTCCATTAAAAACGTATCTGCACCGGGGTCGAAATCCGTGGCCTGGGTAAAACAGCCCGTGGTATAAATATTCAGAGAGGGATCTATAGCAAACTCCCGGGGATCCGTCAGTCCATCGCCGCCCCAATACCGGGTCCAGATAAAATTACCGGAAGAATCATGTTTATTGATCACAACATCCATTCTGCCACCACTACGCGCAATAGCTACTCCCGGCCCCGGGTCCATATCTGTAGAATCTCGCATCAGGCGGCATAATATATAAATATCCGATCGTTCATCCACTTCTATATCAAAGCCCCAGGTATTGTCCAGATTAGTGACCCATATAACATCGCCGTTATTACTTTTCAACTTTAAGATAAATGCGGAGGAAGCCATCGGATCAACCGTAGATAAAAATATCGGAGTACCTCCGGGATTAAAATCAAGTGTATTCCTGAAAAAACCTGTAACCAAAAGATTATTTGCCTGATCCAGAACCAGAGCAACCCCTGTATGTGTGGTTATATACATACTGGTGTTGGTCGGCCCAATGTTCTTTACCCAGGCCAGGTTGCCGGTACCGTCCAGCTTTGCAATAAAAATATGGATTCCAATGACGTTAAGAATATTTGTACCTACTGTATCAGGGTCAAAATCCACTATTCCCGAAAAATTACCGGTCATATATATACCACCGGATGTATCCACAAGCACATCTTTAATTTCCACACTACCGCTGGTCTGCGCAGTGGTAATTCCATTGAAGTGCCTGTTCAGCATTTCATTGCCCTCCGGGCTGTATTTTGCCACAAAACCTCCTACGCGCCCATCTGTACCACATACGTATACGTTGTTCATATTATCTACCGTAACATTTTGACAAAGGGCACCTTCAATTTTCCTTGCCCATAAAAATTCCCCTGCCGCATTCAATTTCAGAAGATAACCGGATCCCCATACCGTGGCGGCCAATGTTGAAAGGTTATACACACCCTTGCCCGGATTAAAATCAACTGTGCCATAAAAAGTACCTGTTACATAAATATTGCCCTGCCGGTCTGTTATTACACCATTGCCGCTATTAGCAGCAATACGTTTTGCCCAGACAAATGTGCCCTGTGTGGTCAGCTTGGAAATATAAGTACCGGGTTCCAGATAAAATGTATCGGCCGGTCCTGTTCCCGGATTATAGTCTACACGTGTTTTTGAGTGCCCTGTTGTAATTACGTTACGCGCTTCATCCAATGCAATGCTATTTGCTACATCGCCATATTGTCCACGTGTATCAACAAACTGCTTTGCCCAGGCCATCTGCAGGTTTTGCGCCCGGCACACTTTCCAACTACATCCAATAGTGAGTA
>JBEBVI010000333.1:0-5131 GCA_040392805.1 Taibaiella helva
TGTCATTAACTTAAGAAAATGCGTAAACAGCTCATCGCTATTACTCACCGTCATGGCGAGTTTTTATTTTTGGCCAGCCAAAAAATTGAAGCTGGTAATGAACAAGTTATAATACTTGTCATTGGTAGGCACGAAGCCATCTCTAAGCACCCTGGATTGCTTCGCTATCGCTCGCAATGACGATGAGTGTGATAGGGATCCCTTAAGTTAATGACATTGACACTAAATGTTTTATCACTCATCACTCATCACTCATCACTCATCACCCATCACCCATCACCCATCACCCATCACTCATCACTCATCACTCATCACCCATCACTCATCACTCATCACCCATCACTCATCACCCATCACTCATCACCTATAAAAACAGGAAGTTTAACATGATTACTTATCTCAGCGTTCTCCTATTTGCTGGCGCCACATGGCATAATAAAGACCGCCGGTTTTTAATAATTCTTCGTGGGTACCGGTTTCGGTAATATGCCCTTTTTCCAGCACGTATATACGGTCTGCATACATAATGGTCGATAGCCTGTGGGCAATCATTACGGTGATATGCTCGCGGTGGCCGGATATCTGTCTGATCGTCTGGGAAATTTCTTCTTCGGTAATGGAATCCAGTGCAGAAGTCGCTTCGTCAAAGATCAACAATTTGGGCTGGCGTAATAAAGCGCGGGCTATGGATAATCGTTGCCTTTCACCACCGGATAATTTGAGGCCGCCTTCTCCGATAACGGTATTTAATCCCTGATCGGCACGCGATAAGATACTTTGCCCGGCAGCTTTACGGATGACATCATGGAGCATGGCCTCATCTGCCGAAGGATTTACAAAAAGAAGGTTTTCGCGTATGGTGCCGGAAAAGAGCTGGGTGTCCTGTGTGACAAGGCCGATCTGGTGCCGGAGCTCATCGAACCGGATATTTTCCCCTGCGTGGCCGTTATACAATATCTGTCCGGAAGTAGGTGTATATAATCCGACCAACAGCTTGACAAGTGTTGTCTTGCCGGAACCGGAAGGGCCGACAAAGGCGATGGTTTCTCCTTTACGGAGTGTGAAAGAAATATCGGTTAATGCAGGCTGGTTAGCTGTCCTGTGCCGGAAGCTGACTTTCCCGAATTGCAGCTCGGTGATCGCTTCTATTTTCTCAGGCTCTAAAGGAGTCTTTTCCGTTTCTTTTTTCATCAGCTCCTGCATGTTATTTAACGATGCTTCTGCTTCCCGGTAAGAAAGAATAATATTGCCTAATTCCTGTAAGGGGCCAAAAATAAAAAAGGAATACATCTGCATCATCAATAGCTGGCCTACGGACATCTTATCCTTAAAAACAAAGAATAAAAGGGAAAACATAATGCACTGCTGCAGTAAGTTGACGAAGGTGCCTTGTACGAAGCTGACGGAGCGGATGCTTTTTACCTTGCGCAGTTCCAGCCGAAGTATTTTGAGGGTAGTGGTATTAAGGCGTCTTATTTCCTGTTGGGTGAGCCCCAGGCTTTTTACCAGCTCTATATTCCGGAGCGATTCTGTTGTAGACCCGGCCAGGGCTGTTGTTTCGCGTACTATATTTCTTTGTATAAATTTGATCTTTCGGCTCAGGAAGCTGGTGAGTAAAGCCAGGATGATGGCTCCTGCTAAATAGATTACCGGCAACATCGGGCTGATGCGGAAAGCAATTATAGTTACAAATACGATACCTACAAGTGTGGCAAAAAGTATATTGATAAAATTACTGATGAACTTCTCGCAGTCTGTCCGTACTTTTTCCAGAACAGATAAAGTTTCCCCGCTCCGCTGATCTTCAAAATCCTGGTAGGGTAATCTTAAAGCGTGTTGCAGGCCATCGGTATAGAGCCTGGCCCCGAATTTCTGGATAATAACATTGACAACATAATCCTGGAAAGCTTTGGCGATCCTGGATACCATTGCCGAACCTATGATCAGCAACAGTCCTATAGTGATACCTTTAAAAAAAGCGTCCCCGTTCCCGGTGAGCCGGAACTCTGATGCCTTATTGGCATAGGGGTCGATGATAAAATTGCCTAAAATATAAGGATTAAGCAAGGAAAATACCTGGTTGACTGCCGCCAATAACAGCGCCAGGAATATCAGCAGCTTGTACTTAGATAAGTATTGCAGTAATAATTTCATAAGTATAGTGGTAAATCAAAAGTCCCCGAATGTTTCACGCAACGAACGCAACGGAGAGTGACGGGCGTAACGATATTCAAAATTCAAAATAAAATACACTACCCTTAATCTCAAATCTCATTATGAAAAAAGGTGAAAAGTGTAGTACCGTAATTTTTTACTTTCATAAAGCAGGGATGTTGCTCATAATTGTTACGCGGTGTATGCTCCAGCACGAACAGGCCGTCGGCTTTCAGTAAGTTCCTTTCAAAAACCAGGTCGGGAATGTCATTTATTTCCGTTAATGCATACGGAGGGCCGGCAAATATGAAATCATAGCTGTTATTGTCCTGCTTCATAAATTTGAATACCTCCATCTGCACCAGGTTGATGTGGTCGAAGCCGAAGCCGGCAGCTGTTTTACGAATGAAAGCCGCCATATTCCTGTCTTTTTCTATAATGGTTAGGTCTTCTGCCCCTCGTGATGCCAGCTCATAGCTGATACTTCCTGTTCCGCCGAAAAGGTCAAGTGTCTTAATACCTTCGAAGCTGATCATATTCTGGAGTATATTGAACAGTCCTTCTTTTGCAATATCTGTTGTCGGGCGGGTATAGGGCATACTTGCGGGTGGGTTAAAACGTCTTCCCCCGTGACTGCCTCCTATGATGCGCATGATATAAGCTTGCTAAGTAATGTAAATGAAGAAAACTGCTCTGAGCCTGGTATGACGGCTTTCGGAAAGAAAGATCTTAATTCCGTAGCCAGCTCTTCAGACAAGCCGAAGCCGCTTACTGCTATTTTCAGGCTATCCTGTGGAATCTGGAAATCCCGGGCTATGGATGCTATTTTGTAGATCACATCAGAAGGAGCCGTATCATGAAGCACCTGGTGCGATAACAGCTGTCCTTTACGGAAAAAGCTCAGGATAAGTGTTTCGTTTAAGGTGGTCATATCGACATAATGATCATCCTGTGGTATTTTATGCGATAAAACCGCTTTTGACAGCGGCAGGATCTTTCCCTCTTCAAAGTATCTTTCTAACAGCGAAAGGAGCTTTTCCTGTATGGGAAAGACCATATAGGCATGCTCCGGATGTGTGAGCGGGGTATGCCGGGTAACGGTGTCTGTTTCGATAAAGTGGAATCGTCCCAGCCATTCCGCAGCCGCCTTTTCTTCAAAGAATAAGCCGGGTATAATGAGATGCCTTTGCTCAATGATCCATATATGGGTAACCGGTTGCGGGCCTGCTACTAAGGGCTCATTAATAAAGATGGATTCTACCAGGCCAGGATCGGCTTTGGGTAAATCATATATTTTGGTGGTCAGTACATCTCCGTTCTGGCTGTAGCCGGTAATGCTCAACCCGGTGTTCCATATCACTAAGTGCAGGTTGTCGATATGGGTAAGGGGATCGTCGTGCATGTCGAAGTGTTTGGCCGGCTGTATGATCTCATTCTTCATTTTAAGTCAAAAGTTCACCCTGTTGATAATATATCTCACGGGGAAAAGTCAAATTACAAAATAGTGACGAAAATACAGATAATGACCCGGTATTTTGTCCATAGTTTTATGATCGGATGACGGAAAAATACATCAGACGTACTTTTTTATCCCGGAGCATAATGTGAGGCAAAATTAACTGAATTATTTGGGTCTGTGTGGAATTAATGACGGTTTAGGGATGGGGAGAGCAGAGTTTTATGAAGACTATATGCCTGTCTTCTGTTATATAATATGTGTTTTTGGCAGATTGAGGGTTTTGATTTTTTAAGTAGTCGTGAGATTCATTTTTACTTGTATTATGAGTATGGTCATAATACAATGTATCTTTTATCTGCATTCCTGTTAAATTAAAGTGAAAAGATTGTATTATCTGCATTTTTCTTTTTTAACTGATTTTAAGTAAATATGTTTGTCTTTATAACCAAACCTTAACTAAAATGAAACGAATTCTTTTTCTGTTTTTCCTCGCTACAAACTTTTTCGTTTTACATGCAGATCATGTAGGTGTACTTGAAGGAACGTTTGATGTTTCTGATCTTGGCAGTGCCACTTATACGGTTCCGATCAAAGTGCCAGATGGTAGAGCCGGTTTGCAGCCGACTCTTTCGTTAGTCTATAATAGTCAGGGTGGAAATGGTATAATAGGTATGGGATGGTCACTATCTGGACTGTCAGCTATTACACGTATGTCCAACAGTATTTATCTTGACAACGAAGTACGGTCGGTTAAGTTTGATGCGGGTGACCGCTTTGCCTTAGATGGTAATGTATTAATGATAACAAGTACGGGCAGTTACGGAGGCGCAAACACTTTCTACAGTACCGAAGTAGAGTCGTTCCAGGAGATAAAAGCCTTAGGCGTTTTAGGCTCAGGGCCTCAATATTTTACGGTGACAGATCAAGATGGCAAAGTTTTTGAATACGGTTCTACCTCTAATGCCAGAGCTACTATATCGGGTAAAGCAGAGCCTTATATCTGGCTACTTAATAAAGTTACAGATCGTAATGGAAATACGATCTCCTATTATTATACAAACGATATAGGTGAGCAGCCAAGGATAAGTTATATTTCTTATAATGTCCATGTGAGTGATGCTTTCCATTATACTACTTACATAGGGTTCAATTATGAGAATCGACCCGACGTTAATTTTTACTATTTATCAGGTGAAAAAATAACACAGTCTTATCGTTTAAAAAGTATAACCATCTCCAAGACTGATCCCGGAGATGAATATTATTCTCTTGGCTCTTATACGGTCAATTATAGCACAACACCTCTTCTTTACTCCAGGTTACAATCTATTACGCAAAAAGGTATAAACTCATCAGAAAGTTTCCCGGCCACGAACTTTACTTATGGTGTTGATTTGATGACTAGTTCATCTTCCCATTCCGAACTACAGACATCTCAAAACTTCCTGACCTTTGCGCAGGGAGACTATAACGGTGATGGGAAAACGGACCTGGTCCAATTTTCTACCGAAAATGCCA
>JBEBVI010000334.1:0-5124 GCA_040392805.1 Taibaiella helva
GCCGGGGAGAGCTTCAGACCCCAACGCAGCAACCCCACCTCGTCGCCCGAGGCACTACCGACCCGGCCGGACTAACCCTCTACTTCGTAGAAGGCTGCTTGCCGGAAGGCCAGGGTGGCACCATTGCACATATTGCCCATGTTCATTTGCATACCGGCAGCTGTGATTCCCTGCATGGTCATAAAATCGAGCGACTGAAAGTAGTACAGCAGGTTTTTTTTAGAAAAAGGTACGAAGGTGACCGGCGCTGCTATAAACTGTACCTCTTTCTGTTGCATAGCTGTGGCGAGATGACTGAGCCAGTACTCCGGAACCTTACAATCTGCATCGGTAGTAACGATCCAGTCACCCGAAGCCTCACCGATAGCTATTTCCAGTGCCTTTTTTTTGAATGAGTTAATTCTTTCTTCGGAGCTGAGGTAATCATGAAGACGCAAAACTGTACCCCTCCCGTTCTGCAAAAGCCCTTCTGCCAGTTCAGCGGTTTTGTCGGTAGAAAAATCGTCAATGAGTATCACCTCTAAAAGCGCTGCAGGGTATTTATTGCATATTATGGATTGAATGCATTTGTAAATATTCTCTTCCTCATTACGCGCCGGTATGAGGACGGAAATTTTTGGTAATTGGTCTTGAGATGGGGCAATAGTGTTGTTTCCGGAATAGGTATACCAGCCTTTCCTGTACAGGAGCATAAGGATGGCATAGGCTGTTAGCAGAAGTGACGATAATATAATTAAAACCATATTACAAGGCCGGATTTAGGCGGGTACAACTATTGGAGGAGCGAAAAAAGCCAACTTTTTTGAATTATACGCTATCTTCGCGAAAATTTTCCAAAAATGAATCTTCACGAATATCAGGCTAAAGAACTTTTAAAACAATACAATGTTCCTACCCAGGAAGGTATTGCGGTACATAATGTTGATGAAGCAGTTGCAGCATACAAACAAATTGCTGTAGATACAGGAAGCAAGTTTGCTGTGGTTAAAGCTCAGATCCATGCGGGCGGACGCGGTAAGGGAACAGTAAAGGAGGCGCCGGAGCAACATGGTGTTCAGGTGGTGAAGAGCGCAGAAGATGTGGAGAAAGTAGCAAAGAATATTTTAGGCAATACCTTGGTTACCATCCAAACCGGTGAAGCGGGCAAAAAGGTAAATAAGATACTGATCGCACAGGATATGTATTATGACGGGCCCAGCGAGCGTAAGGAGTTTTATCTTTCCATACTGCTGGATCGTGCAAAGAAGCAGAATGTTATTATGTACAGTACAGAGGGGGGAATGGATATAGAAGATGTAGCACATAATACACCCGAGAAAATTTATAAAGAGTGGGTAAAGCCCGGATTTACGCTTCAGCCTTTTCAGGCGCGTAATATCGCTTTCAACCTGGGCTTATCGGGAGAAGCGCATAAGAATATGGTGAAATTTGTCACCAATCTTTATAATGCTTATATCGGACTGGATTGTGCTATGCTGGAGATCAATCCGCTGTTTAAATCGGCAGATGATAAAATTATTGCTGTAGACTGTAAGATGGGGCTGGACGAAAATGCTTTAATACGCCATAAAAACCTTATTGATCTCAGGGATAAAAATGAGGAAGATCCTACGGAAGTAGAGGCAGGAGAGCATAACCTGAATTATGTAAAACTGGATGGTAATGTAGGATGCATGGTTAACGGTGCAGGTCTGGCTATGGCTACGATGGATATGATCAAGCTGGCTGGTGGTGAGCCGGCAAACTTCCTTGATGTGGGCGGTACGGCAAATGCACAAACGGTTGAAGCCGGGTTCCGTATTATTATGAAAGACCCGAATGTGAAGGCCATTCTTATCAATATCTTTGGCGGTATTGTTCGTTGCGACAGGGTAGCTGCAGGTGTTATTGAAGCCTATAAGAACCTGGGTACGATCAATATTCCGATTATCGTAAGACTGCAGGGAACAAATGCGGAAGAAGCAAAAAAGCTGATCGAGGAAAGCGGATTACAGGTACAGTCGGCCATATTGCTGAGCGAAGCAGCAGAACTGGTACAGAGGGCAGTTTCTACTCAATAGATCAATAATTTACATATTATATATAAATTATTAAGGGAGCGCTTTTTTAAAGTGCTCCCTTGTTTGAGAAAACGGGAAAAGAGGAAGAGGCGGAGTATTGTTTCTTCATTTTTCCCTAAAATGTGACAAAAATTTTACATCAATTTATTTTGATTCCATACGAAATCTTCCTTACATTTGCTTCTCTAAAATTTACTCACTTATAAAATTTTGAATTGTGGCGTACGACAACAACAACAGCAGATCCTTTGATGAGAAACGTAATGCGGAAAGTATCTTCAGCAAACGTATTAAAGCCGGGAAAAGGAGAACTTATTTCTTTGATGTTCGTGAAACAAGGGGTAGTGATTATTTTATCACGATTACGGAAAGTAAAAAACGTTTCAATGATGATGGATATGATCGTCATAAAATGTTTATTTACAAGGAAGATTTTAATAAATTTCTTACTGCATTGACCGAAACTGTTGACTACGTAAAGACAGAGCTTATGCCGGATTTCGATTTTGATGCATTCAATCATGATGACCTGGAAGATTCAGGAGCTTACAACGGCGACGGAGGCCAGAGCATAGTGGCTGAAGATTCCGTACAGGTATCCGGTAAAAATGAAGATGAATCAGGTATGGATGCCTGGAAGATCTAAAGTAATATTTTTGTATTCGCAATCAATAAAAGAAACCTCGCCTAACCGCGAGGTTTCTTTTATTGGTAACGTTCTATACCACTGCCCCCATAACTTTCTTTACCAGATTTGCGGTATTACGGGCATTTTGAAAAGATCAGATGTCAATTTTCTGCCGACAACTTTGATGATAAAACTATTCTATTTTTTCGACATGAAAAAAAGTTCATGTTGAAATATTCACCATTAAGCTTTAGGAAATGATGAAAAAGTAGGAAAAAATCCTAACAATACATTTTAACAATTTCATTTATTGTGGTTGGTGCTAATTGTATCTATGTTACAGGCTTGCTATCTTGTCTCCCGGTATTTCATATACTAGAGCCATTATGCCTCAGTTACGAGCCGGGAGACTTAGAATTATGCTTGCCACAGGCAAGATAATAATTATGCGAAGCTACAAGCTTCGCACAGCTGGTTATTTCCCTGTATTAAAGCAATGTACAAAATACGCAGTGTAAAGTTACATTACAGAAATGCCGCATAGCGGCAACCTATTTGTAGAAAAAAAAGACAATCTGATTATTGCCGCGTAGCGGCTACCCAAAAAGGGGGCTTATTCTGATGGATTGATTCGTTTCTCGCAAAGGACGCAAAGAAGTCGCAACGACGCGAAGACAATTCGTAATTGATAGTATGGCTTTAATACTTTGATGATACTTTATTATTGAAAAAGCTGTGTCATCAAATACAGATTGTTGTTTTAGATGAAAATCCATGTACAGAACCAGCCAACAAGAAGTATAATACTACTTTTAATACAAGTTTGTAAAGTATTAATAAGTTCCTTTCAAAAATAAGACAGGCCGCGAAGATTCGCGGCCTGTCTTATTTTTTACCTTGATATACTTCAATTAAGCTTCTGTCGGAGTTTCTGTTTCTCCTGCCTCAGAAGCAGGTGTATTATCAGAAGTTGGTTCCTGGGTAGTTGCTGCTGTAGTATCCGGGGCAACATCCTGAACCGGTTGTTGTTCTTCTTTAACTTCAGTTTCTGCTACAGGAGTGTTTTCAGTTGCAGCAGTAGTTGTTTTAGCAGCAGATTTAGCACCGCCACGGCTACGCCTTGTTTTCTTAGCGCTACCTGCTTTGGTTTCTTTCACATATACAGTATTGAAGTCAACCAACTCGATCATCGCCATATCGGCAGCATCACCCATACGGGCCTGCAGTTTGATGATGCGGGTATAACCTCCCGGACGGTTAGCTACTTTGTCGCTGATCACACCGAAAAGCTCTTTGATCGCTTCTTTGTCCTGCAGTTTACTGAACACAATACGACGATTGTGTACGGTATCGTTTTTGGACTTAGTGATCAAAGGCTCTACATAAGTTCTTAATGATTTAGCCTTAGCCAGGGTAGTGTTGATGCGCTTGTGCTGAATAAGCTGGCATGCAAGATTGGAAAGTAACGCTTTCCTGTGGGCTGTTGTACGCCCTAAATTGTTGATTTTGTCTCCGTGACGCATGACTTAAGATTTTTAATGCTATACCGTGTCAAGGGATACAGCATGTTAACCATTTTGGTTTTTGAACAATAAAAAAAGGAGATGACACTGCTAACAGCGCCATCTCTGAAAATAATTAGTTGGTTTCTTCGCTCATTTTGATACGGCTGATATCCATACCAAAGTGAAGCCCACGCTCGCCCAATACCTGGTCGATCTCCGTAAGAGATTTTTGACCGAAGTTCCGGAATTTCATTAATTCATCCTGGGTATACTGAACCAGCTCGCTGAGCGAATTGATTTTTGCTGCTTTAAGGCAATTGAACGCACGAACAGAAAGCTCTAAGTCTTCCAGTGGTGTGTTCAGCACCTTACGCAGCTGTAACATACCTTCATCCACAGTTTCTTCTTTTTCCTCTTTTTTCACATCCAATGAAATATTTTCATCAGTAATGATCATGAGGTGCTGAATAAGGATGCGGGAAGCTTCTTTTACTGCTTCTTCCGGATGGATGGTACCATCGGTAATCACTTCCATGATCAGCTTTTCGTAGTCGGTACGTTGCTCCACACGGGTATTCTCAATGGTGTACTTCACATTTTTAATAGGAGTGAAGATAGAGTCGATGGCAATGAAGTTAACAGGTGCGTCCTTGGGTTGATTCTCTTCCGAAGGAACATAACCTCTTCCTTTACCGATGTGTAATTCTATTTCCAAAAAAGCTGCCGTATCTAAGTTACAGATCACCAGCTCCGGGTTCATTACTTCGAAGTTAGGCGTAGCTTCACCAATCATTCCGGCAGTAAACTGTTCTTTCCCTTTGATGATAAGTTCTACTTTGTCGTGGCTAAGGTCTCCGTCACCTTTCTTTTTCAGGCGAACCTGCTTTAAGTTTAAAATGATCTCTGTCACATCTTCCATCACGCCTTTCAG
>JBEBVI010000335.1:0-5118 GCA_040392805.1 Taibaiella helva
CCCACATTGGGGCAGGCCATACTGGTGCCGGTATTGGGGCCGTATTCATTGTCCAGTACAGTAGAAAAAACGTCCGTGCCTACCGCGACTATTTCAGGTTTAAGCCTTCCGTCTTTCGATGGCCCCTGCGAGGAATAATCCGCATCCCAGGGAATAGCTTTACCGGCAGCGCCCACTGTGAGCACATTTTTAGACGACTGGTAAGAACCCGCAATGGTGGCAAAGCCCTTATTAAAAGGAGCACAGGTATTACGACCGTCATTCCCGGCAGCAAAAATATTCAACAGCTCAGGTAAATCATATGCCTGCTGATCCAGAAATTGAGAATAGAGATCATAGGTGCCTGCATAATCACAATTATTCAGCATAGTGCCGTAGGAATTACTGGTCAACCTCATCCCAAGATCCTGAAAGTATGCCGGTGCATTGGTGAACACCTGGCTATAAAAATCTGAGATCAGGGTGCTTTCATTTGCAAAACCTTTCATCTTCTCATCCACAATACCGTTTCCGCCCACCGTTCCCGTAGTATGAAAACCATGATTATTGCCTAATATAGGATTGAAGCTGATCACCCGGTCTACAAAATCCACATGATCCGGATCTGAATTATCTCCAACGCCAACAACTACTCCTTTTCCATGAAGACCGTAACCTCCGGCAATAACCGGTTGACGTGCTCTTTGACTATTGGTGATACCGATGGCATGTATATTAAGGGCCTGCGGCTTGATATCTGGTTGAATATAGCGGATAAAACTTTGAGATGCCAATTGGGATATGATCGTATCCGCCGGCAGGTAAACGCTCCATACATTATTCCTGATCCAGGATTGCTCATCCGATAACTTACCTCCAAATCTCAATGCCACACGGGCAATTTCGTCCCTTGTGGTACCTTGTACAACTGATATTAAGACGGTGTGGCTTACCTCGTTAAGCGTATGTGTATTGAACCAGGTACTTATCTTATCAGCCGGCAAAGCAAAAACCCATGACCTGATTCCTGCATTTCCCATAGCCGGAATATTTATCGGCCCCTTCAGTAAGATACTATACACATCAGCCTGCACATGATCAAGCACATATATGTTCATCCGGGACAGATGGCTGGTATCCACGCTGTTATCAAACCGGCAATACAATATTACTGATGTATCCCGTCCGGCAAATTGTTGTAATTGTCCTGTCAATTCTCCAATGCCCGTATAGAGTGAAACAGACCGGTTACCGATATTTAACGTTTCCTCACCTTCATTTGCAGTTAATCTTATTGATTGAGCCAATGACGGTAAATGATGCAATAAAATCAAAACTAAAAAGACAATATATATTTTCCTCATATCTCTCATGTAATACGACCTAAAAATACAGCATAAACGGTTAAAAAATTAATTAATATTTTTTCCAACCTTTCCCTGCATAACACTGTCTTTACATTAGAATGATCTTTTTTCCGGATCAAAGTCTATAGTTCATTAAATTCTAACTCAAAATGCTCAATTAAATTTTAACACTAATGATTTCTAACCTTTAAAATTTTTTTTATGATTTTTAAACGTACTTATCAATACAGCACCCCTTTGTCTATGGAAGACATCAGACAGCGTTTAATAGGTAAGCATTTAAAGGTACATCAGTTAGATTTCGAAGTATTAGAAAGGGATGAGATGCTAAAGATCATACCTCATGCGGAAGAAGTGAGTGCAATTAAAACATTGCCTATTACGCATGTAGCTATGGAAGGACATGGCAATAACGGAACAAAAGTTATACTAACATCCAAACCCAGAAAAATTGATGTAGGCGGGCCTTATCTTATCCTTATATTTTGCTTATTCTGCATTTTAGGGGCAAGCTGTTTCTATCTGCTGTATCCGACAGAAAATTACATGCCTTCCCTGGTTATGATGGCCATCGGCCTGGTAGTATTTATTATCTTCTGGTATCGCATGGAATCAGGTTATTTTGATTATACCAGAAAAATCAGAAACTTTGTAAAACAGAACTTACTTACTACTGCTTAAAACAACAAAGCAGATAATTTACCCGGATGTTATTTCATAATTCATCCGGCTTTCTCCGAAAGGGGTTGTTCTTTATAGCAACCTCTTTTTTTATGCAGGAAAATGTGCAGGTGATACTGCTGACGGAAAAGGCTAAAAAGAGTTGTTTCACACAAAGAAAGCAACAAATACAAAGGCACCACGTATATAATAATTTTATTTCAGCTAGTTACGTTATAAACTTTGCCTGCTTTGTGTGAACTTCTCTCTTGCGGAGCAAAAAATAAACCGACTTTTCAGCCTCATGGGAGGTCTAAAAATATTGTATAAACGATCATCAAGCAATAATGGATATAGCTTCAAAAAACATACTATTGCCGGCCAGGTCATCCGGTAAAATAAGGGGCTAAGCTTAAATGCCGCCCCTTATAGCCTGTAAGCTTTAACATATTGCCGGATAAGTCCTGTTTTGCGTGGTACAGCCGCAAAACCGGACTAAAGCAATCTTACTCTTTTATGATTTTTTCTGTTTTAATAGTATATCCTTCTTTGTCTTTAATCTCGATCACATATAGTCCGGCAGACAATTCTTTAACAGAAATATTCTTAGTATTATTTACCTGCCTTACAACTCTTCCATCTATTGCTTTAATGCTTACAGACAGGTCATTAACCGGAGCAATAATAGTTACGACATCTGTAGCAGGATTGGGATAAATCCTGATCGCATTTGAAAGATAAACCGGATCGATTCCTGTAATATTTGTAACCGTATAAATATCTGAAGTATCTACACAGCCACCCTCATTGGTTACTGCAACCTGGTAATCACCATTTTCAGTGACGGTAATCGCTCTTGTAGTGGCCCCTTGTATGATATTTCCATTTAAAAACCATTGATAGGATTGGTAAGGGATCGTAGTACTTAATACAAACACGTCCACATTGATCACAGGATGTTCGAGCTTACCTTTTAAGTCTAAAACTATGGTCAGTATACTGTCGCAGCCGCTCGCATTAATGAAATTTTGCGTATAAGTACCGCTTTCCGTATATGTTTCCTCATTGATCGAATACTCATCATCACATATGGCCAGATCCAACAGGGAAGACGAGGTATCAATACAGAACTGGTTAATTTTAAGCACATAGACGTCCTGGCTTCCCAGGCCTTTGAAATCCGTGCCCGGTACTGTGGGATCGAAATGAATGTCACCACCGAAATATCCTGCACCATATACGCTCCTCTTTTTATCTACCGATATGGCATATCCATAATCTGCGGTAGTACTTCCAAAGCCTTTAGCCCATACAAAACTTCCGGAGGAATCTAATGAGGCGATATAGATGTCATTACTACCCTTAGTATATAACTTGAAAGTATCGGCAGCTCCACTCGCTGGATCAAAATCGCCCCAGCTGCTAAACCATCCGGAAATATAAACGTGTGCTTTACCATCGATGGCTAAACTCCTTGGATTCACTACTCCCGCTCCTCCCATTTGTCTGGTCCATATCAGGTTACCGGCAGATGAATATTTGCAGATATACCCGTCCTGTGAACCCTGTGCCGTCATTGTGTTTGGGGTGGAACCGGGGTTAAAATCAACAGTGTTTCTGAAAACACCACTGGCATATACATTTCCGGACTTATCTACACCAATGCCATTTCCTTCGGACGCATTAATAAATCCTTTTGCCCAAAGAAAATTACCATCAGGATCTAATTTAGACACAAATGCATGATAGGTATAGCTGCTTGAACCTATAACCGAATTGCGGATATAATAAGTACCAGCCCCCGGATCAAAATCAACGGAATCACTACTGAATTTGCCGGTAGTATATACATTACCCGAATCATCTACAGCAATGGCATAACTATATTCACTCTTGTTTCCTCCCCATGTTTTTGTCCAGACAAAACCTCCGGAAGTATCTATTTTAGATGCAAAAACTTCTCCTCCAGCCTCACCTGTGATATAAACGTGACCGGCATCAAGTGCCATCCCGTAAGCGATTTTTTGGCCTGTTGGCAATACCAAACCGACATTTTTAGCCCAGACAAATTCACCGGCCGGATTTAGTTTCATCACGAATGCATCAGTACCACCGACTGCCATAAGTGTATCATTAACTGACGCGGCGTTAAAACTGGGAGAACGAACAAATTGACCTGCAATATAAACGTTTCCAACCTCGTCCGCTTTTATTGCCATGCCCTGGTTGGTTCCTGAAATGCCGATTGTTTTTGCCCACACATAATTACCCTGGGCATTAAGCTTGGATATAAAAATATGCCTGCCGGTTACAGTAAAAACGGCCGTGCCCGCACCAAGACTAAAATCTGCAGTACCTTCGTATGCTCCTGTCGTATATACATTACCCAATCCGTCACTTGCTACTGCCGTACCTGCATTCCAGCCTGCTCCCCCCATTTGTCTGGCCCATTCCATTTCCGGATTTTGGGCTCTAATTTGTTCTGCATTGGACAAAATACAGAGGGCGATAATACCACTTACAATGTTGATCTTTTTCATTTCTACCTTTTTTATGTGATTTATAATAGTTCCATTCAATCATCAAGGGGTGGGTTCAGGCTCTACTTAATATAAACAGTCGTCTTATCTCTGTTCCACAAAAAGGGCTATAATCAGATATGAAGGAATAAAATCTGATATCCGCGTAAGTCACCTTATAGCTATAAATACTTTATGCCGGAAGAGTAACTTTAACCATTCTGATATCAGACAAATATATCATAATGAACGTATTGAAAATAGAGTGTAAACACTCGATTTTGCAAATTGTGCTCTGAAGAATGGAAATATAATCAGATAGTTATAACCGCCAGCCTGGTAGAGTCGCCATAGTAAATACCACAAAGCTAACCGCTTCTGCAAATAGAAAACCAGGTACAGCAACATACCTCGTTTCAGCTGAACAAAACGGACATAACTGAGAGCTGCAGGGAAATATTGATTCAGATATCCTTGTACTACTTCTTGCTGATAATGATACTGGAAACACTTATAATAAAACATCTCAATACACATCATTTCCGAAATATAGATGTAGGGTTTATCGACGGCTTCAAGATAATTGTTTGCTA
>JBEBVI010000336.1:0-5109 GCA_040392805.1 Taibaiella helva
GGGAACGGCTGTTCGGATACTTCTGATGTCTATCCGGTAACAAATTATACAACAGTGGAAAGTATTACAGCGTTGCCCAAACTGATTAAGGTCTATCCTAACCCGGCCGGAGATATTATATATATCTATACTCCTGTAAAAGTAAATGCAAAACTTACCGATATAACCGGCCGAAAAATCTATAAAGCCGAACCTTTACACAACCGGTTGTCACTATCAGGGTTAGCTGAAGGTATATATCTTTTACACCTGACAAATGAAGAAGGGCTACCAATAAAAACAGAAAAAATAATAAAAAGATAGGCTTCTTCAACATCAACAGCTCCTTTACATAATACGATTTTACGTTTCCTAAAGGATGCTGCACATCATTCTGTGTTAAAAATTTATAGCAAATAATATGAAAAAGATAATTCTATATTTTATAACAATAGTTTCGGCTCTACATGTAAATGCACAATCACTTATTCCAAATCCATGGACCGAGGGCTTTGATGCGTCATCATCAATTCCAACCACCTGGGGCAGCGCTGTTAATTTATGGCTTGTTTCTGATCCAGGATGGGGCAACCCGGGAAAATGTTTGCAGACATTGCATTCAGCTTATACACTAAACACAGGCTTCATCATAACACCAAAAACGCTCATTAATAAGACCGATATTTTCAGCTTCGATTTTAAACAGACTGAACTAGATTCGGCAAGTAATGAGTGGGTTGTGGCAAAGGCTAATTCCGGTTACATAAAAGTATATGTTTCTGATGATGACGGGCAAAGTTTCAAACAGATTGATTCCTTTCAAAGTACCGCAACTGCCTCGTGGGAGCAGAGGAAATATTCCCTGGCTTCATTTGCTGACAGCACAATATGTTTTAAGCTGGAATCTCATTCTTTCGGAACTGCATACATGGGGATACTAATAGTAAATTTTGATAACTTTAAAATAGATAATTGTGCACCACCTCCCTCTCTAAACTTAGGTAACGACACTGCTTTCTGTGAAGGGACTTCACTTACACTTAACGCTGGAAATAACAATGCCGGAACAACCTTTTTATGGAGCGACAAATCTACCAACCAAACACTTACAGTAAATACTCCGGAAACCTATTTTGTAACCGTATCAAGCGGAGTTAATTGCAGTAGAGCCGATACAATCAAAATTACAAAAAATCTGATACCGGTTATAGACTTAGGTAATGACACTTCCTTCTGTGAAGGAACTTCTCTTATACTGAGTGCAAGCTATTCTGATACTGTAGGAACTTTTTTATGGAGCAACAAATCTACACAAAGAGTAATTAGAATAGATACTCCGGGAACCTATTTTGTAACCGCATCAAGCGGAGTTAACTGTAGTGGATCCGATACTATCAAAGTCACAAAAAATCTGATACCGGTTGTAAATTTAGGTAATGATACTACGTTCTGTGAAGGAGCTACCTTCATACTTAGTGCAGGCGATTACAATACCAAAACAACCTTTCTATGGAGCGATAAATCTACCGAACAGGCAATTACAATAACCACACCAGGAACTTATTTTTTAAAAGTATCAAGCGGAGTCAACTGCAGTGCATCAGATACGATCGAAATTGCACAAAGCCCACTCCCTTCAGCTGCTTATATTAATGTGAATGGCACTGATCCTCAATTTACATTTAGCGCAGCTAAAACACAAAATACCGACACCTACAGCTGGGACTTTGGAGATAGTAGCCATATAGTAAATGGAGATACGGTGAACCATACTTACGAGAGAAATGGCACATACGAGGTAAGCGTTACAATGACGAATGATTGTGGCAGCACTACTCTTACAAAGCTGGTAACTGTCAACGGTTCCACCGGAATATTGTATGCAGGCAGAACTGAAGAAGAGCTTATATCTGTTTATCCCAACCCGGCAACAAACGAGTTAAATATATCCAATAAGAATTTGGCAATACCTATTCGCTTCATTCGCATATACAATATTTTAGGACAAGAAAAAGGCATATACAAGATGGAGGATCAGAGTCTATCTACTATAAATATTTCACAATTACCGTCAGGAGTATATACTCTGATATTTCAGTTTGACGATGGACTTCTAAACAGGAAACTTAATATTATTAACTAATCAATTATTCTTAGATTTCTATTCCTCTCCCGTGAATGCAACCAGGGAGAGGAGTAGATAGTCGCTTGCCTAAATCTTTTACTTATGCTTTATTTAGGGCCAAGAGGAAAGACAAGATTATTAGAGTTTCCTTCTTTACCATTCGCCATTACCATCATCATTCTATTTGGTTTTATTTACACTACAAATGCACAGGAGGAAAACATATGGGCCTTTGGTGCTTATGCCGGTATCGATTTTAATGGAGGTACAGCACGAGCAATAAAAACAGGAATAGCTACCAGAGAAGGCTCTTCTTCTGTATGTAACGCAAATGGCCAGTTGCTATTCTACACAGATGGATTCAACGTTTGGGACAAAAATCATAATATTATGCCCCGGGGAAAAGATCTGACACAAAGTATCTATAGTATTACCGCCAGTACTACTCAAGGAACAATCATTATACCTATGCCCGGTGAGCAAGATCAATACTATATTTTCTCACTAGGTGAGATGGTGAATAGCGTTGCAAATTCTCCTTTTCTAGGTAAGCTGTACTATAGTATTGTAGATATGACTTTAAATGGAGGTTTAGGCGATGTAGCCAGAAAAGGTATACTATTAGACTCTTTACTTACGGAACAAATGACCGCTGTTTCAGGAAATAATTGTGATGCATGGCTGATTGTAGTATCCCGCACCAACAACAATTTTAAATCTTACAATATAAGCATTAATGGAGTTGAGTCACAGCCTGTTATTTCTAAATCAGCACGGGAAATGGATCTATGAACAACTTCCGAAATATTTGGGTCTATAGATATATCTCCAGACCGAAGTAAATTAGCTATTGCACAGGATAAGGTCATCCTGTATGACTTCAATCCGGGTTCGGGCGAGGTTACACATCCCGTTATATTGGACAGCCTCTATATCTTTAATTTTTTTAGCTCATTTTATGGCCTTTGCTTTTCCCCAGATAACACCAAGCTATATGTAAGTCTACCTGAACCTCCATTCGGTATATCGCCAGCTTTATTTCAATTTGATTTAAGCGCAGGAGATTCTATAGCGATAATTAATTCAAAAAGGATCATTTCTGAAAACCCAGTATTCGCTTTAAAAAGAGCACCAGACGGCAGAGTGTATGGTGCAGACGTAAGAGCAAATACATTGCATATAATTATCAACCCGAACATTACCGGGATAGGGTGTCAGTATATCGCTAACGGATTCCTTTTACTAAATGGAACGCAGTCTTACTGCGGGCTCCCAAACTTGGGGGTACTTTCTCCCTCAAAAAAATATACGTTGACCATTGATTCCGCTTTATGCTCTCAACCTCGCATACTAAAAGCCAAAAATCATTTCGGACAGAATTATGTATGGGAGGACGGCAGCTCCGGTCATACACGCACCGTAAATAACGCGGGTGTATATTGGGTACGATACCAGGTTCCGGTAAATACACCTTGTAAGTATGAATACTATATAGACACCTTTAAGGTGATCTTTGGATTTATATCAAAAGATGTTTATACTACGATAAAAGATTCCGGAATGTGCAATGCCGATACCATATCTATAAGTGCGACAAATTTTAACGGATCCGGTTACGTTTGGCATGACGGCTATATGGGCGTACACCGAAAAGTGAACCAAACCGGTATTTATTATCTGTCTTATCTCATAGATTCTATATGCGAACATCACGTGGACAGCTTTATCATTAGCTACCCTACCCCTCCATATAAGGTTTCGTTCGATGCCGATACCTTAGTTTGTGTTATGGATACCTTCTCCTTCCAAAATACTTCCGCCCCCTATTTCAACAATTTTATCTGGTCATTCGGTGATCTGGATTCTTCCACCTTGATCATTCCTCAACATACTTACACCCATCCCGGAAGCTACCAGGTAATACTTGTCGGTCATATTGGTGAAATTTGCCCCGATACGGCTTACCGGATTATCATTGCTGATCCCATATTTGAAACTCGCTTTATTAAAGATAAAGACAGTATCTGCCAGGGTGAAAGCATAATGTTTACACATAAAATGAATACAAAAACAATAACAGACCTGCATTGGCAAATGAGTGATGGCAATGATTTTTCTACATTTGATAATCAAATAAAACATGCCTATGATCATTCGGGTATAATGCCTTTAATGTTAACGGCACAATTCCGTGCCTGCCCACAATCATCTTTTACAGATACCATTTATGTATCTGCCTTACCTAAAGTGAATTTAGGCATAGAGAGTCAGCTTTGCCTACACGGCATCCCTATTGTATTAAAGAATTTACAGCCCCCCCCTAAAGAAGCTTACTATACTTTGTGGAACACCGGTGACACTACAGAAACCCTAAAAATAGTATCTCCCGGAATCTACAGCCTTACTGTAAAAACAGAGCCTTTGGGTTGCAGCGCCACGGAAAGTATTATGGTGCATAAAGGCTGTCGGACAGATATACCCAATGCCTTCACACCCAATGGCGATGGTATAAATGATTTCTTTTTTCCACGCCGTTTATTTTCTAATGGAGTACAAGCTTTCCACATGCAGGTCTTAAATCGTTGGGGGCAACTGTTGTTTGAAACACGAAACATTGATGGCCGTGGTTGGAATGGAAGATATAATAACCTGGAACAACCGGCGGAAGTATATGTTTATACAATAGAAATAGAATTTGAAAATGGCTTTAAAGAAAAGTATATGGGGAATGTTACGTTGATGCGTTGATCGCAGAAGGTGTTGGAGAAAGTCTCCAATCGTCATTTAGAGTGCCGCCGGGCTTTGTCGGATGAAGCATGATGAAATCCCATAATGAGCAATTACATTCAGTAGGTTTATCGTTGAGCCCTTTTCTCATTGCGGCCAACAGGTAAAATAACAGTTCTCTTCGGTATTAGCAAACAGGGTTGTACTAAAGCATCCGCGTATTGATAGCATTATAACAGGCAATAATAAACAGCACAGCATTACATATTGATGTAATG
>JBEBVI010000337.1:0-5091 GCA_040392805.1 Taibaiella helva
AACCAAGGACCCCCTGATTATGAGTCAGGTGCTCTAACCAACTGAGCTATAGGAGCAATCACAAACTGTGATCTTTATTGAAAGGGTGGCAAAGGTAAGAGGAAAAAAATAAACCGAAAAATAATTTTTTGATTTATTGTTCTATGCCTGCTACATTATGATGTGGGAAAAGGAAGAGAAACAAATGCCTGTTTAGCGGAAAATCAATTATGAGTCAACAATGGTTTATTCGATTTACACCGGGAAAAACGTTTACTTTTTTAATGTACCTTTGCGGCCGAAATAAGCATTATATTTTACAGTCAAAATCTTTCTTTTTAAACTATGGCAAACAAAAAAATTGTAGAGCTGTTAGGGGCTGATGCCGAATCGTTATTAACACACCAATGTAAGACGATTTCCGCAGACATCTTGCACACTCCCTCTCCGGACCAAGTAGATAAGGTCTGGGCCGGATCTAACAGGAATATACAAACACTACGTAGCATACAATCGATTTTGGGACATGGACGACTGGCTGATACCGGTTATGTATCTATTCTGCCTGTAGACCAGGGTATTGAACATAGCGCCGGGGCTTCTTTTGCACCCAATCCCGCTTATTTCGATCCGGAAAACATTGTCAGGCTGGCGATTGAAGGCGGTTGTAATGCTGTGGCTTCCACTTATGGTGTACTGGGTGCCGTAGCACGTAAATATGCGCACAAGATTCCATTCATTGTAAAGATTAACCACAATGAATTTATATCTTATCCTAATAAGTTTGACCAGATCATGTTCGGCTCCATCAGGGATGCATGGAATATGGGGGCAACTGCAGTAGGAGCAACGATTTATTTCGGCTCGGAAGAAAGCCATCACCAGATCATCGAAACTGCTAAGGCATTTGAATATGCACATGAGCTGGGAATGGCTACCGTACTGTGGTGCTATCTGCGCAACAGTGCTTTTAAGAAGGACGGAGTAGATTATCATACGTCAGCCGACCTTACCGGACAGGCAAACCATCTGGGCGTGACGATCCAGGCAGATATCATTAAACAGAAATTACCTACCAATACCGGAGGATATACTGCTCTTAACTTTGGTAAGACACATAAAGACGTATACAATAAGCTGACAACAGATCATCCTATAGATCTGTGCCGCTACCAGGTGGCCAACTGTTATATGGGTCGCTCAGGACTGATCAACTCAGGAGGAGAGTCTAAAGGCGCTTCAGATCTTTCAGAAGCGGTTACTACTGCTGTTATTAATAAACGTGCCGGCGGTATGGGACTGATCAGCGGCAGAAAGGCTTTCCAGAAACCTATGGCAGAAGGAGTAGAGCTACTGCATACTATCCAGGATGTATACCTCGATAAGGAAATTACACTTGCATAAGCGTAAGGTGATATCATAAGAAGAGATAGTCTCAAACATAGCAGATACCTTTTTTTGATACAAAAAGAATAAGGGCAGTTTTTTAAGCTGCCCTTATTCTTTTTTGTTATATAAGTTTGACTTTTTTATTCTGCAAGAGACTGCTCCTGTATAGATGAAACGTCGGCTTTGGACTGGTCGCCCGTTTTTCTCTTTTTATTACGATATGGAATATGATAGATTTGTAAAAATTGTTTTTTTGCATCCCTGTATGTACGGACCCCCCCGATAAGATAAAGGATACGGATGTATGCATAAGCCAGATCCAGCTGGTAAGGCAGGAAGCCGGAGCGTGCACTGGCCGGATACAGGTGATGATTATTATGCCATTCGCCGGCGACATATCCGGGCCATATTTGGTTGATAGACAGGTCTTTCCTGTTATAGTCAATACCATCGACATGTTTTTCTTTACCCTTTCCATGCCCTTCGTAATTAAAGGTGCGTACACCCACTGTCCATACAAAGGCAGATCCGAATATGGCACATACAAGGCTCATGCCGGTTCCGTTTAAAAGGTATTCGCCTATTAAGTATAATGCTACAAACCAGAAAGACCAGTTTAGTATCCAGCTTGTGATAACGGCAACCGGATGTTCTATGCTGCCCCATTTCTTATACTGTTCATAGGAATTAGGTTTTACACCGGTATGTTTCATTAAACCGACTACTCTTTTATAGTCTTCTTCCGAAAGATTCCGGTTAATGGGCTGGTGATTGGCATCGGCAAGAAAGCAATACCAAAAACCGGCGCTGGCATTATACGGATCACCCGGCTCATCGGATTTAGCATGATGCACATGGTGCGAAATAGCATAGATCTCTTCAAATACCGTTTTAATAACTAAGTGCTGGGTAAGCACACGCCAGAATTTATTGCGGAAAGTATAGGCGCCGTGCGTGCAGTAACGATGATACCATATAGTACCGTGGGTGCCCATAAGCACCATGCTGTACAGGAAACCGGCAATGAGGTACCACCAGTTAAAATAACTAAAGAAAAACAGGAATAAAAAGGGAAGGAGACATACTAACTGCAACCAGCTTGTAAATGTCATCCAGTTTTTTCTGGACTTAAAAATATTAACTCTGTTAGTAAATTCGCGAAAAATTTCTTTTACAGACGGTTTAACTAATTCCCCGTTGCTATCCTTCCAGCCGTATGATGGCGGCTCAAGCACATGATCAAATAATGACATTAATTGCAATTAAAAAGTAAATAAATCGGCATAAAAATAGCCTTTAAAATTGATAAAAGTAACTGTTATAGTGATTCTTACGAAAAACAGACAATTTTTTTCCCCTTTATAAGGACAGGCGAATTGTATTTTACCCTCATTGCTTGTATAAATATTTTTAATTTGGTAATATTTTTTACTGTGCTATATTGTAGGTAACATAGTTATATCTTTGCTTTAAATGATAATTTTCCAATGAAACAGTTCTTTAAGTTTTTCTTCGCTTCCCTGTTGGCGCTGACAGTAGCCGGGGTATTGTTTTTTATAGCATTTTTTATTGTAATCGGCTCGATCTCTTCTTCTATCACCAGTGCCGGTGCGGCTAAGGAGGAGCAAAGTACTGTCCGTGATAACTCCATATTGCTCATTGATCTGACCAATGCTTACCATGAGTTGGGAGAAACAAACACTCTGGCTCTTTTCACCGGTGGGGACAGCCGGATTTCGGGTCTGCATGATCTGTTGAGAAGCATTGAGTTTGCCAAAACCGATAGCAAGATAAAGGGTATCTACCTGAAGGCGGGCGGGTCACCCAACGGGCAGGCTACGGCACAGCAAATAAGGAATGCGCTGTCGGATTTTAAACAAAGCGGAAAATTTATTTATGCCTATGGCGATTTTATACCGCAAAATGATTATTTCATTGCTTCGGTTGCTGATAGCGTATTTATTAATCCTTTGGGCTCGGTTGAGATTAAAGGACTTTCTTCAAACCTCGTTTTCTTTAAAGGGGCGCTTGATAAGCTGAATGTTAAGCCGGAGATATTTTATTGCGGCCAGTTTAAAAGCGCGACGGAGCCATTCCGTATGGATAAAATGAGTGAACCCAACCGCAAGCAACTGGCAGCTATTCAAAAAGATATATGGCAGGAGATGGTAACGGCTATCGCAGAGCATACGCATGCGGACTCGGCTACGATAAATGCATGGATACAGAATGGAACGATCCAGTCTGCATCCGATGCTATTATCTATAAGCTTGCGGATGGCTTAAAGTATAAGGACCAGGTGGAGGACCTGCTCCGTACCCAAAGCGGGGTAGGGGAGAAAGACAAGATCCGCCTGGTAGCGGTGAACGACTACAGGAAGAGTATTACCCCGACTGTTAGTGATAACCAGGTGGGTATCCTTATTGCGGAGGGAGAGATTGTGGATGGGGAAGGTGAGCGGTCTTCTTCGCAGATCGCATCTGAGAAATTTATTAAAGAAATCCGGAAGGTAAGGGATAATGATAAGATAAAAGCCGTGGTGATGCGGGTAAACTCACCGGGAGGCAGCGCCCTGGCTTCAGAAGTTATTTTGAGGGAGCTGCAGATACTAAAGACTAGGAAACCTTTGGTTGTCTCTATGGGTGATGTAGCTGCGAGCGGAGGGTATTATATCTCCTGTATGGCCGACAGTATATTTGCATTGCCCAGTACCATCACCGGAAGTATCGGTGTATTTGGTATGATGTTCAATACAAGGTCTTTCTTTAATGAAAAGCTGGGAGTGACTTTCGATACGGAGAAGAATGCACCTTATGCGGATTTTCCTAACATGAACCGCCCAATGACGGATCCCGAACGCAGGTTTATCCAGAACAGTGTGGATACTATATATATGACGTTCAAGAGCAGGGTAGCGACAGGTCGTAAAATGGAGGTTGACTATGTAGACAGCATCGGGCAGGGGCGTGTATGGACAGGTACGGCGGCTTTACAGAACAGGCTTGTAGATGCATTAGGCGGACTGAACAGGGCAATAAAAAGTGCGGCAGGTATAGCTAAGATCGATGATTACCGTGTGGTATTTTATCCGGCGGTTGAAGATAAGTTTGAAAAAATGATGCGTATGCTGACCGGTGGCAGCCTTACCGAGAAGATTGTTGCAGAAGAATTCCTGAAGAATGAAATGGGGAGCGAGTATCGGTGGTTCAGGATGTTGCGCACCATGCAGGAACAGAAAAACCGTACCTGGATGCTGATGCCTTATATCTTTGAGGTAAAGTAGGTTAGGGCGGTTAAAAAAAATCACCCCGCCGGATAGCTGGCATCAAACGGAGTAACAATTCAAAACACTTTGTCTTGTACAGAAGCTGGCAGGTGCTGTGAAAAAATAAGTGTTAGTTTGCGGGGATTCCTGCAAACTAACTTTTTATAGGACATCTTTGAACATGGATTTAAGGCCTGTCCCCCAACGGGACAAAGATTTTAGCTGGCTGCTATATTCTGTATAAAAATGGTATAATTACAGCTTTGCCCTTGGAAGATACCTGTTGGTTATTCTTCGAGAAGGCGCAACTCTATGGTTCTTTTTACCAGGCCGACGGTATTTTTAACATCCAGCTTTTGCATGATATTGACTCTTTGATTTTCAACCGTTCTTAAGCTTAAATTAAGTTTTCCGGCAATTTCTTTACTGGTTTGCTCTTGCATAATTAATTTAAGTA
>JBEBVI010000338.1:0-5079 GCA_040392805.1 Taibaiella helva
TCTGAATATCACTATAACAACACATGTGCAGAATTATAAAAGTACCGTCAGTACAATAGTGGGACAATGGACTTTACACTCTTCAACAACAAATATAAGTTGTCTATTTCTAAATCCTGTTTAAAACAACAAATTAAAAAGCGGTTGCAGCCGTTACGCCCAACCGCTTTACACGTATTAAAACCGGGAATCCCACCGGAATAGTTGATATAGATTAGCGGGATATCTGATTTTTCTGTTTACTTTCTACTGTCAAACCTGCTCTTTTGCTCCTGCTTTTTCTCTTCAGAGATGGTATTTGAGCTATTCTGACGACTTTCAAATTTTTCTTTTTGTGCAGATTTAGGTGGTTCTGCCACTTTAGGTTCTTCTTTTGGTGTAGTATTGTTGGTTTGTTTGGGTTTAGATGTACTTGTTTTCTTGGTAACACTCGCTGCACCGGCTTTTTTCCCGGCATTTAATAAAGAATCGGCTACCCGTATGGAATCGGCTCTACGTGCTTCCTCTGCGGCATGGGCTGCAATAATGGAATCGTTTTCCGCCTTAATGGCATTTGCTGCAGAATCGGCTTTAGCCTTTGTGATCGAATCTAATTGTTCCTGGGTGTAAGTGCCTTCGTTATTGCCCCCTCCGGTACACGCTGCAAAAGTTACTGCAGACGCAGCGGCTAAAATTAAGAGTCTTTGTTTCATAAGCTGTTGTTTTGCTTTATTTTTCTTTGTATTTTGTGTTTGCAAAAATAATACCAATTATCTGTCTGTTCAAATAACAGATAGCCAGTTTGGCGTTAAATTTAAAAAAATTTATTTTATAAAAAATATTTTTATTCTGATCTGAGTAACCTACCTCAATTTTCGGGGCAAAGCATATATGTGGATCCATGCATAAAACTACTCCGGTGAGGCGCATACTTCCGTTAGCCTGTTTTGCCGGAATGCATCCCTGATTGCCGCAAACAAGTGTCCTGTATCACATACTTAAACTTATTGTTTTTAAGACGTCCGGCAGGTTTGAATGCTCATAACCGCAGGCACCTGTAATACCGGGAGCAAAAGGATAGTAAAAAAACAAAGGTTCGCCGGGTTTAACAACACTTCCCGCTGGTTATACGATCAGACCATATGGAAATACTTTTAAACCCACCGGTTTTGTTGCTGTGCTGTTGGGAATAGCAGCATTTCCGGACAGTTATGCGGCAAAGCCGCCTGGTCATGGCTTTGTTCCGGGCGGCGTCATTACATAACCGGCAGGAAGTATGCCGGAGCCGGGCAGGTTTATTGCGTATCTTCCGGACGTCGACCCGTTTCTATCCGGCACAGGACTGAAGAAGTACGGCAGCACTGGCGATAAGTACGGGGGAACAGGTCAAAAATTAAATTCAGAATTCGGAAGTAAAAATTCGAAAGGGATACATCCCCATTTGTCGCAAACAAATATTCTATATCTCATACTTAAACTTATTTCTTAGGGAAGCCTGCCGGACTTCAGTGTTCGTAACCGCAGGTACAACCTGCAGCTGATAAGCACTATATCGCTCAATCCCGGGGTTGAACCCTGTTAGATGTCATCCCATGAGATGTTCACTATTTAACAGTTATACCGTTTTGCAGTAAACATTTTCATTTGAGGTCAATCCTGCCATGTCCTAAAGCTCATGATCACCTGTTTTATTAGCTGTTCAAGCCTTTTCAGGCTTGTTTCTTAGGCGCCTGCTTTTTCCGCGGGTTTCACTCGTGGTTATTCATATATATGATTTTATAGTTTAATCCTGAAAATCGAATACGCACGATATTCCGGGATGCCCCCCTTTTGACTTAACACGAACCATCTCCGCTACCTTTTCCCTACTTTTGCAGGCAAAATTCCTTAAAAGAACGATCATAATCATGGTGACATTTGAACAGTACAACTTTAATAATGAAAAAGCATTGATCCGCGTCGATTTTAATGTACCTATCAAAAATGGAAAGATAACGGATGATACCCGTATACGTGCTGCTACCGGCACCATTAATAAAGTCCTCGAAGATGGGGGAAGCGTGATACTGATGAGCCACTGGGGAAGGCCCTTGAAAGATATGGAGCGAAAACCGGAGTTGAAGAAAGAAGATTTTTCACTGACCCGGATCGTTGCTCACCTGAGCAGTGTTTTGGGAAGGCCGGTATTATTCGCAGACGATTGTATTGGCGAAGATGCGGTAGAAAAGGCAAAAACATTACAACCCGGCCAGGTATTGCTACTGGAAAATTTACGTTACTATAAGGAGGAAGAAAAGGGAGATCCGGATTTTGCGCAGAAGCTGGCTGCTTTAGGTACGGTATATGTGAATGATGCCTTCGGTACGGCACACCGGGCTCATGCGTCAACAGCTGTTATCGCACAGTTTTTCCCCGGCGATAAAAAGATGTTTGGCTTACTGATGGAAAAAGAAGTGAAGGCCGCTGAAAAAGTACTGCACCAGACAGAAAAACCTTTTGTCGCTATTATAGGCGGCGCCAAGGTATCCGACAAGATCCTTATCATAGAAAACCTGTTAGACCGGGCAACGGATATTATTATCGGCGGAGGCATGGCTTATACCTTTATTAAAGCGATGGGTGGCCGTATAGGTGACTCTCTCTGCGAGGATGATCGCTTAGAGATGGCTAATGGATTGCTGTCATTGGCCAAAGAAAAAGGTGTAACGATACATCTGCCGAAGGACAGCATAATTGCGGACCGTTTTGCCGATGATGCACAAACTTCTGTAGCCGACAACTTTAATATACCGGACGGATGGATGGGACTGGATATAGGTGAGGCGAGCATTGCCCTTTTCGGGAAAGTGATCCGGGAGGCCAAGACCATTTTATGGAACGGACCGATGGGGGTATTTGAGATGGAAAAATTCCAGAACGGCACAAAAGCCATAGCGGAAGCGGTAGCAGCAGCAACTGCCCGGGGAGCTTATAGCTTAGTTGGGGGAGGCGACAGTGTTTCGGCTGTTAATAAATTTAACCTTACTGATAAAGTAAGTTATGTATCTACTGGTGGCGGGGCTTTGCTGGAATATTTTGAAGGAAAAGAGCTGCCCGGGATAGCAGCAATTAAGAAATAAGAAGTCCGAAATGGATGTATAGGCGGAAAGGGTAGTGGGGAAATGTAATCTTTACTTATTTTTATTGTGTATAATATAACAATAAGCATAATGTCAAAATAATTTCCCCAACTCCTGTTGTGCCTTTCTTTGACTGTGCCCGGGATTTACCAGGTGGGAACAACTTCCAGGATGCAGGGATAGATTGGGTTTCACGCAACGATCGCAACGAATAACAACGATCGCAACGATACGCTCCATTTTCCACGCTCCATTTAGCATCCGGTCTGCCCCAGCAGCCAATACACCAATATAAACACGAGGATAGTACCTAAACAGCCGCCGCCCCATTTCCATGCTGCCGCTCCGGCAAGAATCGTTTTTAACCAGTTGTTCATACGTATTTCTTTTTTGAATGAATAGAGATATGTCGGCTTACTAACATTAAAATCTGTTCATTAGTTCATTGTTGTATAAAGGAATAGAATGGAAGTTCTATAAAGAAGGAGAATAAAAATCTGTTTTATTTACCAACTTTCCGGGTATTTGTTCCCGTCTTTAGGTTTAAAAAAAATAACAGCCATATGTTTGTCGGTATCATAATAGATGTATCTTTACCAGCACTCTAATAAAATAGAATGTATATTGGTTTTTTGTTTATGTGATTGCTGGAATTGTTTAACCGGCCAATAGATTGTTATAGATTAAATAATCAAATTGATAAAAAAATAAAAATCTGATTTAAATTACATTCCTTTTTTTATCTCAAACCTTATATTTGTCAAAAAAGAAAGCATGCATATAGTATCCAGAATTGTATCGGTTATTCTTGTTTTTTGTTGTATTAGTCCGGTATTGCGCGCTCAGAATCCAACGATTGTTAATGGAGATGGTTCCGCATTTGTAGGAAAGTATTGTTATGACAGCACCAATTATGAGATCAGAATCAGCACTAATGCAGATGGCAGATTTGACGGCTGTGGTGTCTTCCAGAGAAATGGCAGGTGGTATATTAATCCTATCGCAGCAACTGTAGGCGTAACCGTTTTCCCTTATCAGTGTAACCTTACCTATACTATTGCAGCAGATAATCGAAAAATCACTAAGACTATCCTGATATACAAACCTGTAATTATATATCCTCCATTGGAAGATACCGTTACCTGCAATGGGCATTTTGAACTATATGCGACAACTTTATATGCCGGTGCATACGACTATAAGTGGTTCCCTGTAGGATTTTTAGAGCGGCCGGATACATCTGTTACGAAAGGGTTTATACAAAAGACCCAAAAGTTCACAATAATAGCTAAGGACGTAACCGCACCCTGTGAGGGCAGGGACTCTTTAATAGTTCATTATATACCACTACCTAAGCCGGAGATACAAGCTATATCTATGGACGGGCATACACTAAGTACCAAAGAAACTTATGACTCTTACCAATGGCTATTTAACGGACAGAAAATACACGGTGCTGAAAGCGCATTCCTGTTAGCTAAAGAGGACGGCTCCTATCAGGTAATAGTAGGCAATGAAGTCGGCTGTACAGATACCTCTGATGTTTACACCATCGAAACAGTTTCCATAAATGGCGATATGTCTAATGCGGTACGGAGCATAGCTATATATCCTAATCCCGCTACGGACATCATTAATGTAGAAGGCAATGGAGAAGTTAATTTATCTATAGCAGGTATAGACGGCAGGATACTAAAGCAGCAATCAGGACTAAGATATATTTCTACTGCCGGATTACCCGGAGGTCTGTACCTATTACACATTAATGGTAAGGACGGTACACCTATCCAGGTAGTGAAATTTCAGAAGCTATAATGCAGCAGGCAACACATACTGATATAAACGATTTTAAAGGGCATTGCAGCCTCTATTTATTTCCATCTATGTATGAATTTCCTATGGATGCCATTGTACACAAAAATTCTAAAAAGCTTTAAAATTACAAACATCAGATAACATGAATAAAGTAGTAAAAAAAATA
>JBEBVI010000339.1:0-5076 GCA_040392805.1 Taibaiella helva
AGCTTTTCCACTTTCAACGCTCCTTCAAAAAAACTACCATTCCTTCTTATAAAGATGTTCTTTCGCTTTTATCTGTATTCGGGCGTATGATTCTAAAACTTCAGCGTCGGTATTATTATTTTTGGTATCAATGATAAGCTGGTAGAGTTTATTGTTTTTACAGTCTATGGTAAGTATGTTATGTTTTACTATTACATGACTTATTTCACTCCAGTTGATCTTAGCTGAATTTTTTATGTGTATACCTTCATCGTCGAATTTAACCCATCTTTTTGATTTACTTTTTCTTTCCCAGTAATAGGCTAAAATGATGCCGCATAATGCCGCAATAGAGTAGGCAGTTGGTAGATACCATTTTTGATAAAGGGTATAAATTAATATTCCGGAGAGGGATATGATTTCTAATATACGAAAAGTGAAATTAGCTTTTGACTGGATTATTCTTTTATTAAAGAAAATGGTTACGATAATGATAAACAAACCCCATAAGCCGCATAACAGGCCGGCCCAGTTTAGAAAGTCGAATTTTTCCTGTTTAATTTGATTGGGCACTAACCAGGTGAGAATACCCATGACAAAGAGGAGCAATCCCGACATGAGGTGCATACCGGTTACCTGGTTTCCTTTTATTTTCTGGGGTTCTATCGGAACTTGGAACATTTTTATAATTCAAGAGATTTTATCAGGAAGCATAAGTCGTAAGGTTAGGCTTGGAAACTTACCAATTATACGACTTATGTCTTTCTGTAATCTGTAATTAATGAAGTGTTGCTTATGCTACCAGGAAATTACATAGTTTGTATAAAGCCCTGGCTCCTACTATAGGATCGATACAATCCTGGCCGTGAGAACCTGAGGATATTTCATTGAGGTCGAAGCCAATAATTTCTTTACCGGATTCTTTTATTTTCTTAAATAAGTAAAATACCTGTTCCAGTTCAAATCCACCGGGAACAGGTGTGCCGGTATTTGGGCACAGCTTGGGGTCGAGGCCATCTATATCAAAGCTGATATATACTTTTTGAGGTAATTCCTTAATGATCTGTTCTACGATGTCTTTCCATAAAGCACCTTCATACATATCCTCTTTAATATTCTGATCGAAGAATGTTTTGATGCGGCTGGGGTATTGGTTAATGAAGTCCAGTTCTTCATCGCAATAATCGCGGGTACCGACCTGTACTAATTTAGATACTGCAGGTATCTGATCTAATACATTATACATTATGGAAGCATGGGAATAAGTAAAGCCTTCGTAAGCTTCGCGAAGATCGGCATGGGCGTCTATCTGTAATACGCCGAAAGATTCATGCTTTTTGCTCAGCGCTTTAATAAAACCTAAAGGTGTGCTGTGATCTCCGCCTAACAGGGCTACTTTTTTACCCATAGACAGGTATTTATCTGCAAGGTCGTGGATCCAGTCGTGGAGCATTTTACCGCCATCGTTTACTTCCTTTAGTTTGCTGACTAACTGGTTACTGCAATTTACCGGGTTACCTTCTGAAAGACAACCGATAATAAGTTCTGCACAACTGCGTAAATAATCACTTTTGTTTTTTATATTCTTGTCGTACGGCAACATATAAAATCCCTTCTTCCATACGTCTTTCATATCCGGATCATACAGGTCTACCTGCATGGAAGCATCAAATATTTGTTCGGGGCCCCTTGATGTTCCTGGTCTATAGCTTACGGTGACTTCCCAGGGAATAGGGATAATGATCAATTCAGATTCTTCTTCTGTAAATGGTAATCCGAATATATTATTAGATAATAGTCCCGGTGAATTGGGATCGAAGTGCTCAAGTGACTTAGAAGACATTGCTGTTTACGTATTTAAATGACCGGCAAAGATACTTATTATACCTAACTTCTACAGTCATTCAAAGGGTTTACAAATCGTTATTTATGGATCCTATTAGTTCACAATCTATATTTCCAATATCAATTATGTTCCACGTGAAACTATATAATAATTGAATCGCATTAATTAATACCATTCATAAGATTCTAAATTAAATCTTTGTCCCTTCGCCCTTCTTTGTTCCCTTTGCGTGAAACATTCATCCTGTAAACAAAATTATGTTCCACGTGAAACAATACACGCCACAAATGAACAAGCCAATTTAGCGGTCACTTTATTATAATGCAGTACCTTTGTACCCTTTTTTATATAATATAAAGCACGGTAAAGAATGTTTCCGGAATACGATGTAATTGTTGTAGGTGCAGGTCATGCGGGTTGTGAAGCGGCAGCTGCCGCAGCTAATATGGGCAGCAAGGTGTTATTGATTACTATGAATATGCAAACCATCGCCCAGATGAGTTGTAACCCGGCTATGGGTGGTATAGGAAAGGGTCAGATTGTAAGAGAGATTGATGCTTTAGGTGGATATAGTGGCATTGTAAGTGATAAAAGTATGATCCAGTTCCGGATGTTGAACCGGAGTAAAGGCCCGGCTATGTGGAGCCCGCGTACGCAGAATGACAGGATGTTGTTTGCCACTACCTGGCGGGAGATGTTGGAGCAAACACCCAATGTAGATTTTTGGCAGGATATGGTCAAAGGTCTTATTGTTTCACGTGGAACAATAAAAGGTGTGGTGACTGGTATGGGACAGGAAATAAAGGCGAAAAGTGTGGTATTGACTAACGGAACTTTCTTAAATGGTATTATACACGTAGGCGAAAAGCAATTTGGAGGTGGAAGAATGGGGGAGAAGGGGGCGACAGGAATAACAGAACAGTTAGTGGAATCAGGATTTGAAAGTGATCGTTTGAAAACAGGCACTCCTCCACGTATCGACGGACGTAGCCTGGCGTATGACAGAATGGAAATTCAATATGGTGATGAAGAGGTGCGGGGATTTTCCTACGAACCTGTTGAGCGTATAAATGCTTCCCAACAGCGGCATTGTTGGATCACGTATACTTCCCAGGAAGTCCATGATATTTTAAGAACGGGTTTTGACCGGTCGCCAATGTATCAGGGTAGGATACAGGGTAGTGGTCCCAGATACTGCCCCAGTATAGAAGATAAGATAAACCGGTTTGCCGATAAAGACCGGCATCAGCTGTTTGTGGAACCGGAGGGTTGGAATACAGTGGAGATCTATGTAAACGGTTTCAGTACCTCCTTACCGGAAGAAGTGCAGTATAAAGCTTTACAATTAGTGCCGGGATTTGAACATTGTAAGTTCTTCAGGCCGGGATATGCTATTGAATATGATTATTTTCCACCTACGCAACTGCAATTCACGCTTGAAACCAAATTGATTAAAAACCTGTTTTTTGCGGGACAGATCAATGGTACTACAGGTTATGAAGAAGCGGCATGCCAGGGGCTGATAGCCGGGATAAATGCGCATCAGAATGCAAGAGACAAAGAGCCTTTTGTATTGAAAAGAAATGAAGGGTATATCGGTGTATTGATAGATGACCTGATCAATAAAGGAACGGATGAACCTTACCGGATGTTTACCAGCCGGGCAGAATTCCGGACATTGATGCGCCAGGATAACGCCGACCTGCGGTTAACGCCTATGAGTTATGATATGGGATTGGCTTCGGAGGAGCGAATGCAAAGGGTACAGCAAAAATTGGAAGCGGTAGAGAAGATCAAACGTGTGATCGCTGAAATACCTGTTGAACCTTTGGAAATTAACGCACTTTTGGAAGAAAAGTCCGTTTCGACGCTAAAAGAGCGTCAAAAAGTGCAAAAAATCCTGTTAAGGCCTGACATTTCCATACAGGATCTGGTACAGACCATTCCCCGGTTACAGGAAGAATTAAAGCGCTTCAATAACGAAGAATTGGAGCAGGCAGAGATACAAATTAAGTACGGGACATACATTGAGAAAGAAAGGGAAATGGTGGCTAAAATGTCTGCCATGGAAAATCTTAAAATACCGGAGCATTTTGATTACGATAAATTACAGGCGCTGAGTATTGAAGCCCGGCAAAAGCTGGTTAAAATTAAACCGCATACTCTGGGACAAGCCAGTCGTATTTCCGGGGTTAATCCAAGTGATATTCAGATACTGTTGGTTTATATGGGGAGGTAATGGTAGGAGTGTCTAAAAAGTGATAAATTTCACACAAAGAAACAAAGATTACGAAGGTCACGACGTAAAGTATTCAATACCCATCTTTGTCTCGTAGTTTTGTTCGTTCACTTTGTGTGAAATAAGCCACTGTTCGCATAGTGTTTTATTCTTTTACAAAACCTAATTGGTAGGCACGTTTTACGATACCTGCCATATTTTTGGCGTCTAATTTTTGCATAAGGCTTACTCTGTGGTTTTCTATGGTTCGCAGGCTTAGCTTCATTTTTTCTGCCATCTGTTGGCTGGTCATTTCATTGAGTATCATGTCTAATATATCTTTCTCCCGGCGTGTCAGGATGGGTTTTACCCCGAATAGATCAATCTTAGAAGAGCTGTATAATTCGTTATTTAATCGTTCCTGTATGAAAGGTTCTATATATTGCGCTCCTTTATACACCGTTTCTATAGCTAATCGTAGCTTATGTTCATCTGTATTCTTTAAAAGATAGCCGGATACGCCCGAATTTAGCATTAACCGGGCATAATCGGCGGTACTGTAGCCGGTGATGGCAATAATCTTTATTTGCGGATAAGACCTGGAAATAAGTACGCTCAGTTCATCGCCCCGTACATCGGGCATCTGGATATCTAATAATAAAATATCAGGTTGGTGTTTTTGCAAAACCCTTAATAGTTCCTTTCCGTTGCTGTATGTATTACGTACGGTAATATCTGAAAAGGTTTTAAGCATATCTTTTAAACCCCCTATGACCATTTTATGATCATCTACAATATCAATAAATATCATATTGCATTTTATATAATTTAAATAATCTATTATAAAATATATTCTAAGTAAGCTGATGTTCCTTCGCCGGCATTACTGTCTATTTCTATTGTTCCGTTCAGGGCTTTTACCCTTTTTTTTATATTATCCAATCCCATGCCTTCGTTCGTTTTTTCCGGGGAAATACATATGACATTATCTTCAAATGTTATCAGCAGTAGTCTTACCTGCCAGCTCAGCGAC
>JBEBVI010000340.1:0-5063 GCA_040392805.1 Taibaiella helva
GCAAAGGTAATTAATTTTATTTTTCTTGCAAATTTTAAGCTGAAAATATTGTTCCGTTACGCTGAACTTGCTTATTTTGACGACCAGGCGTTAATAAAAAGCAAGAGAAAGCTTATGAATATAGAGATATGGTCGGTGGGTAAACCTAATGAGGACTTTATTGATAAGGGAATGCAGTATTACTTTAAAAAGATACGTCCCTGGGTAACTGTAGACCTGGTTATACTGCAAACTACTAAAAAAGACGCATCCAAAGATGTGGCACGTACCAAATTAATTGAGGAAGAGCTGATATTGAAGCATCTTCAACCTCATCATTGCCTTATTCTGCTGGATGAAACAGGCCAGATGATGGATTCGGTGCAGTGGTCAAAAAAGATGCAATCGTTCATGAATCAGGGTATAAAAACATTGGTACTCCTGGTAGGAGGGGCCTTTGGCGTTACAGATAAGGTTAAAGAAGCAGCGCGGCAAAAGTGGTCTTTGTCTGCACTTGTTTTCCCCCACCAGCTGGTACGGCTGATTGTGGCAGAGCAACTGTACCGTTCCTTTAGTATATTAAACCATAGCCCTTACCATCATCAATAGTATTAGAGCGCTTCTGTAAGGAGTTCTGATTTTACCTAAATCATCTGCCTCGATTTGATCTCTACATATTTGTTGACTACATCTGGTGTCAATGCTCCGGGTGTGGTTAATATGGATAAAATGCCATACCTGCGTAGCTCTTTGGCTATTTGTTTCTTCTCAAAATCAAAACGGTCGGCTATTGTTTTAATATAAATACCTTCTAAGGAATCCGGATGCGTATCATGTATTTGCCTAAGCTGTGTGTTCCGGAAGAGAACTACACAAAGAAGGTGCCTGGAAGCCAGTTTTCGCAGGTAAGGCAGTTGCCTTTCCATTGAGATCAATGTTTCAAAATTGGTAAAAAGCAACAACAGGCTGCGATGTGACAATTTGTTATATACAAAAGAAGCTAAAGCTTCGTAATTGCTTTCAGAAAAATCCGTATCCTGACTGTAAAGGGCTTCCTGTATTTTCCCTAATTGCTTACCGTTGTGCTCAGCCGGAATAACGGTTCCCATCTTTGAAGAGAAGGTAATCAGGCCACCCCGGTCATGCCGGAATATGGTAACACCCAGGAAAGCCAGTGTGGCATTGATAGAATAGTCCAGAAGTGTCATGCCATCAAAAGACATCTTCATAGTACGCCCTTTGTCCACAATGCAATATACCTCCTGCCTGCGTACATCGGTATACTGGTTGACCATCAGGCTGTTTCTTTTTGCCGTTGCTTTCCAGTTGATACTTCTCATATCATCGCCCCTTACATAATCTTTTATCTGTTCAAACTCCATGCTATGTCCCAATCTCCGTACTTTCCTTAAACCGGGCATAATACTATGGCTACCCGGTGCGGAGAGTTGAAACTGCCTGAGGTATGAAGTAGACGGGTAGACTTTTACGTTACATGCTCCGGCGGTATATACCCTGCGTTGTATCAACCCTAATGGACTTTGTACAAAACAGATAATCTTTCCAAATTCGTATACACCTCTGGATAGGGGGACAAGACCGTATTGTATATTTTGTTTTTCTCTTGCGCGTAAAGAGATGCATATTTTAAAATCTCTTTTCTGAAACTGCACCGGCACTTCATCAATAACCGCTACGCGGATAGTAAAATAGTAGGAACTGGTAAGGCTGATGTCAACCTTATTGTCTTCGCCTAAGTGTAGCCGGTCATTTACCTGCCTTACGGCCTCTATTGTTTTTCGTGTCGTGAACAGCAATAAGAGATCCGCTATGGTGATCAGGGCGACGCTTATCAATGCAATTACTGCAATATGCCACAGAAATGGTATAAAAAAGGAAGAAAAAAACAGCACAATACAAATGCTCATAGCTATATACCAGCATTTGCCTATAAAGAGATTTTTTATGAAATTTTTATACATATATACAAGAGGACATAAAAAAAGCCCGTAAGGGCCTTTATTATTTTTGACTCGCTGATTATTATTTTGTCCAGACAGAGGCATTGCCGGCAGTAGACCAGCCGAAATCATCTACCTCCCCGTCGTCAGAAATAACGCGATACATCAGTATGATCTTACCATGAGCGCCATAATAAGCCTCGGGCACGGCATAACCTCTGCCTTCTATTGTTTTTTGACGTTCGCCTATCTGAACAGTCTGACTGGCTATATAAATGCTATCACCTTTTATTTTACCTGTTATAATATCGTTGAACTGATTATTGAAATTCCGGATGCTTACTTCGTCAATATTATTACCGTCCTCAACTGAAACGGTATATTGTGCCGGACTGCTTTGAGTACCATCTTCAGTCACTCTCCAGGCTCCTTTAAATTTATCCCTGCTGATTACTTCACATCTTTCTCCCTCGTAGCCTGTCTGACAGGTACACGAACCGTCGTCATTACAAACACCACCATAGGCACAAACTGTTAATTTACATTTATCTTCTTTACAGGATGTGAGTGTTACTGTTGCAAAAAGGGCAAAAACACCCAAAGTTGTCAGTAAAAAAGTCTTCATTTTATTGCGCATGTTTTTCATTTTAAATAAGCCAAATTTCTTCCTGAAGCATTGGTTAGAAAATTGAAGGCTTAAAAATAGATAAAGAAATTGAAAGTGCAAATTTTATGAAAGAAAATCGCCACTGAAATTTGCCGGCCTCCCCGCACATCTCACTTGAACGAATGGGTTGATAGCACAATTTGAGGGGCATCTTAAATACTTATTGTCTGCTTCAGTCTTTTGTGTTTTTTATATATGAAGACGGCCAACCGATAAAATTAATATTATTTTTGCCCGTAAAATTGCGGTATTGTCAACAATCAAACAACTGGCCGGCCAAACTATCTGGTATGGTGCCAGTAATATAGGAGCAAGGCTGCTCAATTATCTGCTTACCCCTCTGCTAACCAACCTGATGCATGATGTGTCGGGTGTACAGGACTACGGGGATTACAGTTTACTATATGCATGGATCGCTGTATTGAATATTTTGTTTACTTATGGATTCGAAACCGGGTATTTCCGTTTTTCCAATAAAGAAGGCATTGACCGGAAAGATCTGTTCCAGACCACTTTTGGGTCACTGGTCATCAGCAGCGTTAGTCTTATTGCATTATTCTCTTTTTTCCGGGAGCCGATAAATAATTTTCTTAACCTTAGAGGTCACTCCGAATATATTGTATGGTGTCTTACTATTATTGGGTTAGATGCTGTTACGACTATACCCTTCGCACGTCTTCGACAGGAAAACCGGCCCAGGAAATATGCGTTTGTCAAGATATCGGGCATACTGGTCAATATATTTTTCACCCTATTGTTCCTTGTGTTTATTCCGCGTTACCTGGCAGGGCATCCCGGCAGCATACTGTCCGGATGGTATTACAGTAATACACGGGTGGGCTATTTGATCCTGGCTAATCTTTTACAGAGCTTATTCGTACTCCTGGTTTTATTCCCTGAATGGCGCTCTTTCCGTTTTAAGATCAATACCCGGCTTTGGAAAGAGGTCTTTGCCTTTAGCGCACCTATGATCTTTATCGGTCTGGCGGGAATGATTAATGAGGTGATGGACCGGCAGATGCTGGCAAAATTTCTTCCCCTGGAGTCGGGTCAGATCAAGCAAATAGTAGGTATATATTCCGCCAATTATAAGTTGGCTATTTTTATTACCTTATTTATACAGGCTTTTAAAATGGCGGCAGAGCCTTTCTTTTTTAATCAGTCGGCCCGGGAAAATGCTAAGCAAACCTATGCACGTGTGATGAAATGGTTTGTTATTACCCTGTGCTTTGCCTTTCTCTTTTCCGCACTGTATTTAGATATATGGAAATATATGATCAATGCTGCTTATCACAGCGGGTTGGGCATTGTTCCTATATTGCTGTTTGCCAACGTATGCCTGGGTATATATTACAACCTTTCCGTATGGTACAAGCTTACCGACAGGATGTATATGGGTTTGTATATTACTCTTGCAGGAGCCGTCATTACTTTAACCGGTAATTATATTTTTATACCTAAATGGGGCATGTATGCTTCGGCCTGGGTAACTCTTTGCTGTTATGCGTTTATGGTTGTTATTACTTATTTGCTGGGTAAAAAATATTATAATGTACCTTACCCGGTAAAGAAGATACTTTCTTATGTTTTTGTAATGTTGCTGCTGTTTTTTGTAAAGCAAGGTATAGACATCTTAACACAACATCTGCAGCCGTTATCACAGCTGGCTATCCGTTTTGTAAGCGCTTCCGGCTTAATGTTGCTTTTCCTGCTCCTGGTTGTAAAAGCAGAAGCAAAAGAGCTGAAGACAATGCCGGTCATAGGGAAGTATTTGAAGTAAGGTATCCCTGATTTTTCAGCTCTTCCTGTATACCGGTATTTTCCGGCTTTACATTAAAGATTTATGTGCGATAATTATCATCTATAACAGAGACCGGGAGCTGAGATTTTTGTGTAACACAACCCCTCTGTCCGGTGACATGAGGAAGGCAATGTTAACGCCGTTGTTGATGTTTTCACCAACAACCAACCGCTACCTCCTCTCACGGTGCCACTAAAAAGCCGAACTTATCTACTGATGTTACGCATTTTTATACACATGATTTTAACTGATATATTTACGTTCCGATATATCGTTCAAGACTACCCGGGCCATTTCATCAGCCATAATCATCATTCCGGATTTTAGTGCAAAATGATTTGCAATACACAGTACTATCAGTCGTTACATAGAAATGCAGTATGCCTCCCCCGAAGATAAAGGTCATTGTTATTTTTTTATCAGATATAGCAGGTTTAGGACTTCGTTTTGATTTTACGCCCTTCTTTTTTTACTGTAAAGGAGCATTATCTCATACAAAAACGTCATAAGCTCGTACCAAAATGCCACAAACTCATACAAAGACGTCACCTGCTTGGGGCAGATGATCACGTCTTTGGTCAAGATCATCGCTTCCTTTGGTGCAGATCGTCACGTTTTTAAACAAAAACAGCACGTCTTTGCATAAGAACGTCGT
>JBEBVI010000341.1:0-5007 GCA_040392805.1 Taibaiella helva
GAGTATATTAAAGCTGTTGAAGCTAAAGATGTTGCAAAAATTTCTGAATTAAATACAAAAGCTCAGGAAATAGCTGCCAATGCACCTTCATGGGGCCAAAAACTGAAACCGGAAGAAGTATCTGCATTTTCAGAATACTGGCAAAAACTGAGTAGCGAATGGGCTGCTGCTGCAGAAAAGCTCACACACTAATCTTCATCGTTCAGCATAAAAAAAACAGAACAGGCCTTAGCATATCAAGGCCTGTTCTGTTTTTATGATAACCCAATATGATAATATTTATCTTAATAACGTTATACTACCCTGCTTTTTCATCGTAGTACCATCATAAAAGGTGATAAACAGTGTATAACCATAGGCATCCATTTCCTGGGGCGTATCTTTATAAGTACCATCCCAGCCTACCGACTGGTTCTGAGTTTCAAAAACCAGCTCACCCCAGCGATTGTATATTTTAAAATCAAGCGATTGAATGCTGAAACCACGCACATACAGTATATCATTTGCACCATCACCATTAGGACTGAATGCAGAAGGCACATCTGCAAGCGGGCGCACATCTGCAGTAATATTCCGGCACACCATATCCAAGCAGCCCCATTCATTGATAGCCGTAAGGCAAACCGTATAATTGCCGCTTCTATTGTATTGGTATACCGGGTTCTCTTCGGTGCTGCCGTTGCCGTCGCCAAAAGACCACTGGTAATGTGTAGCCAACTGGGACTTATTGGTGAAATTTGTCGGCACATTCGTTTCCGGGAGTATCGGCGTATAGGTAAAAGCGGCGGTAGGCCTGGGTAGTACTACTACTGTACGGGAGATAGAATCTCTTCCATTACAGGACTTCGGGTTTCCGGATATTAACAGAACAGAATAGGTTCCGGGCTTGTCATATACCATGAAAGGATTGATCTCATCACTCTTACCCTGATCGGTTCCGAAAAACCACTGGTATGTTTCTGCATTCACCGATGTGTTAGAAAGTTTTACCGTGTCGCCCACACAAACCGTATCCCTGTGCGTAAAGCCCGCTTTTACAAATACCGGGTTGATCTCTACGGTTTTGATGACTGTATCGGGTGAATTACATGCACCTGTATCGGTCATGACCATCATAATCCGGTAAGTGCCGGGCTGAGCATACAAGTGCTGCGGCGGCTGCGCTCCCTTATAACTGCTGTTATCGCCCCAGAACCACTCAAATCCGGCATCAGATAAAATCTGTCCCTTCCTGGGAGCGGAAGTATTGTTGATCACGACATAAGGTTTGGTGCAGGTATCCATCAAAGTATATTCAAAATCTGCCCTCATCGTATCATTGCTCACCACGACCCTTATGAATACCGTATCGTAAACCTTACAGGCCTTTGGATTAAATACGGCCAACCGCACATTATATACCCCAGGCTCCTTAAAGGTATAAGTAGGTGCAAATGCTGTGGAAGTATTATTATTGTCATCGAAATCCCAATGATAAGAAGTCGCATTGGTGGATTTATTATCAAATGTCACGGTAAGCGGGGCACAGCCTGTTGCCGAAGGGTCTGCATCTGCTTTAGCCCTGACGCTACCCAGGTTAAAAGCGATCTTTAAGGCACCCAGGTTACAATTTGTAGTTTCATTTCCTTTCACTTTTGAATACGCATTAGGGCTGTAAGGGAAAGAAGAGGAAGGACGCGGGTTGGTACCGCAGCTTGCACATATAGCCTGGTACACTACACCGTGAGGGTCGAAGCGGCTGGTACCGCCATCCACGTGCTCCATTTTACCACTTGACCCAAAGAAGGAAGCAAAGAGCAGATTCTGCGCATCTTTACTAAAAACGATAAAATAAAAATCATTTCCGTCTGTAGCAGACTGAAAAGCATCCTGGGTAGTAGGTAAACCCACTGTTGAAGTCTGGGTATTGGGCAGACCGCCCCAACCGGATATATATACATTCTGACAAGTATCCACCAGGAAAGCAACCGGGGAGAGCGCGGGGTAAGTTGAGGGGCCATTCCCGAAAACCGTAGAGTAGACAGGTGTGGTCAATGTACTATTCATTTTAATTAAGAAATGCCTTGAGCCCGGATTGGAATATACGCCATTCGTGACCGGGAAAGCTCCGAGTGTCTGCCCCATAGCATAAACATTATTATCCAGGTCGGTCTGGAGGCCATAGCACTGATCATATTTATCCGTCCCGATAAAGGTGGCATTTTGTAAAGTATACGCACCGCTGTTCTGGAAGCGGAAAATATAGCCATCAGCCGTTCCGCCCTGGTAGGCCGGCAGCCAGCCACCGGTGGTGGCAGAAAGATGAAAATCGGGGCTTTGAGTTCCCCCTGCAACGTATATGTAATTTTCCCCGGTATCTAAAGCCAGTACATAAGCCGCATCATCATTGCTACCCCCAATATAGGTGCTGTACATCAGATTGGAAAGGGTGGAGTCCAGCTTCAGGAACACGCCATCCTGGCGACCGCCAAGAGTCAGTTTTAAAGCGCTGGCAGTAGTCGGGAAATCACTTGACTGAGAGCTTGCCGCTACATATACATCTCCCTTTCTGTCTATAATAACTTCGCTCCGGGAATTATCACCGTAATTATATCTTAATGAATCGCGGTTTCCCAGGAAAACATCCCGGACATTGATACCATCGTCGCCGCTACCTCCAATAAAAGTGGAAGCGAGCAGGGCCGTTCCTCCTGCATTAAACTTCGTCACTATAATATCGTATCCGCCATTATGCGTTTCATCATACACGCCTTTCGTAGCAGGATATAAGGGTGACCTCGTTTTCCCGGCCATGATGAGGTTATTATTTTTATCAACAATAAGGCTATGCGGATATTCATTCTGTGCACCTCCGATATAAGTGGAATAGATAAGCGAGCTGCCTGAAGCATCAAATTTAGCTATTGAAATATCGCAGGGCATATCATTTCCCGTACCTCCGCCAAAAGTGACCTGGAAAGCCCCGGGCGTGGTAGGATAGCCATTGCCGCTTACTATTCCCCCGGCATAGAAGTCGCCATCCTCATCAAAAGTCGCAGTAAAGCCCCAATTATCCGGTTTTGAGCCGGTCAGTGTAGCAAATACGATCACCGGGTCTATAATCAGGTTTATTGAAGGATCGTGGCCATCGGGCAATACATAAGTAAGCTCATTCCGCTCCAGCTTATATTTGCAGGGTATTTCTTTTAACACGCCATCTACATACTGGTAAGCATATGGCGCCACTTCGGTCACGGTACCGACGGATGTATAGAGCAGCAGGTTGCCGCTGCTGATCTTCATTTTATCCAGACCGTCATACCTGAGCCTTATAGATGAAGGATCGCCACCGGGCTTTACAATAAAATCGTATTTCAGATGACCTTTATCGGAGCTTAAGTGAAGATCTATATTTTTATACAGGTCTATGTAGTCAACGTTACCATATACACCTACATTTCCTTTCCATCTTTCCGGGTCGTTGCTTAAGTAATAATTGTGGTAATAGCTCTGCTTTTTCGCAGTTATGGTCCGGGCTTTTTCATTGGCTCCAAGCCATTTCATTTTATACGCATGAAATCTAAGCGTAACTTGCTCTTCACCATTATCCTTTTCTGTACCGTGCCAGTGGATAGCATTAGCAGGATCACCTACTACATAGGTTATACCTCCTGCCTCGAGGTATATATCTGCATTGGCCGACATGCCTTTATACAAAAATGCCTCTGTCCACTGCCCCTCATTAGGAACAAATACGAGCGGAAGGGCATCCGGTTGCGCATTGATCAGCAGCTTGCCCGAAAAAATGAAATACAGCAGAAATAAAAAACGGTTGAACCACATGACCCATCATTAAAGATAAAAATTGAATTTCATAGAATTAAATTACCACATACGCTAAACTCCAACTGGAAATGATCATATATACTTGTTTTGCTTGGCGGTCTTTATAGCATCTGCACGTGAATGTACATTCAATTTGGCATATATATTCTTCAGGTGTGATTTTACGGTCTCCAGGTCAATAAACATTTCAGATGCTATCCTGCTTCTTGTCTTTCCATCGGCTATCTGCTCCAGAATTTCAGTTTCCCTCCGGGTTAACGGTGATTGCTTATTTCGCTGGAAAGAGTTGACAACCATTTTGGCAATACCGGCGCTCATCGGCCCCCCGCCATCCATTACCTCTGCAAGCGCCTCTATTATTTTTGCAGGGGAAGTGCTTTTAGTTAAATATCCCGAAGCACCGCGACCCAGTGCATCAAAAACAGTTTGCTGGTGGTCGTACACGGTCAGCATTATGATATATACATCCTCCATAACGGACTTGATCCGGGAAATGGCTTCAATTCCGCTTATACCCGGCAACTCTACATCAAGTAGTATGATATGGGGGTCATCCTGCTTCAGTTCCTTAAGGGCGGCTTCGGCAGAGGAGTACGTTTTTACAACGGTATACCCTGCCGCTTCATTAATGAGATAGGTGTACGCATCGCGGATGGTCTCGTCGTCCTCTATGATGACAATACGTATATCATAATCGTTGTCCGGGCTGTTATTCATCTGGTATTATTGAAAAACGGTAGTCAATGTTTGCTCAAATTTAATGAGAATTTTCCTCATTGGGGAACACATCGGCAAATAACCTGAAAACAGGGCTTAAAGCAGGGTTGTACACTAAATGTTATTAACATAATGGTGAATTTGATAAGATTCAGGCCTCAAAACCTAACCGGAAAATTGCTTTTCCGACTTTGAAAGAAGGCCTGTTGCCGCTAATGCTATAAGCTGCCGGGTATGCGGACATGGTGTTGAAACCATTATCCACGCGAGGTCTGGTTTGCAACAAATCCTGAAAATCTTTGGGCAGGTCGATAACTGTTTCCACCGAAGCCCTTTCTCTAACATAGACTTATTTCTCAGAAAAAAATTTATCACTCGATGCTCTTTTCTGCAGGCAAAATGCAAAATAAAACTGAATTCCCCAGATCGGAAATGACTTCGCAATCAAGAAGTAAAAGGCCTTTT
>JBEBVI010000342.1:0-4987 GCA_040392805.1 Taibaiella helva
CCGAGGTGGGGACGATTGCCCACCTGCTGAAGACCACGCCGGACGAGCTCACGCCGCTGCAGCGCGAGGTGTCGCGCATCGGCCAGATGCTGGCGCGTGCCGTGGTGGCCATCGCGCTGATCGTGATGGCCTCGATGCTGCTCACGGCCGATGTCAACAGCCGCGCCGACTGGGTCGCCGTCTTTCTGCTGGGGGTGTCTCTGGCGGTGGCTGCGGTTCCCGAAGGGCTGCCGGCCATTCTCTCGCTGGTGCTGGCCATCGGCGTCGAACGCATGGCCCGGCGCAAGGCCATTGTCAAGAAGCTCTCGTCGGTCGAAACACTGGGGTCGGCGTCGGTCATCTGCACCGACAAGACCGGCACCCTGACGCGCTCGGAAATGACGATCGAACGGGTGCTCATGCCCTCGGGCAGCAGTCGCTTCGAGGGCGTGGGTTATGAACCCCGGGGGCAGGTGGTGCACGGGGGTGAAATGGACACCCGTGATCTGCACGCCGAACTCGTTCGGCTCATCGGCGCGGGCAGCCTGGCAGGCAATGCCCAGCTCTACCAGGAGAGCGACGGCAGTTGGGTGGTGCAGGGCGATCCGACCGAGGCGGCCTTTCTGGTGGCCGAGCGCAAGCTGGGGACGCAAGACGAGCGCCAACGGCGGTTTGAGCGCCTGGCCGAGATTCCCTTCAGCTCGGAGCGCAAGATGATGTCGGTCATCGTGCGGGACCAGGATGCCGGCAACCGGCGTTTGCTGGTCAGCAAAGGCGCACCCGATGTGCTGCTGGAGCGCTGTTCGTACGCGCGTGTCGGGGCCGATGTGGTTCCCATGAGCCCGGCCATCAGGGCGCGCGCGCTGGCCGATGTGGCGAGCCTGTCGGACGCGGCGCTGCGCACGCTGGCGGTGGCCTACCGCGAGTTGGCCGCTGACGAAGACCGGGACGATGCCCCGGCGCTGGAGCGTGACCTGATCTTTCTGGGCACCGTGGGCATCATCGACCCGCCACGGCCCGAGGCGGCGCAGGCCATCGATGCTGCCCGGCAGGCCGGCATCCGCGTCATCATGATCACGGGCGACCACCCCCGCACCGCCCAGCGCATCGCTGCCGATCTGGGCATCATCGAGGCCGGTGGTGCGGTGCTCACGGGTCCCGAACTCGATCGGCTCGATGCGGCGGCCCTGTCGGCGGCGGTCGACAAGACCTCGGTCTATGCCCGTGTGGCGCCGGTGCACAAGCTGCGCATCGTCGACGCGCTGCAGGCGCGGGGCCACGTGGTGGCCATGACCGGCGATGGGGTGAACGATGCGCCCGCACTGAAGTCGGCCGACATCGGCGTGGCCATGGGCGTGACCGGCACCGAGGTGACCAAGGAGGCCGGCAAGATGATCCTGGCCGACGACAACTTCGCCACCATCGTGGCCGCGGTGCGCGAGGGGCGGGGCATCCTCGACAACATCCGCAAGTTTCTGCGCTACCTGCTCTCGTCCAACATGGGTGAGGTGATGACGGTCTTCTTCGGCGTGCTGCTGGCGCCCCTGCTCGGGCTGTCTTCCGGTGGCGCGCTCGTCATGCCCCTGCTGGCGACGCAGATCCTCTGGATCAATCTGATCACCGATTCCGGACCGGCCCTGGCGATGGGCGTGGACCCGCACGACGAAGGCGTCATGCAGAGCCCGCCCCGCCGGCCCGACGAGCGCGTGATCGATGGCCGCATGTGGCGTGGCGTGCTGGAAACCGGCCTGGTGATGGCGGTGGCCACCTTGCTCGCGCTGGACATGATGCTGCCCGGTGGGCTGATCGAGGGCGACGCGTCGATGGATGTCGCGCGCACGGCCGCGTTCACGGTGCTGGTGCTGGCGCAGCTCTTCAATGCCTTTGCCACGCGTTCCGAAACGCGCAGCGTGCTGTCGCATCTGCTGGACAACGGCTGGATGTGGATGGCGGTGGTCGTAGGCGTTGTCCTGCAGGTCCTGGTGGTCGAGTGGTCCTGGCTGGGCAGGGCGTTCGGTACCGTGCCGCTGACAGCAGGTCAGTGGATGTGGTGCGTGCTGCTTGCCAGCAGCGTCCTGTGGTGGACGGAGCTGCGCAAATGGGCGCTGCGTCGGCGGGATGCCCGGGTGGTTTCCGCCAGCGTGGTTGCCTGTTCCGCAGGGGAGTGACAATTGGAGCAGGTTGATGCCGTGGTGATTGGCGCGGGCGTGGTGGGACTGGCGGTGGCGCGTGCGCTGGCGCTGCGTGGGCGCGAGGTGATGGTGCTGGAGCGTGCCGGTGCCATTGGCACGGAAACCAGTTCGCGCAACAGCGAGGTCATCCATGCCGGCATCTATTACCCGGCAGGTTCGCTCAAGGCGCGGCTGTGCGTCGAGGGCAAGGCCAGGCTGTACGCCTACTGCGGCGAGCGTGGCATCGCGCACCGGCGCCGCGGCAAGCTCATCGTGGCCACATCGGCCAGCCAGCGCGACGCGCTGCCGTCCATCCGCGAACGCGCCCGGGCCAATGGCGTGGACGACCTGCGGCTGATCGGCCGCGACGAGGCGAGGGTGCTCGAGCCCGCGCTGGAATGCCTGGCGGCGCTGGTGTCGCCTTCGACGGGCATCATCGACAGCCATGGGCTGATGCTGTCGCTGCAGGGCGATCTGGAACACCTGGGCGGGCTGGTGGCATTGCACGCGCAGGTCGATCGGATGCAGGTGATGGAAGACGGCATCGCCGTGCACTGCGCCGATGGCGTGGTGCTGCGGGCGCGCACGGTGGTGAACGCCGCCGGGCTGGGGGCCTGCGCACTGGCGCGGCGTACCGGGGGTCTGCCTGCCGGCCTCGTGCCCGCGCCGCATTTCGCCAAGGGCAGCTATTTCACGCTGACGGGCCGGGCGCCGTTTTCGCACCTGATCTACCCGGCGCCCGAACCCGACCGCCATCTCGCGGGCCTGGGCGTGCACCTGACCATCGATCTGGGCGGCCAGGCGAAATTCGGTCCCGATGTGCAATGGGTGGACGACCCGGGTGACCTGACGGTCGATCCCGGGCGTGGCGACGGGTTCTACGACGAGGTACGCCGTTACTGGCCCGGCCTGACCGACGGTGCACTGCAGCCGGGCTACGCGGGCATGCGGCCCAAGATCAGCGGTCCGGGGGAGCCGGCGGCCGACTTCCGCATCGACGGCCCCGCCGTCCATGGCCTTGCCGGCCTGGTCAATTTGTTCGGCATTGAGTCGCCGGGCCTGACCAGTTGCCTGGCCATTGGCGAACACGTGGCACAGTGCCTGGAAGACTGAACTGCCGTTGCACGGCCGTGGTGCACATCCGCATGGGTTGACACAGCGCAAACGGTCTGACGCCGACGCCACCAAGGCCGGTTCTCCTACACCACAGGTGCGGAGGCGCTGCTACGATGGGCATTCATTTCCCACCATTCACAGGAGAGCCCATCATGCCGAGAAAGTCTGCTGCCGCCCATGCACAAGCCGAACTGGAAAGCCTGGTCGCCGACCTGCGCGACGTGCTGTCGCGCAAGGAGCTGGATGCCGTGCCGGAAATCTCGCGCCTGCGCGAGCGCCTGGATGACGGTGTGGCCGCCCTGCGTGAACGCGCCAGCCAGGCTGCCCACGACGCGGCCGAGCGCGCACGCGACGTGGCCCACCGCGCCGACAACTATGCCCATGACGAACCATGGCGCGTCGCCGGGGTCGCCGCGGCGGTCGGTGCCGTGTTCGGCTTCATCCTCGGTCGTCGCTGAGCCCCCCGGTCCATGCGGACGATCATCCGCTGGCTGTTGCTGCTTGGTGGCGGTGACGGCCTGCGCGCAACGGCCCGGGCGTTGGCCGCGGAAGGTGGCGAGGCGCTGGCCGAAAGGGCCGAGCTGGCCGCGCTGGAATGGCGCCAGGTGCGTCAGCGCGCCCTGCTGCTGCTGGCGGGTGGCATCCTGCTGGCGATGGCGCTGATGATCACCCTGCTGCTGGGCTCCTTGGCCCTGATGATCCACTTCTGGGACACACCGCTGCGCGTCACCGTCGCGTGGTCGGTGGCGCTCGGGTGGCTGGCCTTGTGCCTGGCAACAGCCGGGTGGCTGGCCTACCTTGCGCGCCGCGCGCCGTCAGCCTTTGCCCTGACGCGCGAGGAACTCGCCAGGGACTGGGCCTTGATCAAGGAGTCGCTGTGAAACGCGCCGACGAATTGCGCACGCTCGAACTGCAGATCCGCATCCGGATGCGACGCGAGCGCTGGCGTGCCCGGCTGGCCAGCGGGGCGCCCGATGGCGGGGCAGACCGGGGGGGGCCGGACACCTTCCCGCGCAGCCAGACACTGCGCATGGTCCTCGCACACCCCGGCGTGGCGGCCGGGGCGTTCGCGGCAGCGGCCATGCTTGGCCCTTCGCGGCTGATCCGCTGGGCCGCCATGCTGCTGCCTTTGCTGCGCAGATAGCCGCCTTGTGGCGCGGCCGTCTCAGCGGGCGCGGGCGGCCTTGATGGCGGAGGCGGCCTCGCGCACCAGCGCCGGGCCGCGGTAGATCAGGCCGGTGTAGATCTGCACGAGGTCGGCGCCGGCGTCGATCTTGCTCACCGCATCGGCGGCGCTCATCACGCCGCCCACGCCGATGATGGGAAAACGCGGGCCGAGCGCCGCGCGCAGCGCGCGGATGACCCGGTTGCTGGCCTCGAGCACCGGCGCACCGGAGAGGCCGCCGGCCTCCTCTGCGTACGGCAGGCCTTGCACGACATCGCGGCTGAGCGTGGTGTTGGTGGCGATCACGCCCAGGTTGTTGGTCGGCGCGCCATCGGCATCCGTACCGTAGCGGCGCAGGGTCCCGGCGATCACGGCGATCTGGCCGTCGTCCAGGTCGGGTGCGATCTTGAGGAACACGGGAATGCGCCGCCCCGTGCGCTGCACGAGCTGCTCGCGCCGCTCGCTCACGGCGTGCAGCAGGGCATCGAGGGCTTCGTCGCCCTGCAGGCTGCGCAGGTTCTTGGTGTTGGGGCTGGAGATGTTGACCGTGACGTAG
>JBEBVI010000343.1:0-4972 GCA_040392805.1 Taibaiella helva
AGTTGTTCGTTATCTAAATAAAGATTACCCTTCTTTTGTGCAATACCAATTTGCAGATGAATATCTTTCTGTTGCCTGGCAATCAGCTCTGCTTTACCCAAGACTTTCAGGGCCTTAGACTTGTCCTCTAGGGTTGCCCAGATACTACCAATATTGGTATAGATCATTCCAAGTATTTCCAAATTTTGGGGATTTTGCTCATCAGGCATAGCTTTCAATGCACGTTCATAACCCATTAAACCTTTGGCATAGTTGCCTTTTTGTTTATAGTACATAGCCAGTTTATTATGAAACAGGGCTAAAGGAACACTTTTTTGCTTGTAAGGATGAACAAAAGTTATTGCGCGTCTAAAAACATTTGCTTGTGCGGCATTGATAATATTCCAATGCTTAGTGTATTGGACCAGGTAGGCCATTGACGTGTCCATTCCCTTAATATAACCAGCCAGGCTACTTTGCCGTAAAGCTTCCATAGCAGACCCAATAGCGCTATCTCCCTGATGACGTAACATTTGCTGCCGGGAATGCTCTATCAAATGTTGAAATTCTGATTGGGTATTTGTACTCACCTCGCGGTCTGCCCCGAAAGTCTCCGTAGTTCTTACCTGGCTGAAACAAGCTATACTAACAAGACCTATTATTATAACACAAAAAAAACGTTTATTAAAAATATCGGTCCACATGCACAAGCGCTAAATATTTACCTATAAATTGATCAGGAAGGGAAGTTACTTATTTTCCTCAAAAATATAGCAACCGGGGAATATCTTGGCTACAGGCAGGGCCACCGTCATTCAATTGTAATAACAAGGAATCGGAACAGAGATACATAGTCTGTATTTTAATAATATTTGCGGTTCTTACTCATAAGGAAAATTGAGGATCTTACCGAAATTCGTTTTGCGGTATTCCACTATTTTTGATGCTTAATGAGGAGGCTATCTTTCCACGATAGGATTGCCATCTAATTGCTGATTTATTAATATATCCAAACTAATGAATTGTAAATTTACTTATCTCTCTTTAGTTCTGTCCGTACTGATGACCTGGAAAGGAACATTGTTAAAAGCTACTCCTTTCTCTAATATTTCTTCAACGGCTGCGACAGTTACCGGTGGTAGCACTCCCATTTTTATTGCCAATGTGGGACAAATAAAAGACCAATATGGTCAAGACCGGGAAGATATAGATTTCAAAATATCTGTACCCGGCTTTAGTTTATTCATTGGTAAGGGGAAGCTGCATTACCAATGGCTAAAACAGGAGATAGCCCCTAAGCAGGCTGTACTTCCCTTTAGCTTAAACCCTGCGAGTTCAAGCACAATAGAAAGCTACAGGATGGATGTGGAATTGATTGGCGCTAACATCTCTGCTACTAAAATAGTAGAAGGTAAGGGGAGTTTTTACGAAAATCACTTCAATGTATCTGATGCTCCAAGCGGTGTAAGGGCATATAGCTATAAAAAGATAACCTATAAAAACATCTATCCAAATATAGACTGGGTTTTATATACCAAGGGCAATCATGTAGAATACGATTTTGTTGTTCACCCCGGAGCCAGACCTGAAGATATCCGCATCAAGTATTCCGGGGCTACATCCTTAAATTTGAATGAGAATGGCAGCATAACCGCTCAAACACCGCTCGGCTCCTTAACGGAAAAGGCTCCTTACAGTTTCCAGGAGGATGGAAAGAAAGTGGCATCACAATTTAAATTAGAGAACAATACCCTCTCCTTTCAAATAGAAAAATATAAGGGAACTTTAACTATCGACCCCGTTTTGGTTTGGAGTTCTTATTATGGTGGTGAGGCAATGATTATCGAAGGAGTTTCCAGAAATACCACGGACCGTATAGGTAATGTTTACTATGCAGGAAACACCTCCAGTACCATAAACATTGCAACAATTGGCGCTTACCGAAATACCCTTACTGGCGCAGCATATAACACTTGGCTCTCAAAATTTAATAGTGCTGGAAAACGCCAATGGGCTACGTATTATAGTAGCAATGGTGCTGTGTCTACTGGTGTTGGCATTGCCTGTGACACGTTGGGACATATTTATATCTCTTCAGAGACAGATAGTTTGAGTGATATCGTAACCCCAGGAGCACATCAGCTATATTATGGTGGTGGTGAAACGGACTTATATCTGGCCAAGTTTGACACCTCTGGCAATAGGATCTGGAGCACCTATTTCGGTGGCGAAGATATGGAATTGTCCCTGCAAGAGGGCTCTGGATTGGTGAGTGACGGGAGGATGATATACATGGCGGGGGTAACCAGAAGCTATTCAGGTATCGCAAAAGGGGGGCATCAGCTATATTATGGTGGTTGGCAAGATGCTCTTTTGGCAAAATTTGATGAAAATGGAACACTAAAATGGTCGACTTACTACGGTGGATACCGAGACGAATCCTGGGCAAATGTGGCTATCGACAAAAACGGAAGTATATATTTATCAGGCATGACAGCTAGTCCTAACGATATGGCAACTCCAGGAAGTTTTCAGGCTACGTTTTCAGGCGAACGAGACTGCTTTCTTGCAAAGTTTAATCCTGCTGGAACTCTAATGTGGGGTACCTATTTTGGAGGCGACAAAATCGACATGACAACAGGCATAATTTGCGACATGGATAACAATATATACTTATGTGGGTCAACAAATAGTGAAACTGGAGTAGCAACAATGGGAAGTTATCAAACCCGCTATGGCGGTGGAACGTTCGATGCATATATAGCCAAATTTAACACTGAAGGAGAAAGAGAATGGGCTACGTACTATGGTGGAGAATCGGAGGATAGGGGCAGCGCAATAGCTATTGATTCCTGGGGTAGAATTTTTATGTCTGGCACGACTTTCAGCGATTCAGGCATTACAAGTAATAATGCTTACCAGACACAGTATGGTGGCACATTATTATCTATGTGGGGTGATGGCTTTTTTGCGGAGTTCAACACAATGGGCAAGAAGAAATGGAGTAGTTATTATGGAAGCACGGGTGACGATTTTATCTATGATATTCATGCTGACAATCTGGGTTCGTTATATATTTGTGGCATAACTGCAAGTCAAGACCTGGCGACTCCAGGAAGCCATATGGACAGCTTTCATATTTGGAGTCCCCTTACCTTTACTCAGGGTTTTATGAGCAGATTTTGTTTAGAAACACCATCTGAGGCCATGACAATATCAGGAGCTGACACTGTTTGTGCTTTTAAAACAGAAGAATATAGAACTAATTTATTTACTGATGCAGAAGCATATATTTGGAAATTACCCGACAATTGGGAAGGCACTAGTGATAACAATAGGATAACGGTAACTGTAGGTAGCGGAAGTGGCGTAATTAAATTTCAGGTTAAACGTTGTGGATATTTAAGTGAGTGGGTAGAATACCCGGTATATATACTGCCATCTGATCCGGCTAGCGTTACTATAAGCGGATTCACCCTTGGCACTACCGTCGAATATGCTTCCTACCAATGGCTACTCAATGGCGAGGTACTACCAGGCGCTACACAACGAGAACATACAGTAACAAAAAACGGCAGTTATTCGGTAATTACAATAACAGAAGATGGTTGTATGGATACATCAGATCTTTACGAAGTACAGAATGTTTCCGTCGGCAATCTCTATTCAGAAGAGAACATCCGGATATTCCCCAATCCGGGCTCGGGTTCTGTACTATATATTTCTGCTCTAGTACCGGTATCTGTAAGCTTGTATGGTGTGGATGGTCGTTTATTAAAGTATCAGGCTGAAGGTAGAATGCTAAATATTGAGGATATCACACCAGGTGTATACCTGATCCGTATCAGCGACTGGGAGGGAAGAATACTAAAAACTGAGAAATGGTTAAAATGGTAATTACATTATAGGGCATTTTAGATGTACCTGTCGGTGTTGCCATTGACAGGTACATGTACTGTAATGGCAAAATGTTATTTCGAACAAGTGAATTTACATGTTGCTATGTTGCATAAAATATTTTTTCTCTTTTACTTATTAGCATCGTGTTCTTCTACGAGCTTTGCAAAACGAGACAAAATCTAGGTATTGAGCAAGGGGGTAGTTGACTTTTCATCTGGTACTGCCAAATTTTACAAACCTCCGGTTGATACCGTCTTTATAGAAGGATTAGCGACGATGTGTACGCCAAATGGTTAACTACTCTTCTTTACTTATGGCACGCATATTTTCGACCAGAACGGGCAACCCATGCCTAATGCTATGACACTTATGAGTAACCCCGCTGGTGCGGGCGTGCTGCCATAAGTGTTCGAAACCTAACTGTTAATTAATTTTGCTATATGACAGCGAGCAATCTTATAGGATTAATACCCCAAGGGATATTTGAAGAACTATCGGCATCCACAGAAGTAGATGTACAAGTCAAGAAACTATCTGGGGAGGTTATATTCAAATTGATATTGTTTTCAATGTTAAATACGGAGAAGCCTAGTTTGCGTGTGATGGAGACTTTTCTACAGTCGGCACAATTCAAGTCATTCACGGGTTACGATATATTGGATGGGAAATACAATTCAATAAGAGACCGCATAGACCTCATCTCTCCATAGCTGTATAAGCTTATTATGAAAAAAAAGAGTTAATGTATGCTTTATAAATAAGTAAGACGATTAAGAAAAACTTTTACTTCTCAGGAAAAAAATTATCTACTCAATGCTCTTTTCTGCAGGCAAAAAGAAAAAGAAAAACGGTATTTCCAGGATCGTAAATCACTTCGCAATCAGAGAGCAAAAGGTCTTTTGCGTCTTGTTTTTTAACAGGTTTTAACTCTATTAGGCCTATTTTAACAGATTTTAACATTTACGCAGTAGTGTTTAAGCATGACCCCGTACTGTTTAAACATTACGCAGCCCTGTATGAAGCTTATACACTCCATCATGACGTTTATACAGTACTGTATAAAGACTAAACCACCCTGTATAAAGAACATACC
>JBEBVI010000344.1:0-4922 GCA_040392805.1 Taibaiella helva
ATTTCAGCAATAAAGGCGCCACAGAGAAAGATCTGTTCAGCGATTATGTGCCACCTAACCGGAACCTGGGTGCCATTTTTATTAAAGCGTACCGTAAAATGGCTTTGCACGATATAGACTCCTGAGAGGACGTTACAGAGCCGGTAAAAGTTAAGGCATTCACCCCTGAATAAACAATTCTTCAATGGGATGAATGCCTTAATATTGATTTCTTAAAATTTAGTTCTTGCCCGCCACCTGTCCCTTTCACTTAAGCTAATTTCAGCTTAATAATTATTTTTTCAGCTCCTTGCGTATCTGCTCCACAAAAGCTACAGGCACTTCTGCTACACTTGCAGCCTGTTCATCCGAAAGGCCTAATTGAGTGATGAGATTTTTTATCATTTCTATCTTGACTTCTTCTCTACCTTTTTCAATACCCCTTTCCTTTGCCTTTTTCTCTGCAAAAGCAATGGAATTATTATAATCCCTTCTTGCCTTTAAGCTTGATTCATATAACATACGTTCCTCCTTATTTAAATTACCTATCTCGGCGATCTTAAATAATCTTTTAAATATCCATTCATTCAGAAATTTCGGAGGTTTATCCAACTTAGACAGGTACTTTAATGTATAAATCCACCTGTCCAGGATAGGAATTTCTTCAATATTTGTATCCTCCGGAAATTGCTTTACAAAATTAGGCAATTCAATATAAACAAATCCTAATTTATCATAAAATTCATGGCCCGTTTCCCACTCTGTCAGTCTTACGTCATAAAAATATTTTGTTTCTTCTGTTTGACTAAATTTAAAGTCGAGTATACCGATGAAATAGACTTCTTTTAGCTTATAATCCCAATCTTTCTGTCCTTTCTGTTCCTGACGGCTAATAACCCGTGAAGTGTAAAACAGGCTCCTGTCTTTGAAATACTCCTGGCTGGCCCGCTGCATCTCCACAATAAACTGCTCGCCTTTATCACCTGTACAAAACAGATCTACCGTTACTCCTCTGTCTTTGGAAAAGTCGGAGCTATGTTCTGTAGGACCGTATTTTAAATCTATTACTACTTTTCTGCCCTGGAAAATATCATTCAATAAGCCGATGAGCAAATCTTTATGCGGTTCATTACCAATTTGAAGCCGAAGTCAGTTAAAGGGTCGATGTATTTTCCCAGGTGTTCTGTAGCCATAAGGGTAAGAATTAGATATTACAAACATACGTAAATAAAATCAGAGGGTGTACGGATGCATCATTGATTTCTTAATAGCATCTACAACTTTTTACTATTGACGAAATCCGTTCCTTATTTACCGGCATGATCATTGCAGGATAAAAAACCGTTAACGGCCTCCGTATTTTAACGAAGTCTTCATACAAGTGAACTGTATTTTATACCTTAGCATTCTTAAGAAAAGAACCCAGTTCCCCTGTTTTTATTTTTTTCTGAAAACCGAACGAATACTAATATACATGTTGAAAATCAGTCCTGTTTATCTAATAATTGCTATCTGTACATTATCAGGTTATACGATCAGCGCGCAACAGAATACCTATAAAAAGGCAGCGGCAGACACCTTAAAAGGCTGGCAGATCGACTCTTTGGTACACCCCATCCCGCTGAACAGGGCCATGTTTACGGATAAGATCATACAACAGGTAAAAATAGCGGATCAGAAAGACGGTCTTTCAGATAATCAGCTTCGGCTGGAGGATACACTGGCCTCCCGGATCATCGGAAAAGCACTGCTGGAGCATGTTCCGCTCATTATGATCCATATCGAAAATATGGACATCCCTCATCAGAGTAAGATACAATACCACCGTCAGCTGGAAAATATGATCCGCCGCATGAACAGGCGTCCGTTTGATGGGGATAATGCCCTATATATCAGGAAATCGGTGGATAATTTTGAAGAGTTGATCATAGCACGGGAGCTGGGCGATGTAGAAGAGTATGTCCGGAAAAATGACAATATATACACGCTCGACAACAGCGATCTGCTGAACGAATACCCGGCATCCAAAGCCCTGGTATTTGAATCCGTGGGCAAGGCACAACCGGCTATGATGGTAAAACGTCTGCCGGAATTTGCTACCGAGTCTTATGCCGACCCGGTAATTGCAGCGGCGGCCAGGGCTGTTCCCGGCACTATCCTTACATACGCTACTTCTACAAGTGTGCTGAGTAAGGCCGTCAGGCGTAATAAAGATCCTTTGGTGCAAACGATCGTTAAAATAGGTGATCACTCTAAAAACTCTTTACGTGCGCTCCCTTTCCTGGAAGAGATCAATTCCGGTAAACGTACGCTCGCTGAGGTCGACTCTATCACGCAGGATCCCAAAGGTTATTACCAGGCATTGGTTCAGCTCAAAACCCAGGGACCTTCCATATCCGAAGCGGCTATTGACGCAGAGCTGAATCTACGCGGTTTACAATTTGTACGGGTCGTGAATGAGCTGCATGATTCTCCGGCGCCGGTACGTTTTAAATCCCTTGTTGATTTTAATGCGGAAGATTTATATTTTATGATGATCGCTTCCAAAGAGGAAATATATACCAGCTCTTTCACCTGGATGTGTAACCGTATGCTTGAAAAAATGAAGCCGTCAACAGGTGATGAGCTATTGAATCGCGTACGAAAAAGCCATTTCCGGACTTTTATCCGGATGTGCGCCGGCTACAATACCTTGTCTTCCTTTTTATCAACCATGGAAGAATCCCGTAAAACGGAGCTGATGAAGGAATTTGTAGCCAACCTGGATGAAGGATCTATTGACGAGCTTGAAGATGCCGTAGATGTGGCCGATGCTTTTGGTAGCCTTACCGATGTCAGGCTCATCGACTTCCTGAAAGATGAAATAAAAGCCAACTATGAAAAGGCGAATACGGAAAAAGGTATCATTGTTTACGGACTGCTCAGTACCATTTTTAACAGCGCCGAAAACCTGGAAAATCTCAGTAGCGACGTCAAAGACCTGTTACCACCCATCGCTTATGTACCGATCGCTGATCTAAGAAATGACAGGGGTGAAGTTATTGAGCAAATATTCTTCTATGGGGATAAAGACGGGATGGGGGCATACGCCAATTATCTACGGAGTTTTTCAAACCCGAAATGGACTATAGAGCAAAACGAGTACTGGGCTAAAATAACCGCTACCGGACCCAATAAAGTTGTTATTTATGCCAATCGTCCGCTACCGGAGGAAGAAGGATTGGATGAAGTAGCCCAGAAAAAGCTTGCAGCGTACCTTTCGGAAAACGGTATCCGGCCTACCATCATCATTCACAGGGGGCATAGCTATTTTCTCCCGACCACACTGGAATACCTGAGCCCGGATATAAAGATTGTTATGTTAGGTTCCTGTGGCGGTTATCATAATCTTTCGCAGGTATTGAATACGGCAAAGGACGCACATATTATTTCGTCCAAACAGGTAGGTGCACTCAATGTGAACATGCCGATCATCAATGCGATAGACAACCAGCTACTTGCCGGCAAGGATGTGAACTGGATCGAGATATGGACGGGGCTGTCAAAATATTTTGCGGCGCGGGGCGCGGGAGAACAGGAATTGTTTAATGATTATATTCCGCCTAATAAAAATCTTGGGGCTATATTTATAAAAGTTTTCCGGAAACAGATGCAGTTGCTCTATCAATAATGAACGGTATATAGCATACAGATGACACGGATTTTACAGTCTTACCCGGATCCGCTCCGACACCGTAAGTATGGTATGAAAATCTGCGTGTATCATTTATCAGTGTTATCTGCTTATTTGCGTTCTATTTTTTAGACAATCTCACTAATCTGTAATTATTTTTATACAATGAAAGATAAAAACAAAACACTCCGACTGTCTGAAATAAGCACCCGTGCACCTTCCGGAACCGACAAGGATGAATACAAAAAGAAAACCACAGCGCTACTGCAGGAATTAGATGAACTGCAAAACCTGTTATACGCCCAATCTAAATACTCCGTATTAATAGTGATTCAGGGTATGGACGCTTCCGGGAAGGATGGCCTGATCAAAGATGTTTTTGGCAGTATGAATCCACAGGGTGTAACCGTGAAGTCATTTAAAGTACCTACGGCCGAAGAAGCTGCACACGATTTTCTATGGCGCATACATCAGCATGTTCCCGCTAAAGGTATGATTACTGTTTTTAACCGCTCTCATTATGAAGATATATTGGTTACACGGGTTCATGACCTCTGCGACGATAAGACGGCAGAGGAAAGAGTAAAGGCTATCAATAATTTTGAACAACTGCTCAGCCTGCACAATCATACCATCATCCTGAAGCTCTACCTTCACGTATCCCGTGAAGAACAACACAAGCGCCTGGAAGAACGGATGGAGATACCACGTAAAATGTGGAAGTATAATGCGAACGACTTTAAGGAAGCGGAACTCTGGGAGCATTATATGAAGTATTACGAATTTGCTTTTGAAAAGTGCAACAAAATACCCTGGCATATTATTCCTTCCGATCAGAACTGGTACAAGTCCTTCCTGGTGGCCAGCTTATTACATAATCATCTTAGTACTTTGGATATGAAATATCCGGGGTTAAAGAAGCTAGATTAAGATAAATTAAACAGACAATGCCATTTTGATGCACTAAATCGTTGAAATGTTTCTCACAAAGAAACAGCGGAGAGCGAAGAGATAAGGATCCTGGTTATCTTCCGGTTTGTACGCCCGTTAACGTCATCCTGGAAGGATCTAAACATAGCGACTACAACCCCTACTTTGCTAGGGGTAAAAATTAAGCCAATTTATTCTCGTATGCTAACAAATGATACGCCACAGATGCGCAGATATAAGGCATATCTATCTGTGCACTTGTTCTTTCCTTTGTTTACGCTTTGGCAGGGGGATCGTTCTTCTTTGGGCGCTCTGCCTAATGGCTTGCCGATGTGGCGGA
>JBEBVI010000345.1:0-4921 GCA_040392805.1 Taibaiella helva
CCTCAAACCGGACAGAAGTGAGCTGACCGGGCAACGATGATGAGCCCAGCGGATCGAAATTTACTGTTGAGTTAAATCCGCCTGTAGTATAAATATATCCATCTCTGACAGCAATACCCAAACCTGCATCACCACCCAAATCACCGCCAAAATTTATTGCCCATACAAATTCACCGTTATTGCTTAATTTCTGGATAAAGGCATCATCACTACCATTTGACTTAAGGTAAAATGTGTCGGCTGTGCTCAGGCCGGGATTAAAATCGACGTTATTGCCTATAAAATGCCCCGTTGAGTATACATTGCCAAGCTCATCCAGTGCAATAGCTTTGCCCGCATCATAATTATTGTATCCCGTGCCTTTAGCCCATTTGAAATTGCCATCCTTATCTAATTTGCAGACAAATATATCCGCTAAGCCGCTCGCAGAATTTAAGGTATATGAACCATTGGGATCAAAATTGGCACCATCCTGGAAAACACCGGTAAGATAAATATTGCTCATTTTATCTACAGCTACAGCGTTGGCGCTTTCAGATCCAGACCCGCCTAAAGATTGTGTCCATATAAATTTACCAGCCGGATCCAGCTTTGTAATAAATATATCATTAGCCCATCCGATGCTTGTTTTGGTGGCGGTATTATTGGTATCCGGGTTAAAATCATAAGTTCCGTAATAGTTTCCGGTTATATACATATTCCCTGAAATATCTGTAGCAATACCCAGACCTTCTGCACCATTATCGCCGCTAAACTGCCGCACCCAGAGTAAATCACCGTTGCCGCTTACTTTCAGTACAAACGGATCATAGTTTTGAGCAACAAGATTAACCGTTCCTGATGTTAGCTTAAAATCAACTGCTCCCCCAAAGCTTCCTGTAATAAGAACGGTGTTAGATACTGGGTCCCAAACTATGGCATTGCCCTGCTCGGAACCATTGTCGCCGGCAACTCTTGCCCATTTGAAATTCCCGGAGCTGTCAAATTTCGACACAAAAAAATCTGCGCTTGACCCCCTTGTACCCCAGGCAGAGGTATGTATTTCCTGACCGGGGCCCGGGTCAAAATCTACCGTTCCCGTATAGCTGCCCGTGATAAAAACATTCCCGGAGTCATCAACAGCTATGGCACTTGCGTAATCGCCGTATTCCCCTCCGAAACTTTTGGCCCATATTAATTCGCCGGCAGCATTTTGTTTAATGATAAATATATCTTCAAAGCCATTTGAGATAAGCCTTTGTGTAGTTGAGCCGAACTCGCCCATTGCCGTATCTGAATCAAATATGCCTGTTGTATAAACATTGCCTTCTTTATCTACTGCAATAGCATTGGCATAATCAAAGCTGGGACCTCCGATGCCCTTAACCCATTCGAATACCGGCTTCTGAGCGTTTGAATATGTTGCGATTGATAAGTATAATATTAATATCCTTATCGGAGTAAATCTGAATAATTTCCCTGGTTTCATGTTATTGTATTTTTATTTACCTGAGCAAAATAATTATTAAAGATAATGTAGTCAAAACACTTTTTATACGATATTGAGCTTCTTTATTTAATATTTTGAATCTGTTTTTATTATTTTCGGAATAAATAAAAATATCATGAATTATACGGTCGATGATTTGAAGGATCTGATGGAATCCCTTTCAGGAGGCGAAAAGAAATACTTTTCAATGACAAATGATGTACGGGATGCGTCCGGTAAGCCGCATGTTTATATTCAGCGTTTATGCGCTTTCTAAATCAGAAATTGAGCTTCCTGAATCTTGCATCAGTATCTGATATACCGCACATGCTTACCTGGTTCCATTAAAAAGAAAAGCCGTTCCCAAATTAGGACGGCTTCTGTTTGTTTATCGTTTTGGTATGATAAGAATTATGCAGGCTTTACTTATTTGTCCTGCTTCACTATCTTTATTACCTTAATTAAGCCTCCGCTACTGTCTGTTATACGGAGTAAATATATCCCCGCAGTCCAATCTTTTATAGAAATACTACGGGCATTATTTGCTGTATGAATCATGCGCCCTTCTATATCTGTAAAGGCTATATTCACTTCAACCGGTGACTGGATATATACTACATCAGTAGAAGGATTGGGATAAACATTTACCTGCTCTGCAATAGGATTAACATTCCTGATTCCGGTTATATTCGTTACTGTATAGATATCTGAGGTATCTGTACAACCTTCTGTGCTGGTAACGGCCACTGTATAATCACCATTCTCCGTAACCGTATACGAACGCTCCGTAGCGTTGGGAATAGGCGCTTCGTTTAAAAACCATTGATAAGTAGCATAGCTATCCGAAGTACTCAGGATATGCTCATTTACTGTGATGACTGCAGGGGTAAATGCATATACATAAGCTTCAAAAGTCTGTACTTCACTGGTGTCGCAATAGTTAGCCGCTCTTACGCTTATTGCCCCGCCGGAATTTCCGGATAAAAGCTGAATACTGTTGGTATCACTATTCCCTGCCCATCCGTCAGGTAGGGTCCAGAGGTAAGCTGTAGCGCCGGGTACGGGAGGGATGGAATACATTTCCAAAGTGTTAGGGCACAATGTATCTATTCCTGAAATAGCAGTAGGTTCCGTTAGTTCGGGGCAATCCTGAAACCTTACCAGAAAGGCATCATTGGAAGCGCCGCCGCCCGTCAGTACAGGTTGAAACCCATTTGTTGTTGCGATCTTATCCGGGCTTCTGGTATATCCGGTAATATATAAATTGCCGGCTTCATCACTGGCTACACCATATATTTCTTCAGGTGCGGAGCCTCCGTAATAGCTTCCCCAAAGCAGCTTATTGCCTTCCGTATTGAATTTTGCGATGAACCCATCCATCCAGCCGCCGATAAATACATCCTGGTGGCTGCCCGGTGTGGAGATCCCTGAAGCGCTTTGTGTATACCCAACTACATAGATATTACCAGCTACATCACAAGAGACCGTATGGGGATAATCCACATTGTTGCCACCATAATAAGTAGCCCAAAGGCGATCTCCCATACTGTTAAATTTTGCCAAAAATACATCATATGCACCACCTAAAGTGTCCTGATAGCTATTAGGTGTCGCTAATCCGGAATTGGGCCCTATTGTTTTTTGTACATAGCCGCATAAAATTACATTTCCGAAAGGATCACAAGTTACGGAAAGCCCCTGTTCTATATTTGTATTGCCGTAATAAGTAGCCCATTTGCGTGCTCCTGCACTGTCGAATTTGGCGAGAAAAGCATCGTAATTGCCACCCAGTGTATCCTGTAGCGATCCTGGGGATGCGATATTTGTAGCACTGAGCGTATAACCGCTGATATACACATTCATGGAATCATCGCAGTGTACGCCTAAGCCCTGATCTCTCATAGAGCCGCCATAATAAGTTCCCCACTTCCGTTGTCCGGAACTATCAAATTTTACCAGAAAAGCGTCGTAATCTCCTGTAAGCGTGGCCTGATGAGCTCCGGAAGTAGCTATTAAGGCAGTACTTTGGGTATAGCCGGTAACATAAATATTATTGTCACGATCGGTGGTAACAGCAGTAGGATATTCCTCCTTTTCCCCTCCATAATAGGTAGCCCATATACGCTGGCCGGTGGTGTCAAACTTTACAATTAAAGCATCACTGCTGCCGCTGATAATGTTTTGATAACTTCCTGCTGTGGCCAGGCCTGGTATATTGGTGCTGGCTATTACATAAATATTTCCGGCAGCATCACATGCTCCAGACATAGCCGCACCTGCGGTACAGTAAGTGCCCCATTTCCGTTGCCCGGTACTGTCAAAGCAAACAATCATCATATCGATTCCGCCGCTGAATGTAGTTTGAAAGGTACCTGACGTTGCAATATTGGTAGCGCTGCTGGTTTGCCCGGTCATATATACGTGTCCGGCCTTATCACAAAAGACGGTATAACCGTAGTCATAGTCACTACCTCCGTAATAGGTACCCCATTTGATTTCGGGGTCAATGGTTAAAGTACCTTTATAAGCTGCGGTATTAAAGCTGATGATGTTATCCTGTACTACAAAAGATGAAGCAACCGTTTTGCCATCCGGTAAGTAGCTGTAGGGTGCTTTTTCCGTAATACTGCCCATTGGTGATTGTGCCGTCAGACTACCGTCTTTATTTACTTTTAATGAGGTGCAGCCTTCATAGGCAATCTTTATATCACTTACTTTGCCGCCCGGGTGAACTATAAAATCATATTCCAGTTTGTCTCCGTTTACGTATAATACCCAGTCAATATGAGGATATACATTAGGATATATTATTTTTTTAAAAGCTTGTACATTGCCTGCCCGCCCTTCATTCCGAAAATAATGATTTTCAAAATAAGCCTGCCTTTCTTCGGTGATGGGCTTTACATGCGTGTTGGCATCTAAAAGCCGTACATCCATGCGATAAGCTTTTATTTCTAAAGCTGATGAAAAGCCCTTTACCTCTTGTTGCTTATGATCTGAAACAAATTGGTTCCATTGATAATGAATCATACCACTTCCTATAAAAGCATTTATTCCATTTGCCTGAAGCCGGAAATCAATATCTTTTCGTTGTTTTCCATATTGATCCGTAATCTGGCCTTTATTTTCCAGGAACAGTATAAAGGGGCGCTGGTCATATTTTTTTACCTGATCCTTAAGCAGGTATTGGGATTTTAAAGGCGTATGCTCCCGGCCAGGCGCTATTGAGGAGTGAAGAGCATATGCCTGTACTGTTTCCTCTACCGCCATAAATAAGGCCATTGTCAGTAAGATGGTATGTAAACATTCGGTTGATCTCATTTGATTTTTATGATTATGGTTTAATTAATAAATATTAATTTAGGACAAGAGAACTAAAGCCATAAACAGCAGCGTATATTGTTTGTTATGGAATAGCTTGGGTTACTTTACTCTTGTATATTTTTACCTTGC
>JBEBVI010000346.1:0-4918 GCA_040392805.1 Taibaiella helva
AAAACCTCCCGAAGTACCGTCATGTCGACCGGAGTAGAGATATCTCCCAGGCTTTGAGGCCGGGAAGTGATTTTAACACCGTTACTATACCATCTCTATAATCTTTTCCGCAGCCTCTTCCGAAGCATTTAAAGACCCTAAAATTTCCCATAGTTGCGTATAATCGCTCTGCATCGCCTCTTTATACTCATTATCGTACAGCAGCTTATTCAATTCTTCGAATAAGTTATTCTCCGTCAAATCGTTTTGTATCAGTTCTTTTACAGCCGGCCTGTTCAATATCAGGTTTACAAGAGAAATATACCTTACCTTAACCAGCTTCTTTGCAAGCCAGTAAGAAAAAAAATTCCCTTTATAGCATACTACCTGGGGCACGCCAAACAAAGCCGTTTCCAGAGTAGCCGTACCACTGGTAACTAATGCAGCACTCGATTGCTTCAATAGTTCATAGGTCTTCCCCTGCACTACATCTACAGGCAGATCTTTTATCATGGATTGATAAAAGGATTTTTCCTGTCCGGGTGCCTGGGCCACGATAAAGACATGCTGCGGAAAATGCTTCACTACCGATAACATGACCGGGAGCTTTTTTTTAATTTCCTGTACCCTGCTGCCCGGGAGTAATGCTATTATCGGTTTATCGCTCAATGCAGTATGTTTCTTCCGGATCTCTTCGTCTACCACCTGGGTTAAGGGGTGGCCGATATAATCTACCTCAAGCCCATGTTTCCTGTAAAACTTTTTCTCGAAAGGGAGAATAACCAGCATCCGGTCTATATTTCTCCTTATTTGCTCTATCCGTCCTTCTTTCCAGGCCCATAGCTGGGGCGAAATGTAGTAGCATACTTTTAACCCGTTTTTTTTAGCCCAGTCCGCAATACGCAGGTTAAAGCCCGGATAGTCTATAAGGATCAGCACATCCGGCCGGAAAGCTTTTACGTCTTCTTTGCAGAAACGTATATTTTTCAATATCGTACCCAGATGGCGCACCACTTCTACAAAGCCCATAAAAGCCAGTTCCCGGTAATGCTTTACCAGAACGGCGCCTGCTTCACGCATTTTATCACCGCCCCAGCAACGTATCTCCGCCTGTACATCCCTCCGGTATATAGCCTTAATAAGGTTGCTGCCGTGTAGATCTCCGCTGGCCTCTCCCGCAATGATATAGTAACGCATAAGAAATTCTATAAACTTAACAGATCAATTAATATCATTCTACAGTGTTCAGCCAGGTACATTTTACCCTAACAGAATTTAAGGTTCACCAGACATTATACCTAAACCCGGAATTAAATTATAAGTTCTGTACGACCCTGAATTTATTTTTAACTCAAATACGGCTCCCACTTCATCAAGTACGGTTTCGCAGCTATGTATATAATAGCCAAGGGTAAACATACTGCCAGAGCAGTGGTTACCGGCCCCCATGATGTAGATATGATGATCATATTGATCGCTACCTGTATCAAACCGTAAACCAAGGCAATAAGCCGGTGAGGCAATTTACAGTTATTAACTAATATCTGGTAAAAATGCAGACGGTGCGCTTTGAAGATATTCTGGCGAAGAAATAAACGATGAATAATAGTAAACACGGTATCAACACCATATACAGCAAGAAAAAAAATAAATTTAATCTCACCGGTTTTTAATATTAACATTAATAAAAGACCGCTTATCCAATAGCCGAGGCCTACACTACCCACATCGCCGGCAAAGCATTTGGCCCTTGATCTGAAATTAAAAAACAGGAATACCAGGCAAGCCATAATACCTGCTGCTATATAGTTATCATCAGCAAAATATACAACTTTTTCATTTATATAAAAAAAAGACCCGAACAGCACGAGGCTGTATATACCGGTCATGCCATTAATGCCATCCATAAAATTATAAGCGTTAATAGTACCGATGATCAGGATATAAGCCAGAAGGATGAGCGGGACCGGAGCTGACGGTATAAAATGAACACCATAAAGCAGCAGGGAAACACAAATAAGGTGCGCCGATATTCTGAGTATATTAGGCAGGCTGCTTATGTCATCCCAAAAGCTGACCAGGCTAATGCCCAGCATGCCAGACAATAAATAAGTATAAGAAGCCGGTTCATTTTTCCCGAAGAAAAGGTAATAAAGTAATACGGCAAGCGGGAAAACCAGCCCGCCACCACGTATGGTCAGATAATTGTGCGAGCTACGATGGTTAGGCTTATCAATTATAGAATAGCGAATGGCAATACGGAAATAGATAAGGATCGCTCCTGTCAGAATCAGTGTAATAATAGCATAGCGCCAATCCATGAGGTAAAAATATCTTATTCCTTTTTGAATATATACTTTAAAATAAAACCGGCCTGCCGGATAAACAAGAAGCTGCCCTTATTTCAGGGACAGCCTCTCTTTATTTCCAACCCGGTTAATGATCATCAGGTATCAATACGGGCATATCTCGCATTCTTTTCAATAAATTCCCTCCGCGGCCCTACTTCCTCACCCATAAGCATAGCAAAAACCCGGTCTGCTTCTGCTGCGCTTTCTATAGATACTTGTTTTAAGGTACGGGTTTCGGGGTTCATGGTAGTTTCCCAAAGCTGTTCGGCGTTCATCTCTCCCAAACCTTTGTATCGTTGAATATTTACGCTGTCTTCTTTACCGTTGCCCAATTTATAGACCGCCTCTTTACGGTCTTCTTCCGTCCAGCAATAAATGGCCTCTTTACCTTTTTTGACTAAGTATAACGGCGGTTGAGCCAGGTATACATATCCCTGTTCTACCAGCGAAGTCATATATCTAAAGAAAAACGTAAGTATAAGCGTAGCAATGTGAGATCCATCCACATCAGCATCGGTCATGATAATGATCTTATGATAACGTAGCCTGGAAAGGTTCAGTGCTTTTGGATCTTCGGGGGTACCTACGGTGACACCGAGTGCGGTGTACATGTTCTTTATCTCTTCATTTTCATATATCTTATGCTCCTGCGCTTTTTCCACGTTCAGTATTTTACCTCTCAGAGGCAAAATGGCCTGGTAGCTCCTGTCGCGACCCTGTTTTGCCGTACCGCCTGCCGAATCTCCCTCGACGAGGTATAATTCGCACTGTTCCGGATCTTTCTCTGAGCAATCTGCCAGCTTGCCAGGCAATCCGCCACCGGTCAAAACGCTTTTCCGTTGCACCATTTGGCGGGCTTTTGCCGCTGCAGCACGCGCCTGGGCCGCCAGGATTACCTTTTCGATAATGATTTTTGCCGCCTTGGGATGTTCTTCGAGGTAGGCGTCCAGGATGCGGCTCACATTGACATCCACCACACCACTCACTTCATTATTACCCAATTTGGTCTTCGTCTGCCCTTCAAACTGCGGCTCCGGTACTTTTACGGAAACTATTGCAGTAAGGCCTTCCCGGAAGTCATCTCCGGTAATTTCCACTTTTGCCTTTTCAAACAATTTATTCCTGTCGCCATACGCCTTAAATACACGCGTAATAGCTCTTCTGAAACCCGCAACGTGGGTTCCACCTTCTATTGTATTAATATTATTAACGTAGGAGAAGATATGCTCATTGAAGGAAGTATTATAAGTAAGAGCTACTTCCACCATCACGTTTGTTCCGCTATCGTGGCCTTCAGCATATATAGGTACCGGTAGTAAAGATTCTCTTTTACCATTGGTATCCAATAGTTGAACAAATTCAATAATACCGCCTTCGCTATAAAAGTGTTCTTCACGCGTTTCGCCGTTCTCCTCATCCGCACGCTCGTCAATAAGTGTAATATGTATGCCTTTATTTAAGAAAGAAAGCTCTCTTAAACGGCCGGCAAGTATATCCCTGTTGTATACGGTATCTTTGAAGATCGTCTGGTCGGGCTTGAAGTGCACAACCGTTCCGGTACGCTCGGTTGTCCCTATGGTTCTCACGTCATATTGCGGTATACCGGCACGGTATTCCTGCTCAAATACCTGTCCCTCACGAAAAACGGTAACATGCAAAGGATCGCTCAGCGCATTCACACAACTTACCCCCACACCATGCAAGCCTCCGGACACCTTATAGGTATTTTTGTCAAATTTTCCACCGGCATGCAGCATGGTCATTACCATTTCCAAAGCGGACTTACCTTCTTTCTTATTAATACCGGTAGGGATTCCGCGGCCGTCATCGTCTACTTCTATGGAATTATCCTTCAGTATAGTAACCGTAATATTCTTACAATATCCGGCCAGCGCTTCATCTATCGAGTTATCTACTACTTCGTATACCAGGTGGTGCAATCCTTTTACACCAATATCTCCAATGTACATTGAGGGACGTTTCCTCACGGCCTCGAGGCCTTCCAATACCTGAATACTATCTGCTCCGTAACCAGGCGCAGCCGGTGTTAATAGTTCCTGATTTTCTGTACTCATTATAAGATCTGAAAACAAATTTTATGAAACATCCACTTCGTAAAAAGACTAAAAATGTCAAGTGGCTTGTGTTAAAATATATCATGCAAAGATACTTATAAATAGGGGGTTTTGCAAAAGAAATTACACTTATTCCTAATAATGGCAGCGCATATTAAATCTTAATTTTATGCCAAAAATGCCCTCCGGTTTTGATGTGCGGGTAAAGCTGATAACTTTGCTAAAAATTTACAATTATGAAAAAAGTAATCTTATCCTGCGCAGCTTTTGCTTTCTTTGCTGCCACCTTAGTTTCCTGCGGAGAAAATAAAGATGCCGCTACAACGGAAACAGTATCTACAGAAGAAGTTCTTCCCGAAGAAACAGTTCCTGAAGCTTCTATGGCTTCTAATGATGTTCCTACTTTCTCTGACGAAGAGGTAAACAAAGGACTGGCAGATTATAAGATCCTGATGGACGAGTATATTAAAGCTGTTGAAGCTAAAGATGTTGCAAAAATTTCTGAATTAAATA
>JBEBVI010000347.1:0-4898 GCA_040392805.1 Taibaiella helva
GTATTCTGCTTATTTTTCTGCAGGGGTATACCCCTGCTTTTGTATATGATGTAGGATTATTTGTTGATTTTTATTTGTTTTATACCTGGAAAGAAAATACCGGCCTGTCGGTCGGTGAGATTGTATTGTAAGGCTTTAAGATAATGAACAGATATTGGTATGCGATATTCTTATTAATTGCCACACTTAGTCGCCCGGGCATTTGTTATGTAAATGCTCAGGGGGGTGAGCAAATTGGTGTGAGACATATTGATAAAGATACCAGCCGTATATTAATGAGCATTCAGCGTGCTGATTCGCTTTTGAATGTAGACTATACCAATACGGATATAGCATTCAACCTGTATAAAGATGCCTTTGATCAGAGTCGTTTTGTGGGTTTCAGATATGGCGCTACCAAAGCGGCATTAGGCTTAAGTTACTATTACTACCTGATGGGGCACTATATACAATCCGAAGCGCTTTTAAACGAGGCATCAAAGACAGGTACAAGCCAGGATAGAGTAGGAATAGAACTTAATCTGGGTAATTTATATCAATCTAAAGGCGATTATGAGAAAGCAATGCAGTATTATCTGAATACATTAGCGCTATATAAGAAAGATAGTTCAGGCGCATCACCGGGTATGGTATATCAGAACATTGGAGGCGTACTGATTAAACTGAACAGAGCGGCCGAGGCGCTTTATTATTTAGATAGGGCAGAGCAGGAAGCGCTTGATAAAGTTAATTATCCACTTCTGGCTACTGTATTGCTCAATAAGGGTGAGGCTTATCTGGAATTAGGCCAGCCGGATCATGCCCAATATTTTGAAAATGCGATCTTTCTGGGAAGAAAGTACGGCTTAAGTGTAATACAGGAGCACGGGCTTAACCAGTTATCCAAGAGCGCAAGAACAGCAGGTAATTTCATAGAGGCTTTACAATATGCCGAAGAAGCAGAAAGTATCCATTCTCTGAGCAGAGCGGGTAAGGTGATTATATTGTTGAATAAGGGTTGGGCATATTTGGGGTTGAGCCAATATGCCAAAGCATCCGATGTGTTAAAAAAGGCGGAGCGGGATGCGGAAAGGGTGGCTCCGAAGTTACTTCCGGATGCTTATGAAGCTTTAAGCCTTGTAGCAAAAAGAACGGGGAATTACCGGGAGGCACTGAAATACTATGAGCTAATGACGGAAACGGAGAACAAACAGTCGGGGAAAATAACGTCGCAGAAAGTGGAACGTTTAGAACGTGATTTTTTAAATGAAAAAAAGCAACATGAGATCGCCAAAAGAGAATTGCAGATCAGCAGGCAGGCTGAGATTATCAGGAGGAAGAATCTGCAGGCTTATGGTATACTTTCCGGCAGCCTGGTGCTTGGTCTTATAGGTTTTATACTGTTTAAAAACCAGCAACGGATCCAAAATCAGAAGTCGGAGATCATCGCCTGGAAATCCATGATGAGAGGAGAGGAGAATGAGCGTGCACGTATTGCCCATGAGCTGCATGATAATATAGGCGGAGCCTTGTCTACGGCTAAAGTCTGGCTGAGTGCCCTGCACCAACGCCCTGCAGGCCCGGCAGAAGAAAAAGATTATGAAGAAGTGCTGGCGCTTTTAGATCATACCCTGAAGGAGTTGCGCAGTACGGCACATAACCTGATGCCCGAATTGCTGCTCCGGTATGGGCTGGCCGAAGCAATTCGTTTGTTCTGCGACAATATCCAGCGAACGGGACTGTTCAAAATTGAATACCAGTATATCGGGTATATCGGAACTCTGGATAAAAACCTGGAACTGATCATATACAGGATCATACAGGAGCTGATACATAATATAGTGAAGCATGCACATCCGACATTCGTATTGGTACAGTTGAGCTGCCATGGTGATATATTAAGTGCCACCATAGAGGATAACGGCTGTGGTATGGATACTGGCAAGCTGAAGTATGCACAGGGTATGGGCTTACAAAACATAAGAAGAAGCATCAGTCATCTTAAAGGTCAGTTCAGCTTCAGGTCAGAGCCCGGATGCGGAACTGTTGTATATTTTGAAATATCTGCAAAAAATAATTCTTCTATATGAAAATAAAAGTGAGTATAGTAGATGATCATCCTATAGTTTTGAAAGGGATGGATAGGATATTGTCTGATCATCCGGATATGGAGCTGATACATGTCAGCCGCAGTGCCGAGGTGTTGTTCAACAACTTGCGTCTTCAGCTTCCGGATGTACTTTTGCTGGATATCCAGATGCCGGGTATTCAGGGTGATGAGCTGGCTAAGCAGATCACGGAGCGCTATCCGCAGATCGCTATTTTAGCATTGACCAATATGGACCATCCTTTTTATGTCCGCAATATGTTGAAGAATGGCGCAAGCGGGTACATACTTAAGAGTGCCGACCAGAGCCAGCTGATAGAAGCCATTACGAAGCTTAGCCGGGGTGAGAAGTATATAGATCATACGCTTAAGGATACTTTGTTTTATGGTATACTGAGCGACAGCCCGAGCAGTAGTATGCCTACGCTGACTAAAAGGGAGCAGGAGATCCTGGAGCTGATAGCTGAAGAAATGACGAGTCAGCAAATAGCGAAAAAGCTTTTTATTACGGTAAGTACGGTAGAAAATCACCGGATCAATTTATTTTATAAGTTTGGTGTAAAGAATGTGGTGGGATTGGTGAAGAAGGGTATGCAGTTAGGTTTGATCCGGTGATGTATTGTACAAATGTTTAGTAGGAAAAAATGTGTGATACTATATATGTTTATGCTGCATTTATGGTCATAAAGCAGGGCTGAATTTTTTTCTCGCGACGACCGTAAATATTGTACCGGCTTCTATATTGCGGCTTAGCTGTAGCATTACTGCTTTATTGTTGTCACTCACATTACCACTTGCAAAACTCACCGCCGGCAGTTCTCTCACATCATTGATTATCAGATGCAATTTTAGCCCGAAGAACCATCGTGTTGAGGTTTCATCATTTGGATAGTAGTTTTTGTTTCATATTACAAATCTAAGGCTTAGCTTTTGTTTTTCAATCAGAAAACTGCATAGAATAATAACTATCAATCCTTTAGTCATCGAACTCACTTTAAAATAGGTTCCGGTAGGCGGGCAAAAGAAATAAGCCGGATTTTATTCAAATTAAAAATCTATTTATAATATTCAGAGAAAACACTTTAACTTCGATTGATAAACCAAAAATATGAATCGCATTCCATCTTCTCTTATTCTCATTCTCCTTGGCGGGATACTGATGTTTGCAAACGCCTGTAAAGACAAAAATGTAAAGCCGGACAGCAATACAGAGCTGACAACGGAAATAGATCGTATCTGTGATTCGGTATTGGCTAACTCTTCCCTGCCGGGAATGGTTGTTGGAATATGGTCGGGTGAAAAAAGCTTTTCCTATTTAAAGGGAAAAGGCTACAGCAATCTGGCCCGGCAGGAAGCAATGCAGCCGCTGAGCCCTTTCCGCATCGGTAGCAATACCAAGTCTTTTGTAGTGACCATCATTCTGCAGCTGGCAGAAGAAGGCAAGCTGAGCCTGGATGACAAGCTCAGTAAATATATGCCGGACTATCCGAGGGCCGACGAAGTTACCCTGCGCATGCTTGGTAATATGACGAGCGGTATACCTAATTATACGGCGACGGATACTTTTGGAAAAGTGCTGGACCAGACACCGTTAAAGCATTGGGAGCCGGAAGAGCTGGTAGCCATAGCCAAGCAACATGACTACCTGTTTACCCCGGGAACACAGATGAGCTACAGCAATACCAATACAGTTATACTGGGCATCATCGCAGAGCAGCTGACGGGAATGAGCTTAGCTGATAATATTAAGATGCGCATCAGTGATAAATTAGGTCTGACAACTGTGGTGCTGGCATCTGACCAGCATATGTCGCCGGGAGGTATTAGCGGGTATGCTAATTTTACCGACTCTACACAATATACTGATGATGTAACGGAATATTATAATGTATCCTGGGCCTGGGCAGCGGGTGGTATTATTGCCAGCGTAATGGATACGAAAAGCTGGGTAGAGCATCTTATTGGCGGAAGTCTTTTGTCGGCCGGGATGCAGGAACAGCGGTTTATCGGGAACGGTATACCCGGATCTTCAGCCGTGTACGGGCAGGGGATATTTACTTATGGAAATGATATGTGGGGGCATAACGGCGGCTTACCCGGCTATACATCTATTATGATGCATCATAAAACGAAGGACATTACTTTCGTTATTTTTTATAACTGGCAACATCCTTCTATTACACCGGATCAGCTATACCTAAGATTATTAAAGGTGGTGCATCCGGAGCTATAATTATAATTATATTCCTAACCGGGTAATTTGTGCATAGGTTTCTATATGGTCGTCATTCCGACTGGAGCGGAGCGGAATGGAGGAATCTCCTAATCATTTGATTACACTTGTGAGATTTACCTTCGGTGAGAAAAGTTCTCGACTTCCCCCTCGGTAAGCTCGGGGTTCGCTCGAAATGACGACCTTTTTAGACAGCCTCAAACAAGCAATGAAAAATAATGATCGCATATTTTTACGCGGTGTACAGCATAATCTGAGTTCAACAAGCCTAATGAGCCATAACTAACCAAAAATCTCGTTTATTTGATTTTGCAATAGATTTATCTCTCTAAAATAATAAGCTGCAAGACAAGCGAGCATATTGTTAAACCCGTTAGCAACACCACAATGCCGGGTATGCCACAAGTCCTGAAAATCTTTCAACAGGTTTATAACTGTTTCTACCAAGGCCCTTCGTTTCAGCATGAACTTTTCTTTTAGTCCCAGGACTTTGTTTTTCATATTGTGGCGTATTTTAGTGATCAGTTTAACCCAGATTTTGCATTAGGGTTATCCTGTACGACTTAATGGCAGTTTAGT